>JANRBI010000276.1:42604-49182 GCA_030727625.1 Salibacteraceae bacterium
TAATTATTGAGCGAATAAATCACGCTTCCTGGCGCTCCAATATCAATGGTTTCTAAGCCAAAAGCAGCACCAGAATTTCGAACATCAGAACTAGTTGTATTGGTTACCGAGATTAAAAAATCTGAAGCGCATGCTGTAGGCACATCACTTGCTTGATCTACATCTATTGGGAGATTTGCTGTGGCGCCTGCACTCAAAACACCAGCATATCCAAGCGAATCATACATAGCGCACCACAATGGATAATCGGCTGGTAAACCATAATCCACACCAAACGAAGAATTGGTTGCAACAACGTATGCTCCTTCTGCCCCATTGGTTTGGTTGTATCTCCTGCGCATGTCAAGCACATATCCATAAGAAGCAATCACGGTAGATTCAAGCGAAGAAGAACCAGCCACTGGTAATATTTTCACATTCCAGTTTACTCCAGTAACACCAATTTCATTGTTCCCAACAGCGCCAATAGTTCCGGCAACATGAGTTCCATGATTATCTATCGGAATGGTATAATCGTTAGAATACGAATCCCAACCATTTATATCATCCACATATCCATTCAAATCATCGTCAATTCCGTTTTGTGGTATTTCATGATGATTTATAAAAATGTTTTTGACCAAGTCTTCGTGTTGGATATAAAATCCACCATCAATTACTGCAACCACAATGGTGTCGCCTTCAGTGGTCAAACCACCAGTTGTAACATTCCAAGCCGAAGCAGCGTCAATATCCGCAGTGCCCGAACCTCCATTTGTTCCATTATTCTCAAAAGCCCATTGCTTAAAAAACAAGGTGTCGTCTGGCACCGTTCTTAGATTTAAATCGGTGTGGTTTAGTTGTGCGATAATGGTTGAAGTTGATCTTTCAACCGCTGTCAACCCTTTTCTAGTTTCTAATTTATTAGGATCAAACTCAAGTAACCAAAGGTTAATCGATTGCGAAAGTCTTCTGCTTGGAATAAAAGAAGCATCGGTTTGATTGTTGAGTTCTGCACAAAATTGAGATGCTTCGATTTCGCTTTTCAGCAAAACCATCACATTTCCTTGAACAAAGTTTTCGGTGCTAATAAATTGTGCGGAAGCACTAAAAGCGACAGATAAAATAATGGCTAAAGTGAGGATAATTGATTTCAAGAAAAAGTATTTAGTCTTTAAGACGGATTTCAATGAATAAAGTTGAATTTTGGTGTCAATGAGCACGACAGCAAAGAATTTCAAAGTTTACAAAAGTTCGGCAGGTTCGGGTAAAACATTTACCCTTTCTAAAACATTTTTAAAATTAGCCCTTTCGGGAAATACTCCTGACTATTTCAGAAACATTCTCGCCATCACTTTTACAGTGAAAGCTGCTGCCGAAATGAAAGAGCGCATTGTTACTTATTTAAGTGCCCTTGCGGGAAACCCAAGTTCGCGAAAAGACATTGGTAGCATGCGCAGCGCTATTATGGCCGAAACCAATTTCACAGAAGCAGAAATTACGCAACGAAGCAAATTCGCGCTTGACGCGCTTATTCATAATTATGGCGATTTTTCAATTCTTACTATAGACAAATTTGTGCATCGGCTCGTTCGAAGCTTTGCAAGCGACCTTGGCATGGCGCCCGATTTTGAAGTCGAAATTGATCAATCTCGATTGATAGATCTTGTGACTACTGCTTTGTTAGATAAAGTTGGTCAAGACGAGGGCATTACGCAACTCGTGCTGGCTTTTGCCGAGACTCAAACCGAAAACGATAATAGCGGAGACATTGAACCTTCGCTGGCAAAGTTCGCGCAAGAGCTAAGTAGCGAAGACTTCTTTTTAAACGGAAACAACCTCAATGCGATTGATTATAACCACGCGCTTACGCTGCTCAAATCGCTAAAAAAATCTGTTCGAGATTTTGAAGTCAAAATAGAAGCTATTGGCAAACGATATCTTTCGATAATGAAAGAAAATGGGCTCGATTACACTGACATGAACTATGGTAACAAAGGCATTCATTCATTTTTCATCAAATTGCTCGATGATTCTGAATATTACAGTGACCTGAAACCAAGTGATAGAACAAACAAGATATTGGATGGTGAAAAGCTGCACTCAAAAACGGCTTCAAATCCACAACTTGTTGACAGTTTGCTGCCTCAATTCAAACAGCTGAGAGACGAATATCTAGTACTTCTTCCAGAGATCAAGAGGAATAAATTCAAGAAAAACATGACAACCGATCTTTTCGGTTTAGTCTTGATCAATGAATTGAAAGCGCTTTTCGATCAAATTAAAGCAGATGAAAACGTGCAAACGCTTTCAGATTTCAATCAAATTTTGACACAGAAATTCTTGGAAGAGCAAACGCCATTCATCTATGAAAAACTCGGGAATAAATACCAGCACATTCTCATTGACGAATTTCAAGACACGTCATCTCTACAATGGATCAATCTTCAGCCATTGGTTGAAAACAGCCTAGCCGATGGAAAAGAAAGTTTGATTGTTGGAGACGCAAAACAGTCCATTTATCGCTTTCGCGGAAGCGAACCTGATCAGTTTATTGCCTTGCCCAAAGTGCTAGGAAGCGCGCAGCAGCTGTTTGAACAGAGCTATGAAAAGAACGTGCTCAACACAAATTTTCGTTCTGCACGCAATGTGATCAAATTCAATAATCGCTTTTTTAGAGAATTGAGTGATGCCATGCTGCAAGAGCATCAATTGGAAGTTTATGACGATTTGCATCAGAAAACATTCTCAAAAGAAAACGGTGAAGTGCGTGTCCATTTTATTGAACGCGTATTTGGTGACGAGAAAATCGAGAACTACTTCAATGCAATGCTTGCTCGCATCAATGAGATAAAAAACATCGATAAAACTGAGCTCGGTAAAACCTGCATTCTGTTTAGAGGCAACAAAGACGCTTCAAAATTTGCGTCCCTACTATTAGAACAAAACATAGCTGTGATTAGCGATGAAAGTTTGCTGATTGATAATAGTGCTCAAGCCAAATTGGTGTTAGCTACGCTTTATGCCGCGCGTTTTTACAACGATCCGTTTTATCTACAATCGTGGTTGGCCAAGCTAATCCAGTTCGAAATGATAAAAGGCGATCATCATACCTTGGCAAGTGAAGTCAAAAAAGAAAAACTAGATTTTAATGGCCTTTGCAAGCTCATTAAGCTTCCGCTTAAACTATCCGAAATAGAACAAGGTGATAGCTTTCACCGCATTTTTAAGCTTTGCAAACTCTACAAATTCGATCTAAAAAATCCATTTGTCGCTCAACTTCTTGACTTCGCTTGGGATTTTGAACAAGGAAACCTTTACCTGAAACACACTTTTTTAGATTACTACGAATCAAAAAAATCGGGACTGAGTGTTCGCCTTCAGGATGCCGGCAATGCCATTAGAATCATGACCATTCACAAGTCAAAAGGATTGGAGTTTAAGCATGTGTTGGTTTATTTGCCCGACATCAAAAACACAAAACCAACCAAGAACTTTGGCTGGTTGCAAAACGATGAAATCATACCCGAAATTTCAAACTATCTTTTGCCGATACATCGATATAATAACACGCCATTTCAAGAAATTTACGATGACGAAATTGTGAAATCTGCCTTGGATGAACTGAATATCATTTATGTTGCATTCACTCGAGCAGAGCAGTCATTAGACGTTTTCACAAATGAAACTCAAGGAAAATCATCATCGTCCATTCATAATTTCATCAAATCATGGGATGAGTTTAATCCCAATTCAAACCGACTAGAAATAGTACATGAATTGCCTAGTGATTGGCATTAAAAACACCGAACTTTTCCTCTAATTTCTTGAATCTGAACTCAAAAATCTGTTCTAGTTTATTTCTCACAATGAACGGATGAACCATTCGCCCCAAAATACCCATTGGCACGGCATAGTCGATGATGTCTGTTGCCAAAACCCCACCTTCTATAGCCTTAAAAAAATGCTTGTGATGCCAAAATGAATAAGGCCCAAAGCGTTGTTCATCCACAAAATAAACGCCTTCTTCTACGTGCGAAATTTCGGTAGTCCAACGCATTTTTATTCCCGGAAACGGGCTTACTTTATAGTTGATGATTTGGCCTGCGTACATTTTATCGTCACCTAGGTCAGTCAAAATTTCGAAGCTCAAGTCTTTTGGAGTGATGGCCTGAAGATTTTTTGGGGTAGAAAAAAAGGCCCAAGCTTGGTCCATTGTGATAGGCAGCTTCTGTGTTTTCTCCAATCTATATACTTTCATGCCGCAATTAACACCAAATTAAGCCACAGGTTTAAGCACTCGAATGAAATTAATTTCAAAAACCTTCGACCAACTATCTAATGATGAACTGCTAGCAATGTATAAACTGCGCAGTGACGTTTTTGTAGTAGAACAAATTTGTGTTTATCCCGATCCAGATTTAACAGATAAGGAAGCAACACATATCCTAGGTTTTGAAGGGGAAGAACTTGCTGCTTACGCAAGAATTTATCTGAATAATACTGCACACATTGGACGTGTGATTGTGTCTGAAAACCACAGAAACAAAGGTCTCGCAAAAAACATTATGCGCTTTGCTATTGATTGGCTTGTTCAGCATTCGAAGCACCAAAAAATAGAAATCAGCGCTCAAGTATACTTGACCAATTTTTATAAAAAGATCGGCTTTGAGCCAATAGAAAAAATGTACCTCGAAGATGGAATTCCACATTTAAAAATGGTTTATCAACTTTAGTTGAAATGTTTTGTTAGCAAGAATTTCATAAGTTATAAAAGTCAATAGCTGCAATCAATCAAGCAGTTAAGTGTTATTGAATTTCGAAAATTTAAGTGTATAATTTTTAGCGGTTACAACTGAGCAAACCTTTTGCTTTACGGTACATTTGGCCACATGGAAGAGCCGAGAACAGAAGCAAAACAAGTAGCAAAAAATCTAAGCGTTGTCCGCACCCAAATCAACACACCTGAGTATGGTAAATTACCACCTCAAGCAGTAGATCTAGAAGAGGCCGTAATTGGTGCTTTAATGCTTGACAAAGAAGCCCTTACCGATGTAATTGACATCCTAAAAAAAGAAAGTTTTTATAAAGAAGATCATCAACTTATTTATGAAGCTATCCTCGATTTGTTTCAGCGCTCTGAACCAATTGACATCCTCACAGTAACTCAAGAATTAAAGAAAAAAGGTACGCTAGAGCAAGTTGGTGGGCCATTCTATATTGCTCAGCTTACCAATAGGGTTGCGTCAAGCGCAAATGTTGAATTTCACGCTCGAATCATATCTCAAAAGCACATTCAGCGCGAGCTGATCAAAATTTCCAGCGAAACAATTAAGAGTGCTTATGACGAAACAGTAGACGTTTTTGATTTGCTAGATCAAGCGGAAGCTCGACTTTTTGAAGTAGCTGAAGGTAACATCAGAAAGAGCTATGATGACATGAATAAGTTGTTGCACAAAGCAATTAAGCAACTTGAAATCATCAGTAAGCAAGATGGAACCAGCGGTGTACCTACCGGATTTATGAATCTAGACAGAGTTACAGGTGGTTTCCAAAAATCAGACATGATCGTTTTGGCTGCTCGTCCGGGTATGGGTAAAACAGCCTTTGTATTATCGCTTGCGCGAAATTCTGCTGTTGACTACAAAAAAGGTGTAGCAGTATTTTCACTTGAAATGTCTTCGCTGCAGCTTGTAAATCGTTTGATAGCAAGCGAAACAGAAATTGCAGCAGAAAAACTTAAAAAAGGAAATTTAGAACCGCATGAATGGGAGCAGCTTAATGCTCGAATTGGGAAATTGACCAATGCTCCTATTTATATTAATGACACTCCAGGATTATCTGTTTTTGAACTTCGTGCTCAATGCCGAAGATTGAAGGCTGAGAAAGACATTCAGATGGTGATTATCGATTATTTGCAGCTGATGAGTGCAGGAACTGGAGAAGGAAAAGGAAATCGCGAACAAGAAATCAGCACCATTTCTAGAGCAATCAAAGGAATCGCAAAAGAATTGGACATTCCGATCATCGCATTGAGTCAGTTGAGTCGTGCTGTTGAAACGCGCGGTGGCGATAAAAAGCCAATGCTATCCGATCTTCGTGAGTCTGGTGCGATTGAGCAAGATGCAGATATGGTTATGTTCATTTATCGCCCCGAATACTATAACCTAACCGAAGATGCTGATGGAAATTCAACCGCAGGTATGGCTGAATTGATCATTGCGAAACATAGAAATGGATCTACCGAAGACGTTAAAATTCGTTTCGTAAATCACCTCGCAAAATTCACCAATTGGGATAATGATAACTTTGATAAGAGTGCAGCTCCTCAAGGCCCTCAAATTGAAGATAATTATGGCACTAAAATCTTACAATCAAGTAAGTGGGATTCCACAGACGAAGATGATACAGAAGCACCTTTTTAAAAACTTACTTCAAACAACCTTTCTCTTTTTTTGTGTCTTTTTAACCTTTAGCGCTGAAGCAAAAAAGCTTCTCGTTCCAATGGACGAATCGCAGAGAGATCATTTAAAAGCCTATGGCATCGCTTATTGGTCTTTAGAAAAAGAAGTCGAAGTTCAATGGCTGCTTAACTATCG
>JANRBI010000276.1:49282-51166 GCA_030727625.1 Salibacteraceae bacterium
CTTCATTTATACGATTGGCTTCACCTTCACCACGAAGATTTCACGGGTCAATACGGGAAATTTTACGGTTCTTACCGCAATCACAAATGGTACATAGATCAGAAGACTGAGTCAGAACAAACAGCTCAAAGACTTGGCTTTTCCAAAGTTTCAGAATTGAAACTTGGAGTCGCTCTGAAAATAAAAGAATACGTTTCAGGTGGTGGATTTATGTTTTCGATGTGTTCAGGAACTGACTCGTATGACATTGCAATTGCTGCCGAAAACGTTGATATATGCGAACAAATGTTTGATGGTGATGGAGCTGATCCTCAAGCTCAATCTAAACTTGAATTTGACGAATCGTTTGCATTTGAAAACTATACGCTAAGCATGAATCCGATGGAATATGAGTTCTCAACGATTGACGGAACTAATATTCACTCTCGATCACAAAAAGAACAAGACTTCTTTACACTCTTCGATTTCTCCGCCAAGTGGGATCCAGTTCCATCCATGCTTTGTCAAAATCATCAACAAATTGTAAAAGGATTTATGGGGCAAACTACTTCTTACCAATTAAAGTTCATCAAGCCTCAAGTACTAATTCTAGGGGAGAACAAAGGGTTAGGAGTAGCCAAGTACATTCATGGAGAATTTGGTAAAGGTCAATGGACATTCTATGGTGGCCATGATCCTGAAGATTATCAGCATTTCGTTGGCGATCCACCAACTGATTTGAGCCTACATCCAAACTCTGCTGGTTATAGACTTATTCTCAACAATGTTCTATTTCCTGCAGCGAAAAAGAAGAAACAAAAGACTTAATCAGTTTTTGAACTTCCAGATTACTCTTCCTTGAAAGTATCGCTCTATTCCCGGGTAATTTGGCGCAACGATGGTCTCTTGACCATACAAGTCATAATTCCAATTAGCCAATCTTAATTCAATCTCAACGGTTTGAATGTGTGCTTTTAAGAAAACATCACTTCGTAGATATGAGCCATACTTTTTATCATTCTGAACGTAGTAAACATCGAAACTTGGATGATATCCTGTTACATAATAATCAGAATAGTACAGCAAATCTATTCCTGGCTGTATGTAAAGAGCTTTATTGAATAGTGGTGTATTGAAATAAATCCTACCAGTATTCACGACTTTTGGTAAACTAAACCTGTAATCATCAGCCATTGTTTGATAGGTAAGCTCATTTGAAATACAAAACCATTTAATCTTATACTCAACGTCCAAACTCAAAGTCTGTGCTTTGACATTCACTTGATCGATCACGCCATGCTTATCCATTATAGAATAATCTCCCAACTGACGTAAACCGGCATTCACAGATACACTAAACTTAGGGGATTCTATCCCAATATTTATCAACTGAGAAGCATCACTAACCAACTGTGCAGTCCGTCTTATTTCACCAAGACTACTCGAGTATCTAAAAAACTGAATTGGCATTAAACCCCTATTGTAAGAAACTAAAGCCCCAATCGACAACTTTCTTTTCTCAAGGCTATCCAAATCAATAGTGTATTTTCCTTCTGATTCAATACTCATAGCTCCTTCTTTAAAACCAAAAAAGCTATAGTCCCCTCTTAACGAAGCTGTCAAACTTGACAAATACAATTTAGAGTTTCCAATCAAAGCTGCATTAGCATATTGCCACTGATCACCATTATTTACGATATAAGATTGTTCAGTACCAAAACCAGCTATCAAATCAAGCAGTTTAGAAATAGAATCTAAACTAGTAGTATCTGATTTGAAAACATTAAAAGATAACAAACCAGTATTCGAAATAGTATTTCGAATCAAAGAATCCACCAATTCACTGGAATTTTGGATATCTGAATACTTGTAGTAAAAATCCAGATCACTATAAGTATCGGAATA
>JANRBI010000277.1 GCA_030727625.1 Salibacteraceae bacterium
AAAACGTCATTTTTAAACAATGCTTGGGCTTTTGCAGTTTGCATAAAACCAGCAAAAATCACGGTTAGAATAAGTAGTTTTTTCATAGTTCAGGACAGTTAGAAAATTTGGTTTGGTTATTATTAAAGTGATGCGATAATAAATAAATTCCTTCAATCTAAGCTGAAATTTATTAGCAATGATGGCCTATTGTAAAGCCTATTTTCGCGCCTTGAAGTACAAAGGCATAGTCTATATTCTTATCTCGTCACTCACGTACGCGGTGGTCAATTTTTGCGTGAAGTACCTGCATGATTTCCCAACTCATGAGATTGTTTTTTTTAGGTCGCTGGTATCGGTAGCAATTAGTATAGTGATGATAAGGCAGCTTAAGCTGCCCATGTTTGGTAACAATAAAAAGTGGCTTATCATTAGAGGGTTTACAGGCATGTGTGCCTTGTTTTTATTCTTTCTAACCATTAAACACATGCCTCTTGCGTCAGCTACAACCATCCAATATTTGTCACCCATTTTTACAGTGTTACTCGCCACTCAAATGCAAGGAGAAAAAGTGAAAAAACTGCAATGGTTCTTATTTGGGCTTGCATTTGTGGGTGTTTTATTGATCAAAGGTTTCGACAATCGTGTTAGTCTCACCTATCTGCTGCTTGGCATTCTTTCAAGCTTGATTTCGGGTGTTGCTTATAATGCTATTATGAAGTGCCGCAAAACGGATCATCCTGTTACGGTGGTGTTTTATTTTCCGCTCATAGCAGTTCCAATAATGGGTGCAGCCTGCTGGGTTTTTGATTGGAAAACTCCTCATGGTTTAGAATGGCTGCTGCTTTTGGTGATGGGTGTTTTTACTCAAATAGCTCAAATTTATATGACCAAGGCACTGCATGCAGATCATAGCAGTAGAATAATGCCGTTTAAATATTTCGGAGTTATTTATGCCCTTTTGATTGGCATTATTTGGTTCGGAGAGTTTGTGCCTTTTGCCAGTTTAATGGGAATTGCTCTGGTGATTGTAGCCGTGATTGCCAATACATTGGTCAAAAACCCGAATAAAAAATTACCTCGATCTCAAAGTGTGATTTAGCGAAGAGTCGTTTTTCGCTCGCCAGTAACACCAAGAAAAATAGAGCCTGTTAGTTCTACCGGTTCGTTGTCACCATCTTTATATCTGAGCAGATATACGTATGTGCCGGTGCTAGCGCGCTGACCACTTTTTACCACATAGCCGTCCCAACCGTTCAGAGGATTTTTGGTAAAGAACACTTCTTTTCCCCATCGGTCATAAATAGCAAGTTCAAAATTGTCAAACGAAATGTTTTCGCCCACTATATTGAATACGTCATTTTTACCATCGCCATTAGGCGTAAAGCTATTGGGTACATATACCGTTGGCTCTAATTTAAAATTGAACCACTGGGTAATGGTATCACTACATCCGTTGGCATGGTAAGCAACCAATTTCACTTCTTCGGGATAAGAAGTGGCTAAGAAATCATAATTAAGAACAGTATCTGAATCGAAATTTTGCCCTTGAATAAACCACGTTAAATCATTTGCATTTAATGATTTGTCAGTAAATAGTACAAACGGATTTAGATTAGATGGTGCGTCAGGCGCGAAATCAAAAGCCGCAGTTGGCTTTTCTAGAATTTGAATTCCACAAGGCACAGTTGTGCTTGATTCGCATCCGTATTCCGTTAAAATATCAACATTTACATCATAGCACCCAACGGTATTGAAGTTTTCTGTAATGACATCAAGTTGATGGTTTTTTACAAAAATGGCATCTCCAAAACTCCAATCATATCTTGAGTTTTCGTCAAATGTTCTAAGAGATATTCTCACATCAGATTCAGCACAAGCTTTGGAAGGGCGAATATCAATGGTAGGATTCTCTGGTTGTCCAACAAATACGGTAATCGTATCTATTCCAGGTTCTGAAATACACAGGTCTTCTACCGTGACAATATAAGTTTTGGTGCTGTTTGGTTTTAAGGTGAGTATGCTACCATTGTTAGTGGTGTGTGACCACTTATAACGATATTCTGCAGGTCCTTTGAATCCTCCAGCAGCAGTAGCTGTAATTACTGTTTGTTCTCCCTCGCAAAGTGTGTCATCAACAACAGAAATTGATGCTTGAATGGCACTATAACCTCCTACTTGAACAAACACGCTATCTATGTAAGTAGGGCTTCCGCAAGCATCAGAAACCGTAACGGTGTACCAAGTTGGCACATCAGGTGAAAATATGTTGTTTGGACCAAAAACACCAGAGCTCCACGAGAAGGTGTAAAGCGAGTCGCCACCAGTACCAGCAACGCTAATCAATATATTATTGTATGGACAAATAGTATCTAACTCGGGTAACTCGATGCCAAGTTCAGGTCGAACTTTGACAAGCACTTTGGAGGTGTCGCCAACACAATTGTTTGCATCAGTGCTAACAACAAAGTATTCTTTATCTACTAAAGGATTTACTAATGGGTTTGGTTGAGTTGAAAACTGAGTTCCACTCAATGAGTCTTCAAACCAAATGTATGTGAAAGGCGGTGTTCCGCCAGTTGATGCAACGATAATTGCGGCAACATTGGTTTTACAAATGAGCGTATCGCCAAATCCAGTAGTTACAATACTGTCAGGAATTTCTATGATCAAACCTGTTATCGACTCACATCCATTTGCATCTGTAATGGTAACGTATGCACTATCTGCGCAAAGCGAAACAGCTTGTACTGTGGTTTCTCCATTTGTCCAGTCATAATAATACGGAGTTGTGCCACCAGTTGCACTTGCTTGAGCAGTTGCGTCACAGGTTAATCCATCTGGGCACGATGTTTTGGTTTGATTTAATATAGAACTTGTAAGCACAGCAGGTTGAGCTACAGTAAATGTTTGCTGTATGAAACACATAAAATTTGCAGATGTATCAACCGTATCTTGAATTGTAACCGTGTATGAACTTTGGCAAAGGCTGGTTATATCTTCAGTAGTAGAACCATTATTCCAAGTATATGAGTAGATGGATGGTCCATTCACAGTTAAATCTATTTGTCCGTTACAATCGCCATTGCAAAGTGCATTGGCAATGGACGCAGATGCTGTGAAATTTGCTGAAATTACTTCAACGTGAGCTGTATCAATAATCGTGTCGCACTGGTAAGTTGCAGTTACAATATAGTTGGTAGAAGTAGTGGGTGAAGCAATTGGGTTTGGGATGGAAATATTAGAAAGACTTGCTCCTGGAGACCATAAATAGCTAACTGCGCTTGGTCCTGCATTGAATTGCACCGTTTCGCCCAAGCAAATAGTGTCGTCCAGAAGTGGTACAAACAAACTGTCGAGTGTTTCTGTGAAGCAAAAGCGTTGATCGTTGTTAGCTCCACCAGTTGTTCCTACAAAGCCCCAATGCACTAAACTGTCACCTGCAAAAATGTTGGTCATTAAATCACCTTGGTATTGCACTCTGAAGTCGCAGTCAAGATAGACTTCAAAGATTTCAGTGGATGGTTCCCACCTTATATTCAGTGTGTGGTAATTTCCGTCTTCAATGTTTGCGGCAGTAGCAGATGCTTGTATTGCAGTACTTAGAGCAGTTGGCCCTGTATGGTTGGTGCTTCCTTGACTAATGATGCCTATGTGATCAGCAATTGGATCTCCTTGTGGCGTTGCATTTTGCCAAGTATCAACTTCAACACCTACTGTTCCACCAACATTGGTTCCAGTTAAGTTTTCAAAACCGAGTCCACCACCACCAGTGCCTATATACGGTAAACCTAAGGAGCCCCTTAAAACAAACACAATACCATCTGCACCTCCATTATTAGTTCCTAGATATACACGGAATTTGTAATCGAATGGTTCATTTAAATTTAGCGGAGCATTTTGGTAAACATAACCAGCTTGAGAATTGAGAGCACTTGTGAGTCGGTAGCAGTCTCCACCCAACGAAGAGGCATTACCTCCAATGGTGAATTGACTTAATGCGTTATTCGAAAGAATGAAAACAAAAATGAACGAAAAGAAGAATAATAAATGACGTCTCATTGCTGGTAATTGGGCGCGTTTATTTTAAGTGCGAAAATAGCAATTGTGATGCTTTAATTAGGATGACGAAAATCCAAAGAAAAGGATTCCTGCCTTTGTCAACTTTTTACATTTGATAAATGCGAATAGATAAATATTTGTGGTGTGTGAGACTTTTTAAAACAAGGTCAATAGCTACTGAGGCAGTTAGTTCTGGCAAAGTGAAACTTAATGGTGAAAATCCGAAGCCAGGAAAAGAAGTAAAGGTTGGTGATCGTTTGGAAGTGAAGGATCCACCTATTTGGAGAACGCACAAAGTCAAAGATTTTCCGAAAAGTAGGGTAGGAGCCAAGCTTGTATTTGAATACATGGTTGAGACTACTGATGAAAACGACCTGGCAGAACTTGAAATGGTGCGTAAATTGAATGCTAAAAATAGAAACGTTGGTATTTTTGGACGCCCAACTAAGAAGCACAGACGCGATTTAGAGGACTTTATTGAGCCTTGAAAATCTGAACAGGCATCCACAAAGAGACATCACAATCTAATTACATTTGGCACCAATGATTACGCTTAACAACATTAGTACGCCAAGGTGGATGATATTTCTACTTGACTTACTTTTTTCGCTGCTCAGTATCCTAATTGCGTACAACCTAAGGTTCAATTTCAATATTCCTGAAAGTGAAGAAATATTTGCAATGCAGAAAATCCTTGCGGTGCTCTTGGTGCGCGGGATTTCATTCTTTGCACTGCGCTCTTTTAGTGGATATGTGCGCTACACAAGCTCAAAAGATGTAGAGCGCTTAGCGCGAATTGTTCTTATCGGAACCATCATTTATCCCATTCTCAATCTCGTATGGCGCGGTATTACCAAGGAGGCATTCTTGATACCCATGTCGGTAGTTTTGATAGATTTTTTCATCCTTACTTTTCTCCTCATAGGATATCGCCTACTGGTTAAAGTGATTTATTTCGAGTATAAGTCCAGTGATCAAAAAGAAGAGAATATCATCATTTTTGGAGCGGGCGAGGCAGGCATTATTACCAAAAGAACGTTTGATCGGGAAACTGGAGAAAACTATAATGTTATTGCATTTATTGATGAAAACCCAAAGAAAATAAAGCGCGTGATAGAAGGCGTGCCAATTGAGCCTTTTGCTAAGCTTGCGAGCTTAGTTGAAAAAAATAAAGTGGATCGGGTAATTATTTCAGTCCAAAATCTGGATCCTGAAAAGAAGGCACACATCATTAAAATTTGCTTACCACTAAACGCTAAAGTTCAGACTGTGCCGCCTGTGCGTAAATGGATTAATGGAGAGTTATCGGCAAATCAGATTAGGAATGTTCGCATTGAAGATTTACTAGGAAGAGCCCAGATCGAATTGAATGAAAAAGACATTATCAAGGAGCTAAAGAACAAAACGATTTTGGTAACCGGAGCGGCTGGCTCAATAGGTAGCGGTTTGGTTTATCAATTGGCAAAGTTTGCCCAAGGTAAATTGATCTTATTAGATCAGGCAGAAAGTGGCTTGTATGAGTTGCAAGGCGAATTGAACCGTATGAATATTCGCGTGGACTTTGATGTTGTAGTTGGCAGCATCAGAAACTACGAGCGTTTGGTAAAAGTTTTTGAGATTTTTAAACCAGATATTGTTTTTCATGCGGCTGCTTACAAGCATGTTCCACTTATGGAAGAAAATCCAACAGAGGCCATTAGAACCAATGTGAATGGCACCAAAAATTTGGTGGATTTGGCGATGAAATACAACGTTGAAAAGTTTGTGCTTATAAGCACGGATAAGGCGGTGAATCCAACCAACGTGATGGGAGCAAGTAAGCGATTAGCCGAAATCTATGCTCAAACTGCCAATGGAAGAAGTAAAACCAAGTTCATCACTACACGCTTTGGTAACGTGCTTGGTAGCAATGGGTCTGTAATTCCTGTTTTTAGAAAGCAAATAGAACAAGGTGGTCCAATTACGGTAACGCATCCTGAAGTAACGCGCTTTTTCATGACCATTCCAGAAGCTTGCCGATTAGTGCTTGAAGCAGGAACAATGGGGAAAGGTGGTGAAATCTTCATTTTTGATATGGGCGAAAGCGTAAAGATTGTGGAGCTTGCCAAGCAAATGATCAAGCTTAGTGGTTTGGAATTAGGCAGAGATATTCAACTTGTATTTACGGGTTTAAGGCCAGGAGAAAAGCTTTATGAAGAGCTACTAGCCAATAAGGAAAACACCATGCCTACGCATCATCCTCGCATTTTGATAGGCAAGGTAAGAATCTATGATTGGGAAGAAGTGCAATCTAAAATCAAAGAGCTTGTCAATCTTTATGATTTTCAAGACAATAGACGAGCCGTAAAAGTGATGAAAGAGTTGATTCCTGAATTCATTTCTCAGAATTCACCTTTTTCTGAAATTGATGATGAAATGGGGCGCAAGCTTGACTAATCTTCGTGCTCGCGACCTAGAATTTTATTTCCGTTATATTGTGCTTCTAGCTCCTTTTTGTCTTGTTCTAATTGAAGCACTTGTTCGGCAGTAAGTGGAGTGTTTAAATCAGGCTGTCCAGCTTCAACCCAAGCCGAATACCAAAAACTACCGACAGCTATTATTGCGCTTCGCATTCTGCGTTCCACCATTCCGTCAAGCATCAGATGATATTCTTGCGAAAAATCTCTGGAGTAGGTTTTCATCATCGTAGCCCCTTTTTCTTCATAAGCGTATTTCCGATCACTTGGATAATCAGCAGTTAAATCACGCTCAAAATGCAGCACTGAATCTACTGCTGCATTGCTTTTTTGCACTTCATCCCAAATAAAGTTTAGTGGATCATCGATTTTATGAGCCTTTCCCACAAAAAAATCATAGTCTTCAGCATATAATTCAGGTAATCTCGATTCCCAAAAACCATGAATTCCTTTTTGGTTTGTTAGTTGCCCGTTGTAATTTTCTGTGGTGTGCAGTGGCACGTGTGCATCAGCAATATAGTGACCGATATCTGCAGATGTTTTCAGGATATAAGGGATGTCTTTCTTCCTAAAAGCAGATACTAATCTAAAATACATGCGCTCTATATGCCAAGGCACAATGCCATAAGATTGAAGGGTGTCTTCTGTAAACTTCTCAACGGCTTCATCCCATTTTCTAGGTACATTTTCAAACGGGTTTTCGCCATAATGGTCAATATCTATATAATGCCTAGGTGCTTCTTCTTTAACGGCATATCGCCTCATGTCTGGATCAACAGCATGCGAAGTAACA
Organism: Salibacteraceae bacterium; assembly: GCA_030727625.1. Lineage (GTDB taxonomy): Bacteria > Bacteroidota > Bacteroidia > Flavobacteriales_G > Salibacteraceae > SHAN690. The sequence goes on from JANRBI010000277.1 coordinate 7,291, forward strand.
TACTCAATATGTTGCTTATAAAACCCAGCTAGCTCTGAAGGCAGCGTGTAAACGGCCACTCGGTTTATAGACTTATGCCCATAAAATCCCCAACAATAAACCAAAAGTGGAATAATACTTACAGCTAAAATCAAAAGCAGTTTTCGCATGTATCGAAAGTAATGCCTTAGACCCAAACTATTTCTATTTCATTATCATGAAAATGTGAACACTTTGTGACTAGTTACACTTAGCTCCGATTCTATTTGCTGCATTTTCGTAGCATGAATTTTTTGAAAAAATATTGGGAACGATTTAAAGGAAAATCGATTTGGGGAAAATCTTCAGATGTCTTTTTCTTGGTGTTTCTGATCATGATGCTTACCAGTGATGGCCGAATCTTTTTTCAAAGAATGGTGCTTTCTACAGGTTTCTTTGGCAGTTATAAAGCTTCAGAGCCTGTACCACTTTCAATTGATGAACTCCACTGGCAATTGATAGATGACCAAGGAAAAGAAGTACGTTTTTCGAGCTTTATAGGTAAGCCTGTTTTTCTTAATTTTTGGGCAACTTGGTGTCCGCCATGCAATGCTGAAATGCCGGGTATCATTGATTTGAAAAATGAATTGGGTGACCAAGCGAACTTTGTTTTTGTAACCACCGAATCTCCTGAAAAGGTAATGGCACACTTAGCTGCCAATGGCTGGGATATTCCAGTTTATTTTTACCAATACATTCCTTCAGAAGCGCTCAGCAGCGAGGCTTTACCCACAACCATAATCATCAACGCTAAAGGCGAAATGGTGCATAAAAGCAAAGGAATGCGACAATGGAACACTAATAGTGCAAGAGAGCTTTTACTGGGTCAGTAATTACTCACTACGGCATAAAAAAAGCCGCAATCAAAAGAGTTGCGGCTTTTTCTTGAATCTTGAAATTTTCAATTAGTCTCTCAAATCTATAATTTCATCAGCACGACTTTCGTCAAATTCAAATGCTGCTGGAGTTATGTTGATGTTCGATTGGAAGTTCTTTAAACGATAAGTATACATATTGCCATCTTTTGATTTTACAATCATACTCACCAACTCTTTGTTAGCCGTTTCTACATTAACAATGATGGTGTGAAAACGCTTTTTATCTGGATTGATAGGAAACATTTTTACTACATCAACCGACTTACCATCAACCATTGCTTTGCCTTCGTACATATAATTAAATCCGGTCTTGTACATGTGAAACGCATTTGCAGGGTTCATCATATTGCCATCTTCTTCTGATTCTTCGGGCATATTGGCAATTTGAAGTTCTTTCACATCATCAATAAACGTCCAAACGGTTACGCCATTACTCACCACTTCTTGACCAGCTACATTTAAGATGTACTTGTCTTTGCCCATCATGGTCACATTTCCTTTTTGGGTTTCTTTTATGTTTTCGGCTTTGTTTTCTAGGGTGTATTCAAAGTCAGCTTTAAATGATTTAAAGGTGGAGGCTTTGTTGCTGAGTGCATCCAAAATTTCCTTCGCTTTCGGATCTTTTGGGTTTAATTCGCTTTGTGTTTTTTGGGCAAATGATGCGCTGCTAACTAAGAGCGCAAGTGCCACTATCCAATTGTTTCTGATCATGTTATTTTTATTTTTTTGGAAGACTCTTCAAAATGTGGTCCAAAGATATTTCATCTGCTACTAATACCTGCCTTGCTTTACTGCCTTCGAAAGGGCCAATAATGCCTGCAGCCTCCAGCTGGTCTACAATTCTACCCGCTCTGTTATATCCTAATTTTAACTTTCGTTGTAATAATGATGCGCTTCCTTGCTGATTTATTACCACTACTCGAGCTGCATCATCAAACAATGCATCTCGATCCATGTCTTCGAAACTATCGCTGGCTCCACCACCTTCATTTTCACCCACATATTCTGGCAATAAATGCGCATCGGCATATCCTTGTTGGTTTCCAATAAACTCGGTTATTTCCTCCACCTCTGGTGTATCAACAAATGCGCACTGCAAACGGATCAATTCGTTTCCGTTGCTGTAGAGCATATCTCCGCGACCAATAAGCTGCTCAGCACCGCCCGTATCAAGAATAGTTCTTGAGTCAATTTTTGAGGTAACTCGAAAAGCAATTCTACTTGGGAAGTTGGCTTTGATAGTACCTGTGATAATGTTTACCGAAGGTCTTTGTGTGGCAATAATTAAGTGAATACCAATGGCCCGAGCAAGCTGTGCAAGTCTGGCAATTGGCAGCTCAACTTCTTTGCCAGCTGTCATGATTAAGTCTGCAAACTCATCCACAACCAACACTATGTAAGGCAAAAAGCGGTGGCCATTATTTGGGTTCAGCTTTCGCTTAACAAACTTGACGTTGTATTCTTTTATATTTCGGCATTGTGCGTTTTTGAGCAAATCATAACGCTCATCCATTTCAATACAAAGCGAATTTAGCGTGCTTACTACTTTACTTGTATCAGTAATAATGGCTTCCTCTTCACCCGGAAGTTTAGCTAAAAAGTGACGCTCTATTTTATTGAATAGAGTTAATTCCACTTTTTTAGGATCAACCAAAACAAACTTTACTTGGGCAGGGTGCTTCTTGTAAAGCAATGAAGCCAAAATACAGTTCAAACCAACCGACTTACCTTGACCAGTAGCACCAGCCATTAAAAGGTGGGGCATTTTTGCTAAATCAACCACAAAAGTTTCGTTGTTGATGGTTTTACCGAGTGCCACGGGAAGTTCCATTTTGGCGTTTTGAAACTTCTCACTATTAATCACCGTGCGCATGCTTACCACATCAGGTGTTTGGTTTGGTACTTCAATACCAATAGTTCCTTTACCCGGAATAGGAGCAATGATTCTAATACCTAAGGCGGCCAAGCTTAGCGCAATGTCATCCTCAAGATTTTTGATTTTCGAAATTCTTACTCCAGCTTCCGGAACTATTTCATAAAGAGTAACAGTTGGGCCAATAGTGGCTTTGATTTTAGAAATACCAATATTGTAGTTCTTGAGCGTATCAACGATTTTGTTCTTGTTTTCCTCAAGTTCGCCACGTTCTACCTTTATACTTCCATCACCGTGATCTACCAAAATATCAATTGGTGGGTATCTATACTTACTAAGATCGAGCAGCGGATCGTAGTCTACCATTTCACCTTCTCCTAGTTCATCGTCATCACTAAAATCATCACCGATGTTTTGTTCTACAGCAAAATCTATGTCTTCCTCTTCTTCAGCGGCTGGCTGCTTAAATTTTGGAGCTTCTTCGACATGATTCGCTACCGTTATTTCAAAATCATCATCAAGTTCAACTGCAGCAAGCTTTTCTTCTTTTGCCGCAGCGCTTGTTTCAAGTTCTAATGCTTGATATTCATCCGCTATTATTAGTTCTTCTAATTTTTCCGGAATAATAACAGGAGCCGTTTGTGCTAATTGTGGTTCTAAATCGGTAGTTAATTCAACACCTTCTTCTTCGTCAGCTAAAAAAGGTTCTTCTGAAAGGACTTCATTTTCTCGTATTTCTGTTGCTACGGGACTTGCCTCTGAAGTGTTTTCGGCTTTTTCAGCATCATCAATTCCAGTAAAGCTTGTGATCAAACTATTTACAGAAATATTGAACGTGATGATTAGAAAGACAGATAACGAGAAAAATAGCACAACTCCAGTGCCTACCGAACCAATTACTGCCATAAGCCATTGATTGGTGTGATAACCAAATGCACCGCCTAAAAAGAGGAAATTTTCTTTGAACAATGACCCCATCGTAAGAGAAATCCAAATCAAGAAGAACATAGAAATACCCGTTGTTCTCCAAAATGGCAATAGTTCTATCTTGAAAAGAACTTTAAAACCTACTAAAAAAGTGAGTAGCACAAAAACAAATGAGCTGATACCAAAGCCGTTATTAATTAATTGGTGACTGATTAACGCTCCAAAGGTGCCGAGCCAGTTGTCAATTTCTATTTCAGGATCAAAAAGAATATCAAGCCACGTTTTTTGAAATAATTTATCCTGGTCAACTTTCCATGTGAATAAATAGGAAGTAAGCGCGAGCAACAATACCCCGCTTAATAATATCAAGAAGATGCCCAGAATATTTCGGGTGCGTTCGTCTTTTAGAAAATTATTGAATTTAGAATTCCCATTCAGATTAGGGATTGTAAGGCCTTTTTTAGGTTTTGTTTCGCGCGGTTCCTTAACTTCCTTCTGGCTATTAGAAGAAGCCTTGGGTATATTTTCTACTTGACTTTTATAGTGGTTTGAATAACTCAAAATTTGGGCATTTTACAATCCAAATTTAGGTGGCTCAGCAGCCTTAATGAAGAAGATTGGTTGGAGTTATCAAAAGCCTTTTGAACACAACTTTAAATGTGTTTTCACTTATTCCATGAAGGCGGTCATGTTCTGCACTACCACCTTGTCAAATTCATCCTTGCTTAGTGACTGATATCTTTCGTCAAGAACGAATTCACTATCGTCCATTTCTTGCGGAATGATCTTGGTAGCACGCAAACGCATGTGCATGTTGTAATTTTCTATTCTGTAGTCGAGTAAAACACCATCAATCTCATTGTAAGGAGTATACCAATTAGGGTCTGTCAATTTAATATCGTGGGTATAATAGAAAATGTAGCTTTCAGACTTCGAAATCCCGAAATCTAGCAACACTTTCTCACACTCGGCTTCTGCTATTTTGATCGGCTCATCCAATGCTCTCAATTGAAATGGAGGCAGCACATCGGTCATTTGCTTTACATCCTCACCAGAAAGTTCAAGCACATATCTATCGCCAAAAATCTTGACCAGATTGAACATCTTTCGTTGCGAACCATCCACCAAAATGCCCATTTCAATAAGACCAGCACCTGCTGACATATTTGATATGAATTTGTCTTTTTTGAACTTCATAATCATCTTGTCTGGAAGCATTTCCAGCATTATATCTGTAGAATCCAGATCAGGATAAGTCACTTCATACTCAATAATACCTTGGTCTACATCCTTGTGGAACTCCTTTTCTTCTGTGCAAGAGTTCATCATAATGCAGAAGAGCATTGAGATGAAGAGCGATAATTTTAAGCTTAATTTGATCACTTAATTGGTTGGGGTTACCGAACAAAAGTAATGATGCCTTTTAATCTCGAAAGCATAATCTTTTTTCGTGAGTTAAATCATCAAATTACATTTGCGCTCAAATCTCGATATATGCTTAAGTATTTAGTTCAATG
>JANRBI010000278.1 GCA_030727625.1 Salibacteraceae bacterium
GGAACACCAGCCGGAGTGGGACCTGTTGCTGAAAACGACTTGCTCGAAGGCTTTTTGAACGATCAACAATTGTTGACCCTTCGCATAAAATAAAAAGCCGATTTGCTCTAATGTAATTTGGCAGCGCTTTAGAAGAACAAGTTCATCCGCTAGCTCGGACTTGCAGTCCGAGATCATGAAATACCTAGTTATTCAATTTCCCCCAACTGGCGCGCATGTGTTCCTAGCGCGCTTTTGCAAAGCGTGCGAATTGTTCAACTACTCTGGCGCGGTTGCACCGCGTCCGCATTTTACTAATTAGCAACAGCATAACCAACTTTCACTACATGAAAATAGCTAATCATGAACTTTCGTTAACCAAAACGATTAAGTCACATATTGAAGGATAAATGCCCACGCTTTACAAAAGCGCGCGAGAAGAAATTAAGTTCTTTCAAAACTTGAGCTAATTGATGAATTCATACAAAATAAAAAGGCGGACTTTTGAGATCGTCCGCCTTTTTAAAACCCTATTAACTAACTAAACCTAACCCTATAAATTAGATTCTTTTTTGAAAAGAACTACCATATAAACGTGGTGAGGCTGTACTTAGTTTGCTTTAGAATGTGAAAAAAGATTAATATCTAAAAGGTATCGCTAAACCTTGAAAAAGAATCGATTACACACCCAATTCTGTCGCTAATTTTTCCAACACTTTTGCATAAATATCATGTCCGCCTTCAAAACGAATGAGCTTCGGGTTTATTCCCTTTTCGGCTAGCCATGCAGTTTTTGATGCAATGGTAGCTTCATCGGCAAATTGATCGCTGTCGCCAAACAGCAAATAGCTTGGCAAGGATTTAAATCGCTCTTTCTGGCCCTCAAAATCAAAATCATTTGGAAACACCGATGCATACAATATGAACGATTTCCATTCAAAGCCATTGCTGGCAAACCATCTTGAAGCCGTGGCTCCGCCTTGGCTAAAACCAAGCAAATGAAACGGCACATTGCCATAGGTTTTTCTCAGGTCTTGCAATAAGCTGTTGAGGTAAAACAAGTAATCTTCAATATCCGTTTCGCGGTCTTCTTTGGTCATCCAATTGGCGCCTACTCTGCCGCTATAGCCTTCGATATAAAAACGATTCAATCCTTCAGGCGCTACCACAGCAATTCCGCGCTCAGCGAAAGGTTTAAACTTTTGAATAAAGTATTTTGACAATTGGCGATAACCGTGAATGGCCACGCAAACCGCTTTAATTTCGCCTTTAGGTTTTAGGTGAAAAACCTGAGCCGTTTTTTGAGTGATGAAATGCTGCTGCTCAATCTTCACTATGCTTGGTTTCGATTAACAAATGCGCGTATTTATCTTTTACTCTATCGCTGATCGGAATGGCATCGCCTTGTTCGTCAATTCTCACGAAAGTGAAATTAGTGCTGCACACCACTTGCTCTTCGCCACTATACACATTGTGTTTTCTGGCATCTACTTGAAGTGTAATAGATGAACGACCGATCTTGATTACTTCGCCATAAATTTTTAGGTGAAAGCCAATTTTTACAGGACGTTTAAAAAGTACTTCGTCAATTTTTAGCGTCACCATGTTTGGCGAGTGGCACACTTCATACGCCATGGTTGCGGCAGCTTCATCAAGCCAAGAAAGCATGATTCCACCAAACAAATTACCGTGGATCCCAAGATCCTTTTCCATACAAAGTCGCTGTGATATAAGCTGCATTTAGTGTGTTTTTGTCATTGAAGTTGGTATAACAAGAATGAAATCGCCAAGGTTTTCCCATTCATCGTCAAAGTTTGAAATATCATCTGCCTCTACTACCGATATGGTTACAATGTTCAGCGCTGAATTTTGGTTTTTGAGGTAGTTGTAAATCCCAGAAAAATTTTGAGAATGAAACGAACCATTGTAGTGAATGAATACGCCATCTTCAGGTAAATTCTTATAAATATTTGACGCCATCGTATAATCTTTCAAAGCTTGCGCTGCAATAAAGTTTTCGAGCGCGCCTTGCATGTGAATTCCCATCATTTCGCGCATGTTGATGTAACCGGCATCGTTCGTAGTTACCTTAAAAGGCAGTGCGGGCATGAATGATTTGGCGGTTGCTGATAAGCTATCTAATGCTGCCATGCCTCTTTTGCTCAAAAGTGAAGCGTATCTGCGAGGAACATTGGTTGCAATGAATGGAAAGTGATTTTCCTTTGCAAAGGCAAGCAAAGGCTCATAATCGGTTTCGAAATTTGACCAAACTTTCGCTTCTTTTTTAAGATGATCAAGCTTGATAAAACCTTGTAAATATTCGTCAATCACCACTTGGTCATCGGTTTCGAACATTTCCGCGCCAAGCGCAAT
>JANRBI010000279.1 GCA_030727625.1 Salibacteraceae bacterium
GATTAAATTGGGTAAACATTACGCCTTCGGGTTGGCCTTCTGCCCACGAGCGCACGCTCATTGCGAGTCCAGATTCTGCTGATACCGTTGCTTACTTTTTCACTTTTACCGTAAATGGTGACGATGATATCAATCATTTGTGGAAGTACGAATATTTGAATGGTGATGGTTCTGGAGCTGGAGCCAATTGGACAAATCTTTCCGAAAATTTGGTTAACGTAAACATGACCGTACAAGGCGGATACAGCCAAGCTTTAACAGTGAAACCAAATGATCCGAATGTGGTGTTTATGGGCGGAACAAGCCTGTATCGTTCTACTTCAGGATTTCAAGATACGTTGAATACTACGCGTATTGGCGGCTATTCTATTGATGGTGTTGAAGGCTTTGATTACCGAAACGGAACCCATTACCCTGATCAACAATTCTTGGTTTTTGATCCTGAAAACAACAATATGCTGTTTAGCACAAATGATGGTGGCGTTTACAGAGCAAATAATAGCTTATTGCCTGTAATGCAATATGATAAGCTTAATAATGGTTATGTTTCGGCTCAGTTTTACGCCTTGGGCATAGATCATGAAACGGCAGGCAGCAAAGAGGTAATAGGTGGTTTGCAAGATCGAGGAACTTTTTACTCAAACCATGCCGACCCGAATCAAGATTGGATCTCGGCTCGCGGAGCCGATGGTGCTTACTCTGCAATTTCAAACGGAGGCGAATATTATTATGCAAGTACCCAATATGCCAATATCAGAAGATACAGCGCTATCAACGGTAGCGATGTGAATGTGATGCCCGAAGGTATTTCAGGCGGATCTAGTGGAGGCTGGCTTTTTGTTCATCCGTTTATTCTTGATCCGATAGATAATAGAAGGATGTATTTGCCAAATAACGGAACAGTATTGCGAAACAACAATGTAACGCTTGATGAAAATACGGTAAGAAATAGTTGGACTCAATTGGCCACAGTAAGCGGCCGAATTACCACGATCGCGTCCAGCAAATCAACCGAAGGTGTGGTTTATTTTGGAACCAGTTCAGGTAGAATTTACCGATTAGACGATGCACACACAAGCAATAGTTCAACACCCGTTTTGGTGATTGATGGCATTACCAGCAGTGGCTACACATCTTGCCTGGCCATTGATCCAGAAAACGCAGATCGCGTAATTGCCGTGTTTTCAAATTACAACATCATCAGCCTTTGGCTTACTGAAGATGGAGGCCAAAACTGGACTCCAATAGAAGGAAATTTGAAAGGAAATCCAGATCCTGGTGTGCCCGCGCAATTGTATTTTATTGGCGATGGGCCAAGTATGCGCTGGGCCGAAATCATTAAGGTTGAGGGCGAAGGAGATGAGGTGGTTGTGCTTGGCACAAGTGTGGGCATTTTTTCTACCCGAATACTAAGTGGAGATAGCACCATTTGGAAACAAGAAGGTGCAAACACAGTGGGCAATGTTGTAGTAGATATGATTGACTACCGTGCAGTAGATGGTTGGATGGTTTTGGCAACACACGGAAATGGTATGTATGCCGCTAATTTGACCATCAATAGCGATACTATTCCAGAAACACCGGAGGGAACAGAAGAAATAGCAGAAGCTCAATTTTCGGTATTTCCAAATCCTGCAAAAGACATTTTAAACGTCAAAATGACTCATGCCGCTATCGTAGACAATATTTCTATTTATTCCCTTGGCGGGAAATTGCTGATGAGTAAAAAGAATGCGACTCAGATGGATGTAAGTCAATTACCATCAGGTGTTTATATGATAAAGACCGATGTGTTTGGGAAATCTTTCTTGAAAAAATTCGTAAAAATATAGCAGTCAATAATGGAAGTGAAATTTTCCAAATCCTTAATGATTGCCGCAAGTTTGGTACTTGCATTAGTAGCTGTGGCTTTAATTTTTGCTTCAGAAGAATGGGCTGCCAATTTTGGCATAGAATCCAGTGCTGCCTTAACCATTACCGCTCAAGTGCTGGGCGCGTTTATGGCGAGTTTTGCCATGCTCAATTGGATGAGCAAAGGCATGACTTTGGGCGGTATTTATGGCCGACCAATCGTAATTGCCAACTTACTTCACTTTAGCATGAATGGAATACTTTTTACCAAGTTGAGCTTAACCAATAACGAACCGATTTTGTGGGCGGCAGCCATTATAAGCGGTGCACTTGCATTGGCATTTGCGCGCCTAGCTTTTTGGAGTTAAAAAAGGTTTGCGCTTATTCATGCTGGCACGTTCATAGTTTTTTCAAGCGCATGTTCAAGCTGCCCAAAACTGATTCATTTTTGAATCATGGCGTTTAATTACATCTGGGTTTCATTTTTT
>JANRBI010000280.1 GCA_030727625.1 Salibacteraceae bacterium
GTCCATGGTAGCCGACATCACATAAATATTAAAATCGCCTTGACGCAAAGAAGCCATGCGGAAGTTGTTGGGTTGATTATCAGTGAAATCATAAGTCGCATTCTCGGCATTGGTTTTAATGTAAATACCAGCATCAACAATGGCTTGCAATTCGGCCGAAACATCTTGCTTGGCACTGATTCGCATTAGCGCTTTTATTTTCAACGAATTTGCAAAACGCAACCAGCCTTGTGATGCGCCATTGAACAAAATATCACCATCAAGCGAAGCCGCTCCGCTATACTTTTCAATGGCTTCGATGCCTCGATTCAAATTATCGAGAATGCCATTTTCGGCCAAGTAAATATCTTCTTGACGGTCATAAACTGGAGAAACATTTCCCAATTTTCCCTGCAACGCTTCAAAATAGGGAACATCACCATACATATCGGTTAAGGCTTGCGCCATGTATGCTTTCATGATCAATGCTGGGCCTTCATACACTGCTTGCGCAGGGTTTTCGCGAGAGGCATTTAGCAGCAATTCGTTGTCACGCAAATTTTTGTAAACCACTGGCCAAGGATTGCCACCATATTGCGGTTGTGTTAAGCTGTGGCGATCAAACAAATTGAAATCGACCATGGTCATGTACTGCCCAAGCGGATTACCTGCTGTGAATCCTTCGTAGCTCATTTGCTCGCCATAATCGTAAATCACTTGGCGCAAAAGCAAGCTTGGCTGCACCTCAATCGGTGCGTTTGGATTGGTATTTATTGCTTCGAAATCTTTGGTACAAGAGGCGAAAAGCAGCGCCCCAACTGCGCATATGTAAAGTAACTTCTTCATGATTTTCCGGATTAAAAGTTGAGGTTTAATTTCACTCCCATGCTGCGCGAAGTAGCGTATGACATGTCTTCTACTCCGCTCACAAACTGATTGCCTTGCACTGCAAGCTGCTCAGGATCGAAATGTTTTATATGGCTTAACGCGAAAAGATTTCGGCCAATCAATGAAACTTGCATTGAACGACCTTGACCAAAAAAGCCTGTACTTTCTGCTTTTCCTCTAAAAGTGTAGCCAATAGAAACCAAACGCAATTTCACATAACTCGCGTCAAGCGTATTGTTTTCTTCATGGTTTCGATCATAGTATTGTCGGTAATAACTTTCAGCCGAAATAGCCTTGGTATTGGCCTCGTAAACTGGGTTTTCATCTGTGCCCCCATTCACCACACCTTCTGCTACAATACCCGATTCTGGTCGGTCTGCTGTCTCTATCAATTGCCCCGCAACGCCAGCAAGTGCTTGTGTTCTAGAAACTATCACACCACCTTGTCGCCAGTCGATGAGCATGCTCGCATTCCAATTTTTCCATGAAAAATTATTACTCCAACCTAACATGAAATCAGGGTTGTAATTCCCCAATTTTCGCAAGTCGTTGTCAACAATATAATTGCCTTCAGTGTCCAAAATAAACTGACCATCATCGGTCTTTTTATAGCCAGTTCCGTACAAATCGCCAATGCGCCCGCCTTCTTCCACCTGCACCCAAACGGTCTGATTAACATTGTCATATACCCGATTATAAGCCAAAGTAAGGTTGTCTAATCCAGCAGGAATTTCTTCTACCGTACTTACATTTCTGCTAAAGTTGAAAAACGAACTCCATTGAAATTCTCCTTTTATCACAGGCACAACACCCAGCATGATTTCAACTCCACGACTGCGAACCAAACCGCCATTCACTACTTGCTGAGTATATCCTGAAGAAATAGGAACTGGGAGCGAAATAATTTGATTTTGAGTGTGAGCATCGTAATATGTCACATCAATATTCAAGCGATCTTTGAAGAAACGCACATCGGCTCCAAACTCGATGGACGAGGTTTTTTCGGGTAACAAATTAGCATTTGCGATAAAATTTTGATCGGTAAATGTGGGTTGCGAAGCATAAGGTGTACTCGCCACAAAAGCTCCCGTGGTTTGATACGGATCAGTATCGTTACCTACCTGAGCCACGCTTGCGCGAAGCTTAGCAAAGGAGAAATAACTTGGTAAATCAATCAAGTTGCTCAAGATAAAACTGGACGAAACCGAAGGATAGAAGAACGAAGCATTAGCAGCGCTAGTTGGTGTGGCCAAGGCACTAGACCAATCATTTCGGCCAGTAACATCTACAAACAAAAAGTCTTTGTATCCAGCGTTGATCAAACCATAAACACTATTGATGCGCTTGCGCCCCGAATATTGAATGGTTTCTAACGGAATAGCCGAATTGGACAATGAATACACGCCCGGCTGCGCCAAAGACAAAGCTTGGGTTTGCGCATTAATTGCCGCTTGATCCATGCGATTTGC
>JANRBI010000281.1 GCA_030727625.1 Salibacteraceae bacterium
GTTTTTACCGGGTCACGGAGGTTTTTTTGATCGATTTGACGCAATGATGTTCGCTATTCCCGCAGCTATCCTTTTCTTTGAAGCGTTTCTACCCAAGCTTTAAATTACTACTATGAAATTTCACAAAGAAGGACGTGTATCCATTGTTCTAGCTACGCTAGTTTCTTTGGGCTTAATTATCGCTGCAAACTATTGGTTTGGCGATGTGCAAGCCGTAAAAATGTTGGCTATTGCCTTAGCCTTCGCATTGATGGTGATCATCCTCCAGTTCTTCAGAAATCCACCACGCAGAATGCTATCAATGAGCGATGCAATCATTGCACCTTGTGATGGTAAAGTTGTGGTGATTGAAGAAGTAGAAGATCACGAATACTTTAAAGGAAAAGTGCGTCAAATAAGCATTTTCATGTCGCCTACCAATGTGCACATCAACTGGTATCCGATTGAAGGAGAGACCGTTTATTCGCAATATCATCCTGGGAAATACTTGGTTGCTTGGCATCCAAAATCATCTACGGACAACGAACGTCACAGTATTGTAACTCGCAATCCCAAATATGGAGAAGTACTTACAAAACAAATTGCAGGAGCGCTTGCAAGACGCATCGTGAACTATGCTAAAGTGGGTGAACAAACTGGCCAGGGAGAAGAGCTTGGATTCATCAAATTTGGCAGCAGAGTGGATCTTCTTATTCCGCTTGACGCGAAAATTGAAGTAAACCTTGAGCAAAAAACTATAGGTGGTCAAACCATCCTAGCCACGTTCAACAATAAGGGGTAAAAGTTCAGGTATAGAACGTACATGCTGATATTCATGTTCAATTCCAGCTGGATTGAAGTGAATTGCATCCCACCCAAAATTGATGGCACCAACCACATCAATTTCCAAATTATCACCAATCATTAAAGTGCCATCCTTTGGCGCTTCGGTAACTTTTGTGGCAAAATCATAGATGGGATAATTAGGCTTTTTAGCCTGTGCTCGCTCAGAAGTAATGACTTCATTGAAATAGCTATCAAGCTTACTTTCCTTTAGCTTGATCAGCTGTGTTTCGTGAAAGCCATTTGATAGTATATGCAAGTGATAATTCCCTTTTAGCTCCTCTAACAACTCAATGGTTCCATCCATCAACTTAGTTTTACGCGGGCAAAAATCTAAGTAGAAATCACCCATTTTCCTTGCCATTTCCTTATCCTCAATTCCCACATCATTCAATGCTAGTAGAAATCTCGCGTCTCGCAATCGAGCCTTAGTCACTTTGTTTTGGCGGTATAAATCCCAAAGATTCTCATTGTGATAGACGTATCTATTAATGAAGTATTCTCGGTTTACGGTAGTCTTTTGATCAATTTCAAAATGCGCATACATTTCTCCTAAGGTTTCGATGCTGTTTGCTTCAAAATCCCAAAGAGTATGATCGAGGTCAAAAAATATGTGTTTGATAAAGCGTTTTGTTTGGTAAATAAAATTCGCGTGTAGCGAATGGTGAAGATAATAGCTCCGATTAGAATGACAGAATTTCGCTCCAAGAAATAGGCCCAAATGATGACGTGATAGTAGTTAAGACAAAAGACCAAAAAACCACTGCCGTAAGAAATGCTGGAATGGTGCGTCTATCGTGCCGATAGTATTTTGCAGCCAAAACAGAACCAATAGGAATACTGAGAAGACAAGGAGTTAGCACTGCTAGACCAAACAACCCATGTGTATTTTTCACGCGAATAATGATCCTGTTTTTCTTATTGAAAACCTTCTTTGGTTTGCTGCTCGAAGATGAAAATCGATTTGAAAACCATGCAAAAAAAGCACTACCGCCATAGTAAAAACCGTAGACCCCGAGCGCGCCACCTATAATAGTGATAATGATGGTTTCTGCATAGGAATAGCCTGAAATGTATACAGCAGATGGAGCCAAAAAGAATTTGACGCTGCTGAACAAAATCCAACCTATGACTTGCACAATTTTCATCACAGATGATTTTAGTGTTGAAGCTTCATACCAAAAGCTAAATCACCGGCATCGCCCAAACCTGGCACGATGTATTTATCTGCATTCAACTCAGGATCAACTGCTGCCACCCAAAGTTGGTAATCAGAAGGCGCGTGCTCTTTTATGTATGCCACGCCTTCTTCGCTGCCAATTACAGCTGCTATATGCGTAGATTTTGGTGTACCCATTTTGAGTAAAGCTTCCCAAGCATTTATAAATGATCTGCCTGTAGCAAGCATAGGATCATTAAGAATCAAAACCTTACCGGTAATATCTGGGCAGGCAACATATTCCACCTCAATCGTAAATCCGCCTTGCTCATTGTGTTTTCTGTAAG
>JANRBI010000282.1 GCA_030727625.1 Salibacteraceae bacterium
GCTTTTTCGATCATTTCTTCGGTGAAATCCATCATCCAGTTGTAGTCTTTGTAAGCTACGTAAATCTCCATTACTGTAAATTCTGGATTGTGTGTACGGTCCATTCCTTCGTTTCGGAAGTTTCTAGAAAACTCGTACACCCCATCAAAACCACCCACGATTAATCGCTTCAAATAAAGCTCATTGGCGATACGCATGTACATTTCAATGTCAAGCGAGTTGTGATGCGTAATGAATGGGCGAGCCGCAGCGCCACCAGGAATTGGTTGCAAAACAGGCGTTTCCACTTCCAAATAACCTTTGCTATTAAAAAACTCACGCATCGAGTTCATGATCTTAGTGCGCTTCACAAACGTATCGCGCACTTCAGGATTCACAATCAAATCCAGGTAACGCATACGGTAGCGTTGTTCTTTGTCAGAAAATCCATCATGTACATTTCCTTCAGCATCTGTCTTTACGATTGGCAGTGGCTTCAATGATTTTGAAAGCACAGTAAGTTCTTGAACATGCACCGAAATTTCACCCACCTTAGTGGTGAACACATAGCCTTTTACGCCAATAAAATCTCCTATATCCAGTGATTTCTTAAAAACGGTGTTATACATCGCTTTGTCCTCATCAGGGCAAATCTCATCTCTATTTACATAAATCTGAATACGACCATTGTGATCCATTATTTCTGCAAACGAAGCCTTGCCCATCACCCTGCGACTCATCAATCGGCCAGCGATACACACTTCTTGCAAGTTCTTCAATTCTTCGTTGTATGTCTGTTTTATCTCTGAAGTAGTGATGCTTACCGGATACAATGCAGCTGGATACGGGTCAATACCTAATGCTCTGAGTTCAGCAAGACTCTCGCGTCTTTCTCTCTCTTGATCGTTTAATTGTTGTGACATACTATGCTAAAAAATTGGCGGCAAAGGTGCGACATCCGAAGGATTATGACAAAGAGAATGTTTGGAGGGAATTGGGGATGTGAGAAGTTGGAGTTGGCAGTCGGCAGTATACTGTGTGTGAACATCAAGCTTGCCGAATCATCATTAACCGTTTCAATTTGCATTTGAACTTGCTCTTGCTTTTGTTCTTGTTCTTACCCTTTCGTTTAATATGTAAAATTTACAATAAGTCTTATAGCTGTTTTATTTAAGTGACTGACGCAGTATATATTTGCCGCTATGTACAAAAAGATGAATGAATACATAGCTGACTTTACAAAGCAGCTATCAGAAGCACTTGAAATTGCTGAAAAATTCAGCGTTGAATCTGTTCCTAATTTTGATAACGTAGTAATCTGCGGCATGGGTGGTTCTGGTATTGGTGGAACCATTTTGTCTCAAATGATTGAAGCACACTGTCCTGTGCCTGTTATCGCATCAAAAGATTATTCAATTCCTGCTTTTGTTTCTGAAAAAACATTGGTAATTGCTTGTTCTTATTCAGGAAATACCGAAGAAACACTGGAAGCTCTTGCTTATGCTCAAGATGCAGAAGCATATATCGTATGCATTAGTTCTGGTGGTAAATTGACAGAATTGGCTCATGCAAACAATTGGCCTTTGGTAGTTATCCCAGGTGGTGTGCCTCCACGCGCGGCATTTGCTTATCCTGTGATGCAACTTTTCAGAATTGCAGAATTACATGGCATGACTTCAAGTGATTGGAATGGCGAAGTACGCAAAGCGATTGCTTACCTAGATGCAAACGAAGAAGCCATTCGCGCTGAAGCGAGAAAATTGGCTGAAGTAGCGCACACGAGAATACCTGTTATTTATGCCACAACTTGGCTCGATGGAGTTGGCGCTCGTTGGCAACAGCAGTTGGCAGAAAATGCCAAAATGCTTTCTTGGCACAATGCGTATCCAGAAATGAATCACAACGAAGTAGTAGGTTGGAGACAAGACTACAACAACTTGTGTGTGGTGTTTCTTCATAGCTCATTCGACCATCCAAGCAACACAAAACGCATGAACCTCACAAAAGAGGTGTATAAGAAATACACGTCAAGTATTTTCGAATACCATGCAGAAGGCGATTCTAAAATAGAACATGCATTACATTTGATTCACCTTGGCGATTGGATGACTGAATTTGCTGCTGAACTTCGTGGAATGGATTCGGTAGAAGTAGATGTGATCGATTGGCTTAAAGGTGAACTCGCCAAAGCATAACATTTGACTGCACATAAAAGATTTGGAAACAAGCTCACGAGAAGAATTGCACGATTCTTATTCGTGATGCTTGTTTTGCATTTTATAGTGGAGGCTAGTGGCCATCACTATTTATACAACACGCTTGCAAACACGGTTTTTAAAGGCCGTTTGGGTCCTGGAATAGAAGAATACAAAGGGATGCCCAATCGTACGGTTTTTGCTGGCAATCCAGAGCCATGGCCTACATCAACTCAGTTTGGCAATCATTCGCTTAGCGCAGAAGAAGAAGCTTATCATCAAGATTTTGCTTCGGTAAGTTTTGTGGTCATTCATCGCGATTCATTGCTTTTTGAAAAATATTGGGAAAACTTCGGTTCAGATTCTATCAGCAATTCATTCTCGATGGCAAAATCTATCGTGGGCGTGCTCACAGGCATTGCAATTGAAAAAGGGTTGATCAAAAGTGTGAACCAACCTGTAAATGAATTTTTGCCGCAGTATGGCGAAGGCTTGGGCCGAACACTTACGATTAAGCACTTATTGACCATGAGCGCAGGAATTAATTTTGATGAAAATTACATCAATCCGTTTGCATTTCCTGCCAAGGCAAACTATGGCGATAACTTAGAGCTGCTGCTCACCAACTATGAAGTGGTGGATGCTCCAGGCAAATACTTTGACTACCAGAGCGGAGCCACACAGATACTTTCAGAAATAGTGGCGAAAGCAGGAAAAGACCAATTGGCCAACTTGGCAACCGATTGGCTTTGGAAAGAAATTGGCGCTGAGCATGAAGCACTTTGGTCGCTAGATAGAGAAGATGGAGAAGAAAAGGCGTTTTGCTGTTTTAACGCTACTGCAAAAGATTTTGCAAGAGTTGGAAAGCTCTATAAAGACTTTGGCAATTGGAACGGGAAACAGCTGTTAGATACCAGTTATGTCTATGAAGCCACAACGTATACTAATCTGCTAGAAACAGACGGCACTCCGTGTAAGCGTTACAGCTACAGTTGGTGGCTTGGCGAGCATAAAGGCATGTCCTTCTTTTTTATGCGTGGCATCAAGGGGCAATATGTAATGGTTGTGCCAGAAAAAGATTTGATTTTAGTGCGTATGGGGCGCAAAAGAGACAACGGTAAAAATTGGCCACATCCAGATGATGTTTTCAATTACTTGGATATGGCGCTGAAGATGATTGAAGAATGAAAGAAGATATAGCGTTCCCAAAGGTGGAACAAGTGGGCGTTTGTGCCGTGCCAGATAATGCAGAAGGCTTAGAAGTTTGGAAGATTTATGTGGTGAATCAATTGGATGAAACCATAGAAAAAGTGTTTGTGAATTCAAGAGGCTACGGCATGAAGGCTAACGAGGAAGTGAAAACCTCAGAGCTGCGCCACTTTTATGAGTCAATCGCTGCCAACAGCGTTTGCGAAGTTGAAATGTTGCCCAACGACCTCACAGGGTTGAATAATCAATATTGGGTGAGCTATTATGCTGGAAACACCTTGTTTGATAAGAAATTCATTTTCGTGCCCGACAGCCTGATCGAAGAAAACATGATTCAACTTCCTATTTTGAACAAGAAGGGTATCTTGATCATCTAAACTTTATTTTCAAACATCATGGATTTAAGCAAGATTCTGTTTTTGGATATAGAAACTGTATCGCAACACAAAACCTTTGAAGAAGCTTCGCAAGACAGCCAAACACTTTGGAGCGACAAGGCCAGATTCATGATCAATGAAGAAAACCCAACTCCCGAATCAGTGTATGGTAGGGCGGCAATCTATGCCGAGTTTGGTAAAATAGTTTGTATTTCGTGTGGCATCATCTCTATGCGTGATGGCGAGCGACAACTGCGTGTGAAGTCTTTTGCAAGTCATGACGAAGTAGCGTTGCTCAACGATTTTGCGGGCTTACTCAACACGTATTTTAATAGACCCGATCATTTGCTTTGTGGGCACAATGGCAAAGAGTTCGACTTTCCCTACATCGCAAGGCGCATGCTCATTCACGGCATTATGTTGCCCAGCATTTTAGACATAGCAGGCAAAAAACCGTGGGAAGTAAACCATCTCGACACCATGCAGATGTGGAAATTTGGCGACTACAAGAGTTATACTTCACTGAAGCTATTGGCGCACGTTTTTGGGTTGCCAACACCAAAAGACGATATTGACGGAAGTCAAGTAGGAGCTGTTTATTGGCAAGAAAACGATCTTAATCGCATTGTTCGCTATTGCGAAAAAGATGTGGTAACGTTGGCACAGGTTTATTTGAAAATGAAGCAGATTCCTGTGCTTACCGATACTGAAATAGTAACAAGCGGTGCCTAGATCTGAAGCCAATAAATTACTGCAAGTAAAAAACTTGGTAACCTCGTTCGAAGCTGGTGAAGGCCAATTGAATGCGGTTAACAATATTTCATTTGACATGTATCGAGGGCAAGTGGTGGCTCTTGTTGGCGAATCTGGTTCGGGTAAAAGCATGACCGGCTTAAGCATTATGCGCTTGGTAGAACATAGAGGTGGAAGCATTGACAGTGGTGAAATTTTATTTCTTTCAGACGGAATCAGCTTTGACTTAACCAATTTTGATGAGCACCAAATGCGAACCATTCGCGGTCGCAGTATCTCTATGATATTTCAAGATCCGATGACTTCGCTCAATCCAGCGTTACATTGCGGATATCAGATTAAAGAAATCGTGAAGCTTCATTTGAAATACAATGAAAAAAAAGCTCATGCTCACGTACTCGAGCTGTTGGATCAAGTGGGTATAACTGAGCCAGTTCTTGCCATGAAGAAATATCCACACGAATTTTCGGGCGGACAATTGCAGAGGATTTTAATCGCTATGAGTATTTCATGCAATCCGCAATTGGTAATTGCAGATGAACCAACCACAGCCCTTGATGCAGTGGTGCGTTCTAAGATTTTAGAAGTACTGAAACAGGTTCAGAAAAAGCGAAACTTAGCTATCCTTTTTATCACGCACGATTTAGACTCGGTGCAGCACTTTGCCGATGAAATATTGGTGATGTATGCGGGTAAGATTGTGGAGCGCGGCTTAGTAAAAAATATCTTTCACGAACCAGAACATCCATACACAAAAGGACTATTAGCATGTCGACCGCCTCGCACAGGTCGGTACTATTTTTTACCAACTATCAGTGATTTCATGCGGATTTCCAATGACGGTAAAGACTTAGAAAGCTCTGTAAATCTGTCTGATGTATTCAAAGATTTGCGCATTAGCGATTCTTCGAGAAACATGCAGCTCAAGAAGATTTATAGCAGCAATCCATTGCTCACCACCACTAATATTTATAAGACATACAATAAAAGTCGCGGAGTTTTCAAAACTCGGGGCGAGTTTCATGCTGTTCACAACGTTTCATTCAACCTATTTAAAGGCGAAACACTAGGCTTAGTAGGCGCTTCGGGTTGCGGCAAAAGCACGCTTGCGCGATGTTTGGTAAACTTAGAACAGAAAGATGGTGGAAAAGTGATGATGATGGATCAAGAGACTTTCGAGTTAGAAGAACTTGGTTCTTTGAATGAAATTGGTCACGATATACAATACATTTTTCAGGATCCTTATAGCTCTTTGAGTCCACGAATGACCATTGGTGAAGCATTGCTAGAAGCTTTAAATGCACATCCAACCATTAAAACCAAGCAAGAAAAGCAGAATAGAATCAACGAACTATTGATTCAAGTAGGTTTAAAACCATATCATTTCCACAGATATCCGCATGAATTTAGTGGTGGTCAGCGCCAACGAATTTGTATTGCTCGGGCTTTGCTACTGGAGCCTAGAGTTATTATCTGCGATGAAGCGGTGTCTGCACTTGATGTGAGCGTGCAAGCACAAGTACTCAATTTGCTAAACGAATTGAAGTATGAATATGGACTGAGTTATATTTTCATTTCGCATGATCTAAACGTAGTACGCTATATGAGCGACCGCATTCTAGTTATGGAAAATGGACGAATAATTGAAGAAGGAGAAAGCGATCAGCTTTTAAAATATCCTCAAAAAGAGTACACAAAAGAGTTGGTTTTGGCAACGCAAGACCTCAAATTGGTATTATCTGAATAGATACATTTTACCAAAATCTTTGATGAAATAATCATCAGCGCCAGAGGCTCTGTGCTCAATGGTTTCTCCAGCAATTTTCATAATCACTCGATATAGATAAACACCATTTGCCAAGCGATCTCCAAACTCATCCGTGCCATCCCAAGCATATTCGGTTATGTTTCTGCCAATTGTAATGTTACCCAACTCCGCCTTGGTGATTTCTCTCACCACTTTTCCGGTAACGGACATGATTTGAATCGTGAACACATCGGGTATTTGAGATCCTGTAAGCGTAAAAACAAATCGCGTAGCCGTTGTGAACGGATTTGGATAATTCATTACGCTGCTCACCGTGCTTTTATTGATCACTTCAAACTCAATCCTATAGGAAGTATTTCCGCTTAAATTCCCAGAAGCATCTTTCGCAATTACACTTAACGTATACTTCCCATCGGCAAGTGCTTCTGGATTCCAAGTTAATCTCGCTTTGTTTTGTGTATTTACTGCAGGCTCAAAAACCATATTTTCCACTCCATTTTTTATGAATGGAATACGCTTTTGTTGTGTGTTTTCAGACATCAAAAACACTTCGAAACTACTGGTATCATTAAGCAACAAAAGCTTATTCTCGTCTTTTAGCTGCATTACTATTGATGGTGACGGTGAAACAATATCACCATTGAGAATATGAATTCCGTCAAATGTTACATCCAGCAATGGATTTTGATTATCGGTAGAAACACTAAAGGTTTTGAATGCGGTGTTATTGAAATGAAATTGCTCTTTGTGCCATAAAGAATCCTCAGGATTTACTTCCATCCAAATGGTATAGTTTCCAGCTAAGGTTCTCGTGTCAAAAGCCACGGTATCAAAAATTATTTCGCCCACAGTTAGCGTGTCATAGTTCAACCATTTTTCGGCAACCAACTCACGTTGATTGTTAATCAACCAATAGCGAACACGAAAAGCACCGAAACCATAATCGCTCACGTTTTCGAACGCTACACCAAAACGTGCATCTGCACCTACATTTACTTCGGTGCTTGGAAACAAAGAACCTTTGATTGGATTGATAGCTAATTCGGGCGCTGGATTATACAATACATGCCAATTGCTGAGTTGCGCTGCCGTGAGGCTAATGGAATCTTTCGTGAAATAATCAAGTTTAAGGGTTGAAACATCATCTGCATCAACGCTCGAAATATCCGTTTCATAATTGCTATTGAAATCGAAAATCGTTTCTTCTGTTACGCCATTTAGCACTGCTAATTCTGCTATATCTGCACTATTAGTTTCCAGCGCTTTATGCTTAAAAAAGGCTTTATCCCAAGCCATTGCAGGACCAACTTCGGTTCCCTTGATTTTTCCGAACTGAAGATTGGAGCTCACTTTTGTATCCAGCTGAATATTGTCGGTTGAGTTTTTACCAACTACTTCTATAGCTGTATTTGGATAGCCTTTTTTAGCTAAGAAAATATACGGATTGTTGTTGCCAACATATCTGATAGAATCGGCTCCAAGTGCCTCAAACGCACTAAAATGTTCGTTTTTCCAAAAATTAGCATTCTGAAAAAGTGCCCTAACCGAAGTATACATTAAAATATAATTCCCATTTGGCACTTCATTTTGAATCATATTAATGGCATTATCCAAACCATTTGATGTTGCAACCCTAAAAGAAAACCAATATTCTACACGCCTATCTCTAGATGTGGAATTGGAAGAGGGATTGTAGTTGTTTGTATTTCCAAATTGATGATCTTGATTTACCAACAGCCCATCTCTTAAGCCATATGTCCCCCATGGCTTTAGATCGATACTGTCAAATACTGCAATCAAAATATCACCGAACCCACCTGGCGCTATACCATACTCACCAAGTGGAGCACCTTGTCCATCTAGAGTATATCTATTATTTGCCAAGTAAGCGCCATTGTTAACCGTATTCGGATTGGCTAGGCAGTATACAAAAAGAGTTCGTGCTACGCTATCAAAACTCATTTGTCTAGTTGCTCGGCTATATTTCAAGAAATCGAAATTATCGTCTTCAAATTGATAAAAATGATCTTGTCCCCAACCCGTTTTACCCTGAATAACTTGAAAAGAATGCTCTTTGTATTTCCCTAAATCACTTGCTGGTGATACTCGCCAAAAGAATACTGTGCTATCCGCAAACCCAGTGCTTTCTAATCTTGGATTCCATGAAATAACGGCCCCTGATTGACTAATGGTTGTGTCTTTTTTCCAAGGACTATTGTACAAATCGGTAGTATCAATCTCAACTTTATAACTTGCCTCTGGCAAAAATGGAAGACCAGTATTTGCTTTGAGTGTTACGTCAAAGTCAGGTACCACTGCATAATCGTATGGAAAAACAGGAAAAATATCCGTGCTAGAAATCGTTACTTCTTGTCTTATTATCTGATTATTTCCAAAATTGTCAAACTCCGTGATCACCACGTTGGGTAAATCGACTTCAATATCAAAACAGTTTTGACCTACCGCTACCGAACTATTCACAGCAAAAGTGAAGAATAGCGTATCCCTAAAATTTAAAGCGTCCAGTGTTTTGTATTGAATTTCGTCAGGCGTGGCGTTGGCACAATTAAAGTATCTATTTGCTGTAACTGTGAATGTGTTGGTGACACTTCGGCCGAGATTGGTAAGTATAACTTGCACCGCAAACGAATCTAAATCTGTAGTGATAATTTCTGGTTCGAAACTTACCGCTGAGCCGTAAACTGGATCTTTAATCGTGATTTCTGGTCTTTCGTGAGGAAACACTTTCAACGCAGGATCACCGTGCAAGGTCATTTCAAGGGCCACGCCAGATTGCTGTTCACTCTCGCCCATTGCATTAGCTGCGGCTTGCATTTGTTCGCCTACCGACTTACCGTATAGTGTTGTAGACAGCTGTTTATGAAATTGATTTGTATAAATATTGAGCTGGTCTTGGAAACTCAAGTCTGGAGTAGCCATAAAGGCAATACTTCCTTCATTTGGTGTAAACACATATTCTTCTGAAATACTCGGACTTGAAACGGGTCTATGAATATTTCCTGAATAACAAGAATTTGCGATTACCAATGGATAACGACCTTCGTTTTCATTACCCCAGTCACTAGGATTATCAACGCTTACATCAAAGTTATTACCACTTCCATGACCAAAAAAGGTCATCATGGCAACACCTTCTTTTATTAAATCTCTCACCGAATCCACGTCCAGTTTTTGAATCACATCACCTGATGTTTTGCTAAACAAAATGCGTTGTGCGCCCATCAAACTATCCGTAACATAGTTTGCGTAGCCATTTAACTAGCCCTTGAATGTATCGTTCTCAGAAACATTATCACCACCAGCAAACTGCAAAATTCTCTTTTGCCAGAGTTTGTTATCAATAGTGTAAGCGCCAGCTATGGGTGCTTGCGTATTTTCTTGTGCTTTAATTTTCTGAAGGTAAATAGCTACATCAGCGCCAGTTTTTGCGGCTATTCTTCCAGTTGGTATGCCTACTGTATGGGCTTTTGCCTGATCTAATCCTGCAGTTAATGAATTATCGCTAGGCGGAAATCCCATAGTTGGCACCAATACATCATTTGCATTTGTTGAATTGCCTCTAAACTCAGCTTCAGCAATAGATTTTCCTACCAAAAACAAGAATTTTGGTTTTGATGGCCATTCATTTATCGCCATTTCGGCAAAGTTGCGAATAGCTAAAGGGTGTCTTTTTATACCAAAGGCAAACTGATCGTAGAGATCTTCAATGTTGATAATGGCCGAATTATAGGTTTGATCGCGATACGTTTTATAGGATTGAACTGCACTAAGCAAACTGGGGTGGGTGATGAATAAGTAAGCATTTTCAATTTGTAAATCAACATTATTAAACACTCCATTTGTGCCAACAGCTCGAATACTCTGGGAGGTAACCGCCTTTTTCGCACTAGAAGAGGCTATCACAAATGTTCGTTCGTTGCCAGCATTGACGTTAAACTTCAAATTTCCGTTGGCTGTGTTGTGCTGAACTTCAATTCGCTTGTGCAATTCTAAATCATACACATAATCTACAATGCTCGTGCTAAAGCTATTTGCATTGAAAAACAGATTAATAGGGCTTTGTGGTACCCTGATTTTCGCAAAACTTTCTCCCGTAAAAACTGGTGATTTAGGATAAGTGATCTTAAAATAACTCACACGCGAAAAATCGGAAAAGGAAGAAACAAACGTGTCTGTTGCTTCGCTTTTTAAATAAAAACTCACATTGTTACTGATTGAATTTGCCGCAATGGAAACCGATTCTTGACTGAAGTAATAGCTAGGGTTCACGAAATTGTCTAGCACAAACTCAGCACCTGTTGTGTTTTTTTGGGTTAGCTTAACATGGTGAGCATTGCCTAGAAATGATCCAATGTTTCCGGAGTTTAAGGCAAAGTCAAGTTTCACATCTGGCGCTCCGTTTCCGGTATAAAGGTTGTTTATTCCAGATGCCACCGTAATAGCCGATGGAGCGTTTGTGCCATTAAATCCAAAGCGATTGCTTGTCCAGCCCTTTCCTCCAACATATTGCACAATCGGCACCTGGCCACTTCCATCGGTTTTACCCGCACTATAGTCTTGTGTATAAGTAGTTAGTTTCTCATCAATAAAATAGCTTAAAGGCGTAGACGCAGGTGTGCCATAAGGTGTGTTCGAAAAGCGAAACGCACTTTGTGTAGCATCGGTGTGCCAAGTAAGAAAGTAGAAAATCGTGTCGTTGTATAAACTGTAGTATGGATTAGTGTGCTCGCTTGCATTCGGATACAATGCCTCATCCAGCCATCCATCGTTTTTTTCTGCGTAAAATTCTATAAAGTCTCCGCTATCAAAACTGCCGTCAGCAGCACCTTCTACATAAATGAACTACTCTTCGCCTCGGGCAAATAGCTGAATGCTACGCGGATCAATTTCACTCAAGTTTTTGCCTACAAGTTGTACCGCAAAGTCAAGCGTGTTATAGTCTATTTTGTAAATGCCATTTTGCGCAACAGGGAACTTTAAGTAGCGCTTATTGCTGGAATAATCTATCCAATCATTGCTGTAATTCTGCGCAAGCATGGTAATGCTGCTTATAAGAAATAGCGATAAAGTGAATAGAAGTTTATTCATGTATTATGACTTTTTATTGATCGCCACCCGAAGGCTAAATACGTTGGAATATAGAGCTACAGATTGATCACCAATATCGGTAAGCGCATAGTCAATGCTTAATATTTCTTTAATCGTAATTCCTACACCAATGTTTGGCTGAAAAGTGTATTCGTAATAGTCGCCAATCTGTGCTTTAATGCGCTGGAAATTACCAAATCCACCGCGCAAATAGAGTATGTTCTTGTAAGAAAGTTCTACACCCATGTTTGGGTCAACGCTTATTGGATCGCCACTGATCAATACGTTTCGTTTTCCATCCGAAGTAACATCGGCATTAATTTCAGCCAAAATGCTGAACTTCTCTTTGATCACAAACTTTCGCCCAGCGCCAAGACTCAATCTTGGTAATGTTACTTCAAGTCCATTTTTTGGAATTGCGTTTCCTGTGCTTTCAAACACTTCAATGGTTCTATCACTCAGGGTATAAGTCCATGCATTGAACGTTGAAGTTAAATCTCTACCCACTGCACCAAATTGCCATTTACCAACTTTGTATTGCGCGCCCAAATCCACACCAAAACCCCAAGCATGAGCCATGTCACCCACTTGTCTATAAATCAATTTTGCGTTACCGCCAATACTTAATCCTTTCTTGCCAATTTTGCGTCCGTAGCTCACTAAAAAGGCATAATCAGCTGCTGAAAAGGAAGTGATTCTATCATAATTAACTTGACCGTTTTGATCAATCAGCTCGGTAGTGTTCGGAATGTCATCCACCCCAAATCTCAAAAAAGTAAATCCTAAGTTGCTTTTATCGTCAATTTTAGCCGCTAATGCTCCATAATCGTACTTGGCTATACCAGCAAAATATTCAGCATGCTGAGCCGCCACTTCCAAGTCATTTTCAATACCGGTAATTCCAGCTGGATTCCAGTATGCAGCGGTAACATCGTTTAC
>JANRBI010000283.1 GCA_030727625.1 Salibacteraceae bacterium
GTAGATTTCACTTCGCAAAGCATTGCACTCGACCTAGCAGATTCAGCGGTTGTTTGTAAGCCTTTCAGCATCACAATTGAAGCTGGTGTTGATGCATCAAGCTACTTGTGGAGCACTGGAGAAACCACGCCTCTCATCACTGTTTACAATGGTGGAGTTTATCAGTTGGTAGTAAGCAATGCTGACGGATGTTTGTCTGCAGACAGCATATTAGTGATCGAGCAATCGTGCGTTGGTATTGATGAGGTAGCAGACAACATGAGTGTTGAATTATATCCAAACCCAAACCGCGGTGAGTTTATCGTAAACTTCAACAATGTGAAATCTGATCGAGTGTTTGTAACCTTTACTTCGCTCGATGGCAAAGTGGTTAGAGATACGTTTATCCCAATTTCGTCAAACACGGTTACTGAAAACTTCAATCTAACAGGTGTGAGTCAAGGAATTTATTTCATGACTATCAAAACCGATAAGGAGATGATTACAAAACGCGTGATTATAGAATAACATCATTAAAATTTATGAAAAGGCCGAGGTTTAACCTTGGCCTTTTTTATTGAAGGCTCTCTTATTCTAGTTGATTAAATTCGCCCGCTATGATTCACGGTAAAAAAGTGGTGGTGGTAATGCCCGCCTACAATGCTGAAAAAACACTCAAGACAACCTATGATGAAATCGACTTCAACATAGTAGATGACGTAGTATTGGTTGATGATAAAAGCAGCGACCGAACAAGTGAGTTGGCCAAGGAAATTGGTATTAAGCATGTAATCAGACATGAGCAAAACCTTGGTTATGGCGGCAATCAAAAGTCATGCTATCGCAAAGCGCTAGAGCTTGAGGCGGATATTACCATAATGGTGCATCCAGATTATCAATACACACCAAAGCTTATCCCAGTAATGGCGCACATGATTGGTTCAGGATTATATGATTGTGTGATGGCTAGCCGAATCTTAGGAAAAGGAGCATTACGCGGTGGCATGCCGATGTATAAATACATTGCTAATCGTTTTCTTACGCTTTCGCAGAATTTTCTGATCAATCAAAAACTGAGCGAGTACCACACAGGCTACCGAGCGTTTTCAAAGAAGATTTTACAAACCATAGATTTTGAAGCAAACTCAAACGACTTTGTGTTCGACAATCAAATGATCTGTCAGATTTTTCATGCTGATTTTGAAATAGCAGAAGTAACCTGCCCTACCAAATACTTTGAAGATGCAAGTTCCATCAACTTCGCACGAAGCACTACCTATGGTTTGGGAGTTTTAAAAACATCTTTCCAATACAGAATGAGCAAGTGGGGTTTAGGATCTAACAAGATTTTCAAACAAAAAGGGAATTGAGATTTCTAAAAGATAATTGGATTTTTGTAGTCTTGATGGTCATTTGGATCATCTGCATTTTGCCATTTCTAGCCCTTTATTCTAAGGCCGACATTCATCTTTATCTAAACCAATGGCATAGTCCTTTTGGAGATACTTTTTTTAAATACGCCACTTATTTAGGCGATGGACTAGTGGGCGGAATTGTGATTCTACTCCTGATTCTATTCCAATTTAGAAGCGCTGTAGCAACCATCATTGCCTTTTTGGGCTCGGCAATTTTCACTCAATTACTTAAGCGCTTCGTGTTTGATGATCATTTTCGTCCATCCAAATTTTTCGAAAATATAGCTGAGCTACATTTAATTGATGGGGTAAACATGCACTCGCATTTTTCATTTCCGTCTGGGCATTCTACGGCTGCTTTTTCACTTTTTTGTATGCTCACGTTTATCAGCAAACCCAAACTCTTGAAAGTTGCATTTATGCTCTCAGCAATCACAGCCGCATACAGCCGGGTGTACTTAAGCCAGCATTTTTTAGAAGATATTTATGTGGGAAGCATTATTGGCTCCACATTCGCAATCATCTCTTTCCAATTTTTTGAAACAAAAACTTGGGGCGAGACAGGATTAATAGCGTGGGTCGAACAAAAACTTAAAAGCTAAGCATGATCAAAGATCGGCTCATACTTTTAGTGTATTCTGCCTTGTTATTTGTGCCGTTTTTGGGCGCAGTGCACCTTTTTGACTGGGATGAGATAAACTTCGCAGAAAGCGCACGCGAAATGCTGCTTACGGGCAATTGGTTTCAAGTACAAATCAATTTTGAGCCGTTTTGGGAAAAACCGCCACTGTTCTTTTGGATGCAAGTACTTTCGATGAAAGCATTCGGCATCAATGAATTTGCCGCGCGATTCCCAAATGCCATTTGCGGAATAGTAACTCTTCAAGTCTTATTTTCTATTGGCTTAAAATGGCAGA
>JANRBI010000284.1 GCA_030727625.1 Salibacteraceae bacterium
TGAATACCGAGCCCTATACCGATCAATAATGCGGCAGAACTGGCAATGAGAATGGTAATATCTAACCCAACTGCTTCAAGCGATATCACGGTAGCAATCACGTATCCGAAATAGGCAGCTAACTTTTGTAGCGCATATGCCGTGGAGCCATCCATCCATTCGCGCTTTTTCACACTGCGATTCATGAAATAATTGAATGCACGCAAAATGAAAGCGGTGATGAAAAATATGGTCACCACCAAGATTATATCGAAGGGTGTTAAGACAAATTTTTTGTACTTAAATAACTCAAATTCGAGGATAGCATTAAATTCTACCATTAATGTAATACGGTTCGGCCCAGGTTTTTATTGATTTCTTTCTTTACGCCTTCCAGCTTCATTTGCTTTTTCAAAAAGGGCATTGGGTCTTCGCCTTTTTCAAACGCAAGTTTCATTTCATCTTGGTTTGCAGTAATCATGCGCTCTACACGCTTCGATTTGTATGCGTAGATGCATTCGAAACAAGCTCGCCTCAACTTCTTTTCTTCGGGTGTTACGATAATGTCTTTCCGCTCCCAGTTGTCTAAGCTATATGGAAACGACATCAAATCGATGAATAAATTGCGCAAAGCATCATCTTGATGTGCGGTGAAATAATCTGGTTTTAAGGCTTTGTTAGCTTCAAACTGCGCAGACACTTCTTCGAATAATCGCTGGAAACCAGCATTTTCGAGGGTGATGCCATCGCCTTCTATTTCATCTAAAAAGAAGGTCAACACATTGTATTCTTCGGGCGAAGGTTGTTCTTCGGTAGGATCAGAATCGAAGAAATTTTTATCGTGATAATTGATCATCAAGCGCATGATATCGCGCTCTTGATGGTCTACAGTTTCGTCTTTAAACTTTTCTTGCTGCTGAAAATTAGTAGCAATTACGGGTGCTTCAGGTAGTTCGTCTTGTCCGCGATATTGCGAGCGAAACGCTTGCTTATGATTTTTGCGAAGTGCCTTGTTGAGTTCAGAAATCAAAGCTGTTTCAGAAACAGACATCAATCGGCTACACTCATTGATGTAGAGCGAGCGCAAAATGGTATCGGGAATCAACGCGATGCTATTCACCATATCGTGAATTACCGCATTGGTTTTTACCGGATCGCCTTTGGCATCTTGCATCAGCAAATCGGCCTTAAAGGCGATAAAATCTTTAGCGTTGTGCTCTAAGTATTCTGCAATCGCAATGCGATCGTGCTCCTTACTAAATGTATCGGGATCATGACCATCGGGCAACAAAACCACCTTCACGCGCATGCCTTCTTCTAGAATCAAATCTATTCCGCGCAAGCTGGCTTTTATACCCGCATTATCGCCATCATACACCATGGTGATGTTTTCTGAATAGCGCGCTATGAGTTTGATTTGATCCTTTGTAAGCGCAGTTCCGGAACTCGCAACGGTGTTTTCAATTCCCTTTTGGTGAAACGAAAGCACATCGGTATAACCTTCAACTAAAAAGCAGTTGTCTTCTTTGCCTATGGCGCTTTTCGCGAAATAAATACCGTAAAGCGAACTGCTTTTATCATACACCGCATTTTCGGGCGAGTTGATGTATTTCGGTATCGATTTATCTGCTTGTAGCGTGCGGCCGCCAAAACCAATAGTGCGGCCACTTAGGTTTTGAATGGGGAAAATAACCCGACCGCGATAGCCGTCATACTTGCGTCCATTCTTCTCCTTTACCAGCGCAGTCGCCAGCAAATATTCTTCTTTATAACCTCTATCGGCTGTGGCCGAAGTAAAAGCTTGATAATCTTCGGGCGCATAGCCCAATTGAAATTTGGTAATGATGGATTCTTTAAACCCGCGCTCTTTAAAATAAGCCAAGCCAATGTTTTGCCCTTCGTCACTTTTCCAAAGCTTTTCGGCAAACCACTCACGCGCATATTCATTGATTACAAAAATGCTCTCGCGTTCATTTTTTGCTTCGATGGCTGCTGGATCGGTGATTACCTCTTCTTTCACCTCAATGTTGTAGCGCTTGGCCAGCCAACGCAAGGCTTCGGGATAAGTAAAATGCTCCAATTCCATCAAGAAATTGACCGCATTGCCACCACGTCCCGAGCTAAAATCTTTGTAAATGCCTTTGGCTGGCGATACCACAAAAGAGGGCGTTCGTTCATCCGTCCAAGGGCTCAAACCTTTCATGCTTGCACCCGCACGCTTAAGGTTGACGAAATCGCCAATCACTTCTTCAATGCGCACAGCATTCATTATTTCGTCAACTTTTTGCGGAGGAATCATCTTAGGGCGAAGGTAATTCAGATAAAG
>JANRBI010000285.1 GCA_030727625.1 Salibacteraceae bacterium
AAGGGTCGACATCATAAAGATGCCGGCCCTTTTTCGTTTCTGAATGTAAAGTCGTATTAGAAGTTGTAAGTATACTTAATGTTGAACCCAACTCCTGGTTTGTATGTAGTGTAGATTTGATCTTCTGCGCCATATGAGCGATACACCAATGTGATATCATCATCAAGAATATTTCTCACACCAATAGTTAATCTTGAATTCAAATCCCTGCCAAAGCTCTTATAAGCATTGAAATTGAAACTGTTGAAAGGCACGGTATAAATATCTGGAACAATGCCAGAACCGATAATGCTAAGCTGGGTGCCTTGAACATTATAGGCCAATGAAACACTGAAGTTTCTGATAGGATCATCATAGCTAAGACCAGCATTGAAAGCGTATGGAGATTGTCCAGACATAGGACGGTAAGTTTTGATCTCTTCAGCATCGCGAGCATTTTCTACTCTTAACTGATACTCTGTACCGCCATTATTATCTACCAATACGCTTTGAAGATCAACTCTTGATTCTACTATAGTGGCGTTTGCTGTGATAAAGAATCTACTCAAGAAAGTTGAATCTCTTCCTGTAATTGCTTTTCTCAGTTCTATTTCAGCACCCAACACTTGCGCTTGTCCTGAGTTTCTTGGTTTTAATTGATCTGGCGCCACATCAAAAGAAACAAGTTCTATGTGACCATCAAATTGCTTGTAAAACCCGGTGATTGAAAATAGTTCTTTCGGGCTGATAAACCATTCGTAGCGCAAATCGAAGTTATTGATATAGGTTTGATCTAAGTCTATGTTTCCTACAAAAGTTCTTTTGGTGATAGGATCATAAATAGAAGCATATGACTTTTCTTTAAAAGATGGACGAGCAACGGTTCGGCTCGCGGCAGCTCTTACATTCATGCTTTTAGAGACTGCGTATACTGAGTTTATGCTTGGTAAAACATTAAGCGCATCTAGTGTTTTTCTATTACTGAACTTTTCTCTTGAACCATTAACAAAGCCTTCGCCAGTATAAAACATAGCGAGCTTCTCAACACGAACACCGTAAATCAATTTCAACTTTTTCAACACTTGATGCTCGGCCATTCCATAACCAGCATATAAATATTGATAAGCTGTGTATTGATTCAATGGTTCTTCATTCCCTCTGATAAATGTTCCATTGTTATAAGTAGGGCTATCAACATCTGCAGACCAAATATTTTCAGGTTGTAAAAACCAGTCAGCATCCAGTTCAATATCGTTTGGATTGCTTCGTCTGATTAGATAATTGGTCACGCTGAAATCGCGGAATTTTCCAGCACCGATGGCACCTGTTTTGATCTTTATGTTTTCGCTTACAGGAAACGAAACATCCACTTTAAATGACTCGTTAAACTCATGTAAATCGCGGTAAAATCTTCTTATACCAGATCCATTCCCCACGTTTAGGTTAGTGTCACCATCAGTTATGGAGATTTTGGTTTCTCTAAAGTCTGGATCATACACTCTTGAATACGAAAAAGCATTGGCCCATTTGATGTCAAATAGACTCACTCTATGTTGTCCATTTATTAGTAGTGTAGAAAGTGTGCGTTGAGAATAGGTAAGAATATCTTCTATTAAGGTAGCTTGGTTTTGGTTAAAATCTTGGTTTTTTCTGTAAGATGCTGTTGACTCTCCGCTTTGGCTATTGAGCAAAGTAATATTGTAGCTAGATTTCTTCTTTTTATATGAACCGGACAGTAAACCACTCCACATTACGCTGTTTTTTCCTACTATACCTTGAATGGTTTGGATTTTATTAAGAGCATAATTCGTTTCTTGAGGTGATTTTTGGAAAAGGTTAGATTGGAAGTCGTTGTAGAAAGTATGTTCATTGGTGTAATTGAATACAACATTATAACCATAGGTGGCACCGTTTTCTTTGTTGATTTGATTGCCACGGCTGTATGAAAACGATCCGTTTGGGTATGCTGTTTTTTGCTTTGCAGCTAGTTCAGGATTAAATTTCTTGGTAATGCCTTCCAATACTGGATTCGCAGCAGTTTTATCCGTTACTGGATCTGGAGGTGTGGTTGTTGATGGAATTGGTATACTTCTTCCACCATCGTCAAAACCAGCCCAATCAAGTGAACCTCTGTTATAAAGGATAAAATCTTGATTAAAGTGCATGGAAGGAATATAGGTCAAGCCCACAGAAACTTGACTTGCCTTTTGATCAGGAAAGCTTTTGGTAACCACGTTTACCAAACCACCTGTAAAGTCTCCGTATAAATCAGGAGTAAATGTTTTAGAAACCGCCACGTTTTCAAGAACGTTGGTCG
>JANRBI010000286.1 GCA_030727625.1 Salibacteraceae bacterium
GTTCCATGATTACTAATGTTTTATAATGAAACAAAGGTGAGCCATCGCACTAGGCTGCTTTGTGCTTTGGGTTACATAGCAATCATAAATTAAATTAATCACTTGATAGGTAAAAACTATATTAAAGCTGCATGTAACCTTTCTTCATGAAAAGCGACATTCATCAAAACACACGGTTTGAAAACGGAACATCATAAAGCTTTTCTTGAGGCATACCAACCTTGCCATGATGCCTTTGTGCGCTATTGCACTGCCATTGCATATGGCAAAATAGAAGCGGAAGACTTGGTGCAAGATGTGCTTGCCACGGCTTGGAAAAATTTTGATCAAATACGTGAGAAAGATAAACTACTGCATTACATGATGCGCGTGGCAAAGCACAAGGTTTACAGCTTTTTGCGGAAGCCAAAATACCAAGAAGAAATCGCAGAGCATTATGCAGAAAACCTGCGCTCAAAAGGCGTTTCGGCTGATGTTGTGCTAGATATTCAAGCGCTATATAACATGCTTGATAAACTGCCTTTTGCACAAAAACAAGCCATCATACTATTCGAAATTTCAGGATTTAGCATGAAGGAAATTGCCGCCATTCAAGATTCAACTGAAGGCGCTGTGAAAACCAAAATAAGCCGCGGCCGAGCCAAGCTAAAATCGTTTTACGAAGCCGAATCGGCACACGCCAGCATGCACTCTGTATTTCAAACCATCCAAAGCATTATGTTATGAGTCAGATAGATCAATCGTTCGCAGCAGCTCGTTTGCTGCCCATATCCGTTTCTCTTGATCAAGTGGAGGCGATGATTGCTGCCTTTCCGATGCCGATTACAACTCCGCTTTGGAAGTCTACCACCATGAAAGCGGCTGCCGTTGGCGCTATTGGCACTTCTGCCTTTATTGCATTTTGGCCAACAAATGACGAAGCACCAACACCAAAATATCAACCGCAAATTCAGGTTCCGATAGAAGCTGATACGACCAAGCCTCGCGTGCAGGTGACAGCAACCGATACAGATACTGTTGTGGCTATTGTTCCCATTCTAGAACTGGAAGAACTTTTTCCTAGAAGCAAAGGTGGACTCGTGAATGTGGCAGATCTTGATACCATAAAAAGGGTGAAGTCAACGAAAAAGACTGAACCCAAACCTCTGGCCGCAAAGCCACAAAAACCAGCGCATGAAGAGGACGAGGAAATGGACCCTGAATGGGAGGCTTTTCAAGATTCGGTAATGCTATCTATGGCGCATGATGATGATTGCACCTGCGATTGCGATGCGATGGATATAGTGGAATGGAACGAACACTTAGACGAAGGTGTTACCAGTTTTTATTTCAGTTGCGAAAACGATGACATAGGTTTTGAGATTGAGAAAAGCGACTTGAAACGTTTCGAAAAACAGGTTTCAAAAACCATAAAATCACTTCCAGGTTTGTCGAAAAAAGCAAAAATTGATTACCCAAATGACAGCACTATTTTGGTAAATGGAAAAGTGCTTTTGGGTCAAGATTTCTATGAGTTTCAAATCCTTTTTAATGACTACGAAATCAAATCAGGACCTTATCGTAAAATACTGATAGACAAAGATCAAATCTGGATTGGCGATTTTAAAGACCGTAATTTCTTTGGCACTGCCCGCGGCTTTAACGTGAAGAAAAGCATGGCCGATGAATGGTTGAAGTAGTATGCCAATAAAAGCCAAAAGGCGCCAAAAACCTTGAAGCGAAATGCTGGGTGAGGCAAGTTTGTTCATCTTCATGCCAACACAACAATCATGGCTAAAAAACTCATTTTCATTGCGCTTGCCATTGCCCTTTTGGTCGGGTCGGCTTTCACGATTTCGGTAAACGATATTCCAGCTTTTTCAAAAGCAAAAAAACAAGACCAATTTCAGGTGGGCGATGTGGTTTTTCAAACCAGTAATTCATCGCAAAGCAGAGCCATACAATTGGCTACCGATTCTAAATTTTCGCATGTTGGAATGGTGGTTTTGCATCAAGGTAAACTAATGATGCTTGAGGCGGTGCAGCCTGTAAAACTCACACCAATAAATGAATTTGTGGCGCGTGGCACCAATGGCAATTATGTGGTGAAAAAACTGAAGCCAGGATTTAGACCTTTTTCGGATGAAAAAATAGCTGAATTAGAGCGGTTTTATACGCCATTGTTGGGTAAAGACTACGATATCTATTTCAATTGGAGTGATAAAGAACTCTATTGTTCTGAGCTGGTTTGGAAGGTTTACAAAGAAGTGTTGGGCATAGAACTGAGCCAACCAAAACCACTTAAATCATACCACCTCGATCATCCTTTGGTAAAGGAACAAATGAAGGCGCGCTATGGCGAAAACATTCCGATGAATGAGGTGATGGTTTCACCGCAAGATCTGTTTGAGTCGACCTTCTTACAGTAGCTTTTTAAACATAAAAACCGGAAGCAACCCCACTTCATCTAATCACTCTTTGGGCCACTTCCGGTTGAAAAGCGCGTACTTTTCTCTAACCTACCGTATGTAATTTTTGGTTTAAACCAAGGCGTTCACTTGTAACCAGCTTCCACCATTTTCGCACTCAACACCTTGCGCTTGAAGAATGTAAGTAGCTTGGCCGCTGCGGTTTCCGCTAGCGCAACAAAGAATGACTGGTTTACCCATTTCTTTAATTTCTGCTACCTTATCTTCAATTACTTGAAGGGGAATATTGATAGAACCAGCAACGTGGCCACCTTGAAATTCTCCTGGGCTTCTTACGTCAATTATTGCTGCTCCTTTTGCAATCATTTCTTTGATTACTGGGTCTGTGTCAGTTCCGAACATTGATCCAAACATGGTATATACTTTTTTTGAAATTTTACTTTTTGTTTAACTAATAGTGCAATGTTAAAGCCTTGTGATGGGCTTAAAAGTTACTTAAGTCACACTCGACAAATTCTTTTGCAAATAGCTCAAGAATCTTTGTTTTGCGCGGCTTCTAAGCGCTCAAGACGCGCGATAATCTCGTTTAATTTATTGATAATGATGATGTGCGTTTTCTTCGCATCAATGCCCACTGGGCTGCTGTCGCTGTGAATGAGCTTGGCTATTTTATCAAAGTTTTCTTGACTGATGTTGTCTTCCATGTTGCTTGCTTTTTTTTGAATTGGTTTACAAGGTAGAAGGACAAACGTAAGCCGTGGTTTCAATTTCAGCTTCTTGTATGGCTTTGAAACCGCCTTTCACATCAATCATATTATGATAACCTCTCGATTTTAGAATAGAAGCTGCAATTAAAGAGCGGTAGCCACCAGCACAATGAATATAAAATGCGCCATCTTTTGGAAACTCAGCCATGTTTTGGTTGATATAATCTAAGGCAACATTTTTGGCTGTTGGCAGGTGTTGCGACAAGAATTCGCTTTCTTTTCTCACATCCACAATGGTCACGTCATCTGCACTCATTTTATCTTTTAGTTCTGGTGCAGTAATGCCATCAATATGGTCTACTTCAAAACCGGCCGCTTTCCATGCTTCAATGCCGCCTTTTAGGTAGCCAAGCGTGTTGTCAAACCCAACACGAGCAAGGCGTGTAACGGTTTCTTCTTCTCTTCCTTCTGGGGTTACCAATAAAATGGGTTGCTTCACATCGCTTACCAACGCACCAACCCATGGCGCAAATTGACCATCAATTCCCACAAAAATGGATTGAGGAATAAACGCTTCTGCAAAGTCGTTTTGATGGCGAACATCTAAGATCAAAGCATCGGTTAAGTTGGCGCGGGCTTCAAAATCTTCAGGCGAAAGCGCGGTCATTCCTTGGTTTAATACATCGTCAATACTGCTGTAGCCTTCTTTGTTAAGCTTCACATTCACAGGAAAATATGCTGGCGGAGGCATTAAGCCATCGGTTACTTCTTTTATGAATTCGGCCTTGGTCATGTCAGCGCGCAAAGCATAGTTCATTTGCTTTTGGTTGCCAAGCGTATCCACCGTTTCTTTCATCATGTTTTTACCACAAGCGCTGCCTGCGCCATGCGCTGGATACACAGTGATGCTATCTGCCAAAGGCATAATCTTTTCGCGTAAGCTGTCAAACAGTAATCCAGCCAAATCTTCTTGCGTCATTGACGCTGCTTTTTGAGCCAAATCAGGTCGGCCTACATCACCTAAAAAAAGCGTGTCGCCACTAAAAATAGCTTGATCGGTTCCGTTTTCGTCACGAAGCAAATACGTGGTGCTTTCCATGGTGTGGCCTGGTGTGTGAAGCACTTTAAACGCGATGTTTCCAAGTTTGAAAATTTCACCATCCGCAGCAATATGCGCTGCAAAAGTTGGTGCTGCCGTTGGACCATAAATAATAGTTGCGCCTGTTTTTTCAGCAAGCGTTACGTGGCCGCTCACAAAATCAGCGTGAAAATGCGTTTCGAAAATGTATTTGATTTTGGCTCCGTCTTTCGCTGCGCGATCTATGTATTGCTGCACTTCGCGCAATGGATCTATGATGGCAACTTCGCCATTGCTTTCAATATAATATG
Source organism: Salibacteraceae bacterium (assembly GCA_030727625.1). Taxonomy (GTDB): domain Bacteria; phylum Bacteroidota; class Bacteroidia; order Flavobacteriales_G; family Salibacteraceae; genus SHAN690. The sequence continues at coordinate 4,505 of JANRBI010000286.1, forward strand.
CGCCTTGAGCTAGGCACCCGGTATAAATTTGTTCAATATTCATGGGTAATTGTTTCTTGTTTGTGAATACAAATGTCCGTCAAGCGAAAAACCCTCACAGTGACCTGAGTTACATTTTAAGTTTTCCTATTCATAGAACTTCTAAGCTTGAACAAAGAAATATTCGTCAATTCTGTAGATTGCTTTCTCCTATAAATGGCTATCTGTTTATCTTCATACTCTTAAATTTTGAGCTGGAAACTAACCCAACTGATATTGCTATTATTTCAGCTATTGCACAAGGCAAAATGGCTGAGTTGGGATTGTTGTATGATCGCCATATAGAACGTGTATTCAACACAGCGCTTCACTTTCTTCAAAATGAAAATGAAGCAGAAGAAATAGCACAAGATGTTTTTGTGGAGGTAGTGCGAAGTGCAAAATCTTTTCGCCAAGAGGCAAAAGTGAGCACATGGCTTTATCGCATTACAAGCAATAAATGCTTAGACGTTTTGCGAAAGCGAAAAACAACAAGATCACTGAAAATGGTTTTTTCCATCTTTAGAGAAGAATCAGAATTGCAAGTCCCAGATTTGGAACATCCGGCACTTTTGATGGAGCGAAGCGAACAAACGGCTCAAATTTTCGCAGCTTTAAAACAGCTGAATGATCGTCAACATGAAGCTTTTGTATTGCGATATTTTGAAGATTTGGGTCAAAAGGAAATAGCGGAAATTATGCAGGTAAGCGAAAAGAGCGTAGAAGGCTTGCTGCAACGCGCTAAAGTTGAACTAAGAACTTTATTGAAAAACTTGTAAGGGAATTACCGAAAGAATACGTCAAAAGAAAAATAAAATGAACGAGTTGAGGAACACATCATTTGATTATTTGGCCCAGGCTGGCAAAACGTTGCCAAAGCAAAGCTTAATGCCAGCTATTGAAGCACGCTTAAAAGCGGAGAAAAAAACACATAGACAAGTGCTGTTAATTGCTGCAGCTAGTGTCGCTATTTTAGCCATGAATGTAGTCGTCTATTCAAACTTGAGTAGCAATAGAATTGAATCGCAAAAAGGTGCTGTAGCGGCTAGTATTGGTAATCTTACCCAGTCATTTAACCTCTATCAATAATCGGATGAAGCCTATTAGAATATTAAGCATAATAGCTGTGGTCCTCTTACTGATGAATGGATTTTTATTGACTGAAATACTCACGCGTAAGCCACCTAAGCATCCACCGCACATGGATTACAAGCAGCAAGTGATCGAGCAACTTCATTTTGATGAGCAGCAAATAGAAGCTTATGAAAAGTTGGTGCAAGAACATCAAATCTTGATGGTTCGCTTAGAGGAATTGAGGGGAGAAAAAATGGCGGTTTATTTTAACCAACTTAACCAAAATGACTCTGGCAATACAGCCGTATTGATGGAAGAAATAACCAGATTAGAGCAACAGCGCATGCAAGTGACTTACGATCATTTTGCAGCCATCAAAGCACTTTGCCGCGCTGATCAATTGCAGGGCTTTGAAGAAGTAGTACAAAAAGCGATGCAAATGCTTGCCTCTAGAAATCGCGGGCCATTAAGAAAAAGGGATTAGCCTAATAAAGTGGACATAAAAAAAGCGAGTGAAAACCTAGATTTTCACCCGCTTTTTAAATTAAAACAACGTTTTAGTGCTGAATCATCAGCTTCTGAGTGTAAGTGTTTTTACCATCTGTAGCTACTACTAAATACTCACCATTATAAATGGTTCTGGTATCTAAATGCCAAATCGTGCTTCCTTGATTTAAGCTGGTTTCGGCTACAAGGCTACCTTTCAAATCATACATTTTCACAGTCATGTTGCTGCGTAAAAGACCTGTTACTTGAACAGCAACTAAGTCGCTCGCTGGGTTCGGGAAAATAGAAATGCTCATTGGACTTTCAGTGTTTTCTGAAATACCGTTTGGAGCCACATAATCTGTGGTTGCTTCAGTAACATTAGTTACGGTGCCACCATTGGTAGTAATTCCATAATATGTAGGGCCAACCATGTAAGGATAAGCAGAGTTAAAGTCTTCATCTACAGTAGCGAAGTAAGCATACGTACCATTCGGATATTCAGGAGTTACACAAAAGCGGCCGTTATGCTCATCTAGTTCTCCGCTGTTTGCGATGTATTCATAATCTTCACGATACCATCCCAATGGGTAAGCTGAACTTACAGCCGGACCAGCAGTTACCGTGCTACCATTAGAATGGGTAGTACGTGTAGTGATGTTTCTTTTCTGGTAACTGCTCATGATTAGCTTTAAACCACCTGTTCCGTCAGCGTTGGCATAGCCATAAGCCCCGTAAACAGGAAAACCATCAAAAGCAAATCCGATGAGTGGTGAGTGCACTGACGCATCAAGTGTGAACAAACCATCTGCTAAGTATAGATCGCAAATATCGCTAAGTTCAACGGTTGCCATGTTGTATGCCGTTGGGTTTTGGTGGTGATGGTATGTGCCACCAATAAGAGTACCTTGACCTGGGCCGCCACTAAATATTGGAGAAGGATGCCCTTTAGAACAGTCAAAGCCAGCGTTTTCGGCCAAAATTGCATTTCTATTCCAAGTACCATCGCCCATATAAGAGTCTTGTTGAGATGACAGTTTATATGATTGTCCATCTTTATAGTCATACATCTGTACACCATTAATAAACACTCCGATAGATCCTAGAGATGTTTCAGTTTGCGCACCTGAATTTTGAACAGGGTTTAAAGGAAGTTTGATTAGCAAATTATTATTTGTTGCTAAAGAAGGGTTTCCATCGTTATAGGGTCCAACTATGTAACTAGGAACTCCGCTACAATTTATGTAGGCATAGTTGTTTGAGTAACGCACTCGCTGCACATTTGCGTGGGCCGTATCGCTAATTGGTGTTGAGTTTCCATTAACATAATGCCGGCCTGTAATGCCGGTGGTGTTAATAAGCCAACTTGTAATTGCTGGGTTAGTTTGCGCTTTCATTTCTGAAGCCGTAAAACCAACTAAGATGGATAAAGAAAGTATGATTTTTTTCATGAAATAGGTATGTTTTCGTGGTTAGACGAAAGGTTTTTTAGAATCCTTCGCAGTCAAGATTATTTTTTTTTCGGATAGCCAAATGCTGTATTAAACAAGAACTCTTTATCTGAAAGTGTGAGCAGAAATGAGATCAAGTCGATCTTTTCAGTTTCGCTTAGCGCGATGTTCTTTTCAAGCTCTTTGGCTAATGTGCTTGATGCTTCAATTCCCGATTGATAATGCTTAAGCACTTGGCTCAATGATTCGAATCTACCATCGTGCATAAAAGGTTTCGAAAACTCAATATTGCGAAGCGTTGGCACTTTGAATGTTCTATTGTCAGCTTCGTTTTTAGTCACCATCATTCGGCCTGTATCGCCTAACAAGCTGTCAAGTGGCAGGCCATTGTTTTGAAAGCTGCCATTGGTGAAAAGCGGCTCGGTGTGGCAGCTGTTACAGTTTGCTTTAAACAAATCGTAGCCGCGCGTTTCCTGTGCAGAAAAGGTAATTTCTCCGCGCTGCATTTGGTCGTATTTCGAATTAGCCGAAATCAATGTGAGTTGAAATTGAGCCAGCGCCTTTAGCACATATTCTCCGGTTAGGTTAGAATCTCCAAAGGCTTGAAAACACCACATTTTGTAGTTAGGGTTTGGTGCTAATTTCTCCACTACTTCGGCAATACTAGAACCCATTTCGTCTGGGTGACTAATAGGTGCCAAAGCCTGCATATCAAGATGATTCACTGCTCCATCCCACATAAAGCTTTTGTTCCATGCCAGGTTGATCAAAACGAGCGAATTTCTGGTGCCAATACGATCATCAATGCCGTGACTTAGCGCATGATCAACGTGCGTAAATGCGGTAAAAGATAAGTGACAACTTGCGCAACTGATCGTGTTGTCTTTTGAAAGAGCAGGATCGTAAAACAAGTTTCGGCCAAGCCAAACTCCTGCTTCGGTAAGCGGGTTTCGGGCAGTATCGTAAGCGGGTTTTGGCCACGAATCAGGGTAAGTCAGCTTTAATGGCTTTGATTGCCAAGTATGGCTTGCGGCTATTAATAGTGCACCAAAACCAAGTATCATGATTAACCTTTTCATCATGGATTTAAAGGCTGAAAAAGTGCTGCAAATACTTTACTCAATTGTGCCGCTGTTGCAGAAGGACTCATGATTTTGAACGTCTCTTGCGCTTCAGCTAGGTTTAAAAATTCGCTGAGCGAAACACCAATATTTAGGGTGTCAGAAATTGGAATAAATGCCGAAGTATTGTAGCAAGCATTCTCTCCTGCGTATCCACCTAAGTGGTATTCAAATTTTTTAATGTGTGGGCCATTGAAGTTTCCTTCAAGCTTAACATTGATGTAGCCACTTTGCCAACTCCAGTACATGCCTTTGGTTGGGTCTAGCGCGCCACCCATTGCACCAGAAACGTTGTTAATGCTATCAATGCCCACACCAAACATGATATAAGTTGCGTTTTTAGGTTTAGTAGTGATAATAATCAGTGATTGAGGGTCTTCAATATCTAATAAGTAAGCTTGGCTTTCAGTTGAAATAAGCTTTTGATCGGCATCGAAAAACTGAAAATTACTCAGGTAAAACCGGCATTTTGAAAGATGGTAATTGTTATTCCCTGCTGATACTATTCCGCTGGTTGTGGCAATGCTGTCACCAAACATAGGCACGAATTGTAGTCGAAAATTTGACTGTTCTGTTTGGCTTTTTGCCGAAAAGAAAAGCAATAAAAAGACTGAAATAAGAAAGGTAATTTGCCGCTTCATCTTAAAATAGGTTTGACGAAATAAGATGAAATATCCTTTGCGCTAATTTCAAATTAGCTTAAAAGCGGAACTCTAAACTCAGAAGGCGTTAACCCTTCCATACGTCTAAACATGCGGCTGAAGTAATTTGGGTCGTTGAAGCCGCTGGCGTAGGCTACTTCTTTGATGCTGAGTTCGTGGTTTTGATCAAGCAATTGCTTCGCATATTTCATACGCTCTTCTAGTATGAGTTGCGCAGGCGTAATGCCATATTCATCTGTAAACGAACGGTAAAAACTGCTCTTGCTCATGTTGGCCACTCGGCACAAATCGTCCACTTTTATTTCGGAGGTAAACTGCGTATTGATAAAACTCATTACCGCATGAAAAGGTTTGCTATTGCTATGCGAATCAGCTTCTTTTCTTACCAAACCAAGGTTTTGTAGCTTAAGCATGCAAAGCACCATTTCGCGTAGAATCAAATCTGCTTGATATTCTTTAAAAGGGTCGTTGCTGGTAAGTACTTCGAGCATGCGTGTGCTGATGCGCGCCAATTCTGCATTGTTTTTCAGAATGAGTTCTTTCAGGTTAAGATGCCACTCTTCTTGCGAAAAGCGTTCGCCTTTCCAAGAGGTATTGATGTTGGCTATTTTCTCGCTTAAATAATGTGTGTCAATGACCAATGCTGTGCATTGGGTTGGTTTTTGAATTTTAGCATCGGGAAAATCAATGCGCATCAATGTTTCTGGTGGTGCAAGCACAGTTTCACCCGGCACATATTCAAAATCGGGAAGGCCATCAAGGTGCATCAGTTTTTTGCCACGCAGCATAGATGTTACCGTAAATCCATTAAACTTTAGATGAAAATCTTCGGCCTTTTGGCGAGTTTCAAATAGGTTCAATTCACAAAAGTCGAGGCTAAACTTGCTTCGGTGTTCTACCAAAGATTGCAGTTTGTCAACGGGCGTGAGCTGGTATGGTTTTATGAATTCCAAGTGTTGTCTATCGAGGCTGTTTAATTAACGCAAAAGGGTGGAGGTGTGTCCTAAAGCGCATCGACTAAGATAGGTTTTTCAATGTCAGCCAAATGCGCTTGGGATAAGGCTTGGGAAAATAATGCTATGATTTGATAAGAATGTCCATCTAGATTGATTTTGAGAAGTGGAACATTGGTGAAATCAAAAACTAAAAATCTAAATGGACACAATCGCAGCAACGTTTCCTTTTGTAGGAAAAGAAGTGAGTTTTAAGACTCGTTATGACAATTATATTGGTGGAAAATGGGTAGCTCCAGTGAGTGGAGAATACTTTGATAACATTTCACCGATCAACGGAAAAGTATTTACACAAGCTGCCCGTTCGGGTAAAGCAGACATAGAACTTGCATTAGATGCAGCACACAAAGCATTCCCAACCTGGAGCAAAACTTCAGCGGCAGCTCGTTCAAACATGTTATTAAAGATTGCCCAAATTATCGAAGACAATTTGGAGTATTTGGCAACTATAGAAACCATTGATAATGGTAAGGCCATTCGCGAAACTTTGGCGGCAGATCTTCCTTTGGTGGTTGATCATTTCCGCTATTTCGCAGGAGCAATTCGCGCAGACGAAAGCACCATGAGCGAGCACGATGAGCACACCGTGAGCCTCAACTTGCAAGAACCATTGGGTGTTGTGGGTCAAATTATTCCTTGGAACTTCCCGCTTTTGATGGCCACTTGGAAAATTGCTCCAGCGTTGGCAGCGGGTTGCTGCACCATTGTGAAGCCAGCCGAGCAAACGCCAACAAGCATTATGTGTTTGCTTGAACTTATTGGTGATGTGTTACCAGCAGGTGTATTAAACGTGGTTACAGGTTTTGGTCCAGAAGCTGGAAAACCTTTAGCAACTTCACCTCGAGTGCAAAAAGTGGCGTTTACAGGTGAAACTACCACTGGTAGATTGATCATGCAATACGCTTCAGAAAACTTGATTCCGGTGACCATGGAATTGGGTGGAAAATCTCCAAACATTTTCTTCAAATCTGTGGGAGATGCTGATGATGCATTTTTTGACAAAGCAGTGGAAGGTGCCGTAATGTTTGCGCTAAACCAAGGCGAAGTATGTACTTGTCCGTCTAGAATTTTGGTACACGAAGACATCGCAGACAAATTCTTGGCTCGTGTTGTTGAGCGTACAAAAGCCATTAAAATGGGTAATCCGCTTGACCCAAACACCATGATGGGCGCGCAAGCTTCTAACGATCAGTATGAGAAAATTGCGAGCTACTTAAGCATTGGTAAAGAAGAAGGTGCTGAAGTGCTTTGTGGTGGTGAAAAGTTTGCGAATAGTGGTCTCGAAGAAGGCTATTACATACAACCAACCATTTTTAAAGGACATAATAAAATGCGCATTTTCCAAGAAGAAATTTTTGGACCAGTAGTTTCGGTTACCACTTTCAAAACCATGGAAGAGGCAATGGAAATTGCAAACGATACTTTGTATGGTTTGGGTGCAGGAGTTTGGACACGCGATGCACACGAAATTTATCAAGCGCCACGAGCCATTCAGGCAGGTAGAGTTTGGGTAAATTGCTACCATGCATACCCAGCACACGCGCCATTTGGTGGATACAAAAAATCAGGTTTTGGTCGTGAAACACACAAAATGATGTTGAATCACTACCGTCAAACCAAAAACATGTTGATCTCTTACGATCAAAATAAGTTAGGATTCTTTTAGTAGTAGGTCAAACAATAAAGGCGGTGAACCAACTGGTTCACCGCCTTTTATTTTACTTCTTCGTAAGTAATGTCGTCCGTATTTGACGCAGCAT
>JANRBI010000287.1 GCA_030727625.1 Salibacteraceae bacterium
TGCGTTTTTTCGATGCTCCAGGTTGCAGAACTCCATATTTTAAAGGCCTCAAAGGTTTCAAGTTTGGCAATCTTTTCAATCCAAAGGCCAAAGATCCAGCTTCTTGTCCGCATTGGTAAAATTCAGCGATTGATTTCCTAATGTTTAAAAATTTCGCAACTGCGCTTTCTTCAAATAAAAACGCTCCGATTATTATGTTAAATAGATTTTTACTTTAAGACTTAAAACGAGGTAATATGAGATAGGCAGTGATGATGACAATCAACCAATCGAGAGCTTAAGTAATAATTATAGCAGTAGCTGAAGATTTAGCTTATCAGAATAAGCTGCTAAAATTGAGCATTATTGAGCGTTCTCGAAATACTCTCAGTTGGGATTGAGAATTCATGCGCAAAGTAAATCTAACTCGAAATAATGCGGTTTCTAACACCAAAATCAATGCTTGTCTATTTTGGTAACAACAATTCCGAATTGCCTTAACCAATGATGATTTAGGTTATGGAATTTCTATTTGATTATATGTGTTTTCAGAATTCATAGTGCTGATAATCCAAATTGGAGTGATTCATTCAAAATCATCATTGATTATTCGAGCCATTATCAAAGTTGCAAAAATCCAAACAAAGAGTATAATTTATATTATGTTAAATAAGAATTTAAACTTATTCAAGTTGACAAGCCATCATATAAATTTCTAATTTGATTCAACTACTCTTTTCCCTTCAAACTGAAAAAGAATAATTCTTGTGGCCTCGTATTGATTTGAATATTGAATAGTCAATATTTCATTACGAATTTGCCCGAATCCAATCACTGGTATTGTGTCAGATTGTTTGGTGTAAAGTTGCGTTGGAATAATCAACTGAGAATCATTTTCAAATTCAGCATAAACTCCCGTTTCTAAAATCAATCGATTTGGAATTTCAGTATCCGCATCAATGCGCAATGTGTCGGCAAAACTTCGGTTCGCACTATCAATATTTCCATAGTATTTACCAGAATAGTTTCTTGTGAAGAATAACGAACAATCTTCACCAGAATACCACTTACCGCAAAAGCACTCGCCTTGCTGGCAATAGCTATCGTTTTGACAATTAAGTTTACGACAGTCGTTGCATGAAGACATCATTGCTACACAAATAATGGAAAGCACTATGTTTAGTAAGGTTTTCAGGCTTGCGAAAATATGAAATAAAAAGGCGATCTGTAGATAGACCGCCTTGCTTTATTTTATGTGTGTTTGATTAGTTTTTCAACTTCTCATTCATTTCTTGGTACTTATCCATTTGATTTGTTCTTGCATACAGATCCTTGAGAGAAGTCATTGTAGAAACATCCTCTGGCTTCAATTCGTGTGCTTTCTCTAAGTATGGTAATGCTTCTTGAAGTCTCTGTTCCGCTTTAGCTTTTGCTGCTTTGTATGCTTTATCATCCGTTAGAGCATTCGCATCATTTACCATGGCTGCACCATCGTTAAAAATCATAGCTCCAATACTGTAAGCAGCATCAAAATAAGTAGGATCAAGATCCAGTGCTTTATTATAATCCGCTAGCGCCTTTACTCCTGCTTCTTTTGCTTCAGCTTTCTTTCCTTCTTCTAGAAATGAAGATTGTTGGTTATCAAGAATATTTCCTCTAGCAAAGAATAAGGTTTTATTTTCCGGATCATTTGAGATTGCAATATCCAAATTCTCCAACGCTTTGTCATATTGTTTAGACTCTAAATAAATATTGATTTCGGCAGTAACCAAGGCTTGGCTGTTAGGTAATGCTTTTCTTGCATCAGAAAGGGTTTGCATATACATTTCTTTGTTCCCTTCTTGATCATAGCTGTTTGCAATATTCACATATGATGTTTCTAAGTTGTAACCAACTTCAATAGCCTTATTTAGAGCTTGACGGGCATTTTCGTACTGTTTATCATTTAGATATGCGATACCCGCATTGAATATCGAAGCGCTATCAGTTACCTTTTCACGTTGCTTCACATCATAACACATTTTGAAAAAATCAGCAGCCTTGCCGAAAGTCTTGGCATTAAAGGCATTGACACCTTCTTGGTATGCATAAGCTCCCATTTGCTGGTAGCGACTTCTAACATCATTCATGTCAATTCGCTTACTTCCAATTTCAAGTGCCTTTTTGTACGACTCAATACCTTCTACTAAAGACTGCTCTCTTATATCATCAAATTTGGCTTTGTCTTCACCATTGTAGAAATAGATTCTTTCGTTGATTTGACCTCGGTAATACCATGTTTTGGCGTCAATACTGGTTTTTTCATGAGTGGTTGCAGGATCAATTTCTACTTTGGCCTTTAGCAATTCACCGTCATTCATGTAGTTGTATGCGTTCAACACTTTCGCTGGTTGAGCTATCGTTAATGATGCGCTAAGGATTGCAATCCCGCCCAATATCATTTTTCTCATAATCGTTCTGTTATTTGGTTCAAAAGTAGCTAATCAACAATAAGACCAAAGCTGCTTTTCTATTCTTCTGTTGGTTCTAAGTTTTCGGTATCTTCTGACGTTTCAGCGGTGTTTTCGTTACTACTTTCTGCAGTACCTTCTTCACCATCTTCTAGTAGTTCTTCCTCTTCTTCAAAGGCGGTAACTTTGGCTACAGCGGCAATTTCGTCATTTCCACGTAGGTTAATCAACTTAACCCCTTGCGTTGCACGACCCATTACTCTAAGTTCCTCTACGCTCAATCTAATAATGATTCCAGACTTATTTATGATCATCAAATCATCTTCGTCCGTCACATTCTTGATAGCAATAAGTTCACCTGTTTTATCCGTTACGTTAAGTGTCTTTACCCCTTTTCCGCCACGATTTGTGATACGGTAATCTTCTACCAAGGTGCGCTTCCCATATCCTTTTTCTGAAACTACTAAAGCTGTTTCATCTGGGCTGCCAACGCAAATCATACCTATTACTTCATCTTTATCATGGCTAAGTGTTACACCACGCACACCACTAGCACCTCGGCCCATACTACGTACAGCATTTTCATGGAAATGAATTGCTTTACCAGAGCGTAATGCCATAATGATATGATTGTCGCCATTGGTAAGTTTAGCTTCTAATAGGTGGTCACCATCACGCACACCAATAGCTATAATACCATTGGCCCGTGGACGGCTGTAAGCTTCAAGACTCGTTTTCTTAATTATACCATTCTTAGTGCACATTACAATGTGATGAGAGTTCAAGAACTCTTCTTCACTCAATGTTTCTACATTGATATATGTGATTACTTTATCGTCTGGCTCAATATTCAACAAGTTTTGAATCGCTCGGCCTTTCGAGGCTTTTGTGCCTTCTGGCACTTCGAAAACTCGCATCCAGAAACATTTTCCTTTTGCGGTGAAAATCAACAAGTAATTGTGTGTGCTGGCTACGAATAATGACTCTAAGAAATCTTCATTTCTTGTCGCACTTCCTCTGCTTCCAACTCCTCCTCTACTTTGTCTTCTATATTCTGTAAGTGAAGTTCTCTTAATGTATCCAAGGTGAGAAATGGTTACTACAACTTCCTCGTTTGGAATCATGTCTTCGATGCGGAAATCTTCAGCAGCATAAACGATTTCTGTTCTTCGTTCGTCACCGTATTTTTCTCTAATCAAAGTCAATTCATCCTTGATCAATTGCATTCTCAAGCCTTCGTCAGCTAATAAAGCTTTCAAACCATCAATCGTTTGCATCAATTCGTCAAACTCAGCTTTGATCTTATCTCTTTCAAGACCTGTCAAACGTTGAAGACGCATGTCAAGAATTGCTCTTGCTTGAATTTCGCTTAAGCTAAATTGGCTCATCAAGCCTTCACGTGCTTCGTCAGGAGTCTTAGAACCGCGTATTAAGCTGATTACTGCATCAATATTATCTAAAGCAATAAGCAAACCTTCAAGCACGTGAGCGCGCTCTTCTGCTTTTCTTAGTTCAAATTGTGCTCTTCTGATTACTACTTCGTGACGGTGATCCACAAAATGAACCATCATGTCTTTGAGGTTTAATCCAACTGGACGACCTTTTACAAGAGCAATATTATTTACGCTAAAGCTGGTTTGAAGACCTGTGTATTTGAACAAGTGATTTTGAACAACATTAGGAATAGCGTCCATTTTTAATTCATACACAATACGCATCCCCGTTCTATCCGACTCATCTCTGATTTCTTTGATGCCTTCAATCTTTTTGTCATTTACCAATTCAGCCGTACGAGCAATCATGTCGGCTTTATTTACTTGGTAAGGAATTTCTGTGACAATGATGCTTGCGCGACCATTGTCATCTTCTTCTACATTAGTCTTGGCTCGCATCACAATACGGCCTCTACCCTCTTCAAATGCTTGCTTTACACCTTCGTAGCCGTAAATAATACCTCCTGTTGGAAAATCAGGAGCCTTTACATACTGCATCAACTCTTCTATAGTAATGTCGTTGTTCTCAATGTATGCGATGATACCGTTGATTACTTCGGTGAGGTTGTGTGGCGGCATGTTAGTAGCCATACCCACAGCAATACCACTAGTACCGTTTATCAACAAGTTTGGAATACCTGCTGGCAAAACTTTTGGCTCTTGTAAAGAGTCGTCAAAGTTTAGCTGGTAATCAACTGTTTCTTTATCTATATCGGCTAAAAGTTCTTCGGCAATTTTTCTCAATCGCGCTTCAGTATAACGCATAGCCGCAGGGCTATCACCATCTACTGAACCGAAGTTACCTTGCCCATCTACCAATGGATATCTAAGTGACCAGTGTTGCGCCATACGCACCATGGTATCATACACTGACGTATCGCCATGTGGGTGATACTTACCCAAAACTTCACCTACGATACGGGCAGATTTTTTATATGCTCTATTTGAAAGTACACCTAGTTCTAGCATTCCGTAAAGCACTCTTCTGTGCACAGGCTTTAAGCCGTCTCTTACGTCTGGAAGTGCTCTTGACACAATTACCGACATCGAATAATCGATGTAAGCGGTTTTCATTTCATCTTCAATATTGACGTTAATGATTTTTTCTCCGTCTGCCATAATGTCTAAATAAATGAATAAATGCGGACACAGTGCGCCCGCTACAAGCGTCCGAATGTAAGACTACCCTTGCTGGTAACAAGCCTATGTAAGCCCCTATTTTTAAACAAAATTCTGTTAGTAGACTTATATACGTTGAGGTTTTCAACAATAAGCGAAAGGTAGTTTTGATTCGTATAAAATTAATTCTACTTTGCTTCGGTATAATCATTGACAGGGCAGGCAATCAGATAAAAAGATATGGATACGAATTTTTCACCCAGAGTAAAAGATGTAATCTCTTTTAGCAGAGAAGAAGCTTTGCGTTTGGGACATGATTACATTGGCACTGAGCATTTCTTATTAGGTATGATAAGAGAAGGTGAAGGTGTGGCAATCAAGATATTAAAGAATCTAACGGTAGATCTATCAGAGTTAAGAAAACTGGTTGAGAATTCAGTTCGAAGTACAGAGCGATCAACTAAGCCGCTAAACAGCTTGGGAAATATCCCATTGGTTAAGCAGGCTGAGAAAACCTTAAAGATCACTTATTTGGAGGCGAAGCTTTTTAAAAGCAATGTGATTGGAACCGAACATTTGCTTCTTTCAATACTAAAGGATGAAAATAATGTGGCGTCAAGAGCACTAGCGGCTTTTAATGTGACTTATGAAATAGTTAAAAACGAATTAGAAACAATGCTAACACAAGATTCACCAAGATCGGAGTATCCAAATTCTCCGCAGGATGACGATGAAGATGACGGACCAGGCTTTGGCGGAGGTAGCGGATCTGGATCGTCTGGCAGTGCAAGAAAGCCTGCAGACCCAAAAAGTAAAACGCCAGTACTCGACAATTTTGGTAGAGATCTTACCAAATTGGCCGAAGACGACAAGCTCGATCCTATTGTAGGTAGAGAAAAAGAGATTGAGCGTGTATCTCAAATTCTGAGCAGAAGAAAAAAGAACAATCCAATTTTAATTGGTGAACCAGGAGTTGGTAAAAGTGCCATTGCCGAAGGTTTAGCCCTAAGAATTGTGCAGCGTAAAGTATCACGTGTTTTGTTTGACAAGCGTGTTGTAACGCTTGATCTTGCTTCTTTGGTGGCTGGCACGAAATACCGTGGTCAGTTTGAAGAGCGCATGAAAGCGGTTATGAATGAACTTGAAAAGTCTCCAAATGTGATTCTTTTCATTGATGAAATTCACACACTGGTTGGAGCAGGTGGCGCATCAGGAAGTTTAGATGCTTCAAACATGTTTAAGCCTGCCTTAGCAAGAGGCGAAATTCAATGTATTGGTGCAACTACGTTGGACGAATACAGACAATACATCGAGAAAGATGGTGCACTTGAGAGAAGATTTCAAAAGGTAATCATTGAGCCAACCACTGTTGAAGAAACACTTCAAATTCTTCACAATATAAAGCAGAAGTATGAAGACCATCACAACGTAAAGTATACCGATCAGGCAATTGCTGCATGTGTAAGCTTGACGGACAGGTATGTAAGCGATAGACACCTTCCAGACAAAGCAATTGATGCCTTGGATGAAGCTGGTTCTCGTGTTCATATTACCAATATTCGAGTTCCTAAAAATATTATCTCGGTAGAAAAGAAAATCGAGGATATTAAGGAAGAGAAAAACAAAGTTGTAAGAAGTCAACGTTATGAAGAAGCAGCAAAATTGCGTGATACTGAGCGTCAACTGATTGAACAACTTGAAGAAGAAAAACGCAAATGGGAAGAAGAAACCAGAACGCATCGTGAACCTGTAACTGAGGACAATGTGGCCGAAGTTGTTGCGATGATGACAGGCGTTCCGACCCAGCGAATTGCGCAGAACGAAAGTTCAAGATTGATCAACATGGACGAAGAGTTGAAAGACTCTGTAGTTGGTCAAGACAACGCAATTAAAAACGTAACGAAAGCGATTCGCAGAAATAGAGCTGGATTGAAAGATCCAAATAAACCAATTGGAACGTTCATATTCCTTGGTCCAACTGGTGTTGGAAAAACTCAATTGGCCAAAGTGCTTGCACGCTATTTGTTCGATAAAGATGATGCCTTGATTCGCATTGATATGAGTGAGTACATGGAGAAATTTGCGGTAAGCAGATTGATCGGTGCACCTCCCGGATATGTGGGTTATGAAGAAGGTGGACAGCTCACGGAAAAAGTAAGACGTAAGCCCTACTCTGTTATCTTATTAGATGAAATTGAAAAAGCGCATCCAGATGTATTCAATTTGTTGCTTCAAGTTCTTGACGATGGGCAAATCACAGACAGTTTAGGTAGAAAAATCGATTTCAGAAACTCTATTATCATCATGACATCGAACATTGGTTCGCGTCAATTGAAAGATTTTGGATTAGGAGTTGGTTTCAATACGGCTGCGAAAGAGCAACAAGCAGACGACTATGCAAAAGGAGTAATCGAGAAGGCACTTAAGAATGCATTCGCTCCAGAATTCTTGAATAGAATTGATGATGTGGTTTTATTCAACAATTTGAAGAAAGAAGACATTCATAAAATCATCGATATCGAGTTGAGTGCACTTTATAAACGAGTGCTGGATATGGGCTATAAAGTAACTTTGAGCGATGAGGCGAAAAACTTTATTGCTGAAAAAGGTTTTGACGAAAAATATGGCGCTCGCCCTTTAAAGCGTGCCATTCAAAAATATCTTGAAGATCCAATGGCGGAAGAAATCATAAAAGCCAACATTGATGAAGGAGATGAATTGAAAGCTGACTTAAATGCTGAAAAAGGCGAAATTTTCATTAAAGTGAAAAAGGCTAAAGCCAAAAAGCAAGAGGACAGCAAAGAAGATGACCCTACCAAAGAGTAAGCGTCAAACCTAATATTGTAAAAATGAAAAGGCCCGATAATTAGTTTATCGGGCCTTTTTTCTATTCGGGTATGTTTACTAGTTTGCGACTTCAGACATGAACTTAATGCGCATTAAACGCAACTCATCTTCAGTGTAATCATCACTTCCAAGTTCTTCTAGTGCTGTCTCAATATCTGGCGTTTCAGCTTCCATAAAGTATTCAAATACTTCTTCTTGCTTGTCTTCATCAATTACATCATCAATGTAATAGTTGATATTCACCTTGGTGCCGCTGTCTACAATATGCTCAAGTTCTTCTAAAAGCTCAGAATACTCCATGCCTTTTGCGCTAGCAATATCGTCAAGTGGTGCTTTTCTATCAATACTCTGAATGATATAAACTTTTCTACCACTTTTATTTACAACCGATTTAACCACCATGTCTTGTGGGCGATCAATATCATTGTCTTCCACATATTTAGCGATAAGCTCAATAAATGGTTTTCCATATTTCAATGCTTTTCCCTGCCCTACGCCTTGAATGTTGTGAAGTTCATCATTGGTAATTGGATATTGATTTGCCATATCCTGTAAAGAAGGATCTTGAAAAATCACGAAGGGCGGCACATTCTTTTGCTTTGCAAGCTTTTTACGAAGATCTTTTAGCATACCAAAAAGCACTTCATCCATGGTTGATCCGCCTGGTTTTGGATGTGCCAATTCTTCTGCGTTCTGATCAATTTGAGAGGTGTAGTCGTGATCTTTATAAATCACATAAGACTCAGGTGGATTTGCAATGAACGCTTTTCCGGCTTCAGTAAATTTTACCAAGCCATAGTTCTCAATGTCTTTGTAAAACAGACCTTGAACAGCGGCTTGTCTTATTGCTGCCATCCATAGTTTTGCGTCAACATCTTTGCCTATACCGAATTCAGGGATGGTATTGTGACGATAAGTTTGTACTTCAGATGAGTTTTTGCCTATCAGAACATTCACAATATGTTTGGACTTGAAACGCTCTTTCATTGCCGTAATCACTTTCATGACCTTAAGCATGTTGTCTCTAAACTCGATTTTCTCTTTTGGATTAATCGAGTTGTCATCCATATTGGCTCCTTCTCCATTTATTTCATCCCAAGACTCACCAAAATAGTTGAGTAAGAATTTTCTTCTTGAAATAGATGTTTCAGCGTAAGAAACGACTTCATCAAGAAGCTGACGACCAACCTCCTGCTCTGCGACAGGCTTTCCGTTCATGAATTTCTCTAGCTTTTCAATGTCTTTGTAGTCATAAAAAGCAATGCATCTTCCTTCGCCACCATCTCTTCCAGCTCTACCCGTTTCTTGGTAATAGCCTTCTAAGCTCTTTGGCATATCGTAGTGAAATACAAAACGAACATCTGGCTTATCGATTCCCATACCAAATGCGATAGTTGCTACAATTACATCCACATCTTCCATCAAAAACATGTCTTGATTTTTAGATCTTGTATTTGCATCAAATCCGGCATGATATGGCAATGCTTTGATACCATTCACTTGTAATGATGAAGCAATTTCTTCTACTTTTTTACGGCTTAAGCAGTATATAACGCCAGATTTACCTTCGTTTTCTTTGATGTATCTAATAAGTTGCTTTATCGGGTCGATTTTCGGACGAACTTCATAAAACAAATTTGCACGATTAAAAGATGCTTTAAAAACATTTGCATCTGTCATACCAAGGTTTTTCTGAATATCAGATTGAACCTTTGGTGTTGCGGTAGCAGTCAAAGCCATCACCGGAATGGTGGTACTAATACCTTTTACCATTTCCTTGATGCGTCTGTATTCTGGTCTGAAATCATGGCCCCATTCAGATATACAGTGAGCTTCATCAACAGCTACAAACGATATTTTCACTGACTTTAAAAAGTCGAGGTTTTCTTCTTTGTTTAGCGATTCTGGTGCTAAATAGAGCATTTTGGTTTCACCATTTACTACATCTTGCTTGACTTTGGCTATTTCAGTTTTGTTTAGTGAACTATTAAGAAAGTGAGCAATATTGTCATTGGTACCAAAGCTTCTAATGGAGTCAACCTGATTTTTCATCAAGGCAATTAGTGGCGAAATAATAATAGCCGTGCCGTCTAAAATAAGTGCAGGTAACTGATAACAAAGTGACTTGCCACCACCAGTTGGCATAATAGCGAAGGTGTCGTTATTACTAAGAACACTCTCGATCACTTCCTTTTGGCGACCCTTAAACTGACTAAATCCGAAGTGTTTCTTTAAATGATCTTCTAAAGTCATTTCTGTAGTTTGCATACTTACTTGTGCTTTGCTTAAAAATATAATAAACCTAAAAATACGAGGTAATTATTTTATTAAAAATTGAGTTCAATCGAGGTGTTTGAATCATATAAATCAAACCCTGTTTCAACTGAACATAGTTACATTATTTGTGCTTGCGATTTGAATGTGAAAATGATCTTTTATCAATAAGCATAAACCAAAATCAACTAGGCATTTATTCATCATCCAATTATCATTTGGTTGTTTCTTTATTCCAAACGAATTCTGAAATAGGTCTATCATTTAAAAAGAAATACCGCCCGCCCCAAGAGTGAATCACGCGTTTGTAAACATCTTCAGTTTCACCAACAATTACTCTTCTTATTGTAACCTTAGAACGACCTTCATCAAACTCTTCCTCAATAATTTTCTTCTCTAAATCAATCACTTCTTCTCGCTCATCTTGATCTAAATCTGCAAGAATTTTTTCTATTGTGTTCAAGCGCTCAATAGGATATTTAGCCTCACTATAGTATGATAAGGCTTTCTGGTAATTAGATTTTGCGCTCTCGTACTGTTTGTTCATGAAGAACTGATCTGCCTCACCAACAATTTTGTCGAACATGGTTTTTTTATCCGCTTCCTCAAACTGAGCTTTCAACCTAACAACTTCTTTTAATTGATTCCTTGGATATTCCTCACTAGAAAACACACCTAAAGCGGAGTTATAGGAGTTTGTCGCCAAATCCCAGAGTTGGTTAGAGAGTGCGTCATCGCCAGCCTTTAAAAACTTTTGGTACTTATCCTTTTTATCATTTTCTGCTTTTGAATTTGCTAAACGCTGCTCAATCAACTTATTAATGGCGTCTATTTGAGCTTGAGGATATGATTCGGTTGGTCTTAATGATAATGCTTCGTTGTATTTACTTATCGCCACTTCAAAGTCATCGCTGGCCTTAAACCTATCACCATCACTAACCAGTTTTTTGTACGTCTGATCTAATTCTTCTTGCTTCTGTTGCGCAATAGCAGCAGATGCTTGTTTTTTCTTCTCTTCTTCTTGAGCAATGAAAGTAAAATTGATTTCAGCAATTTTGTCTTTTGGATATTGTTCTCCTGGTTTTAAACTCGCAGCTTCAGAATATCTAGTCAATGCTTTTTCAAGATCTTTTGCTGCTAAAAGGCGGTCAGCATCAGCAATAGCTGTGTTGTAGTCACGGTCTAATTTTTCTTTCAGCGCTGCTTGTTCACTTCTAATTTCAAAAGCCTTCTGCTCTTCAATTATTTTGTCAACTTGAGCTTTGGCGTAAGTATCATCTTTTATTTTCAAAGCCTCTTCGTAGCTAACTCGGGCATCTGAATAAAGCTTTGATTTAAATAAATCATCTGCCTTTGAAATCAATTGCATGAATTTGTCATCAATAGCCTTAACCACTTCCTTTTCTTGTTTTGCTGCTTGCTCTTCTGCTACAAAGGCATTGATTTTCGCAATTTGAGAAATCGGATATTCTTGATTTGGAATCAAAGCCAAAGCTTCATTGTATGATTTTTCTGCGATAGAAAGTTCTTTTCTAGCAAAGGCTTCGTCACCTTTTTTAATCCAATCGTCAGAGCGTCTTTGCAAATTTTCTTTCTCATTTTTTGCTAATTCCTCAGATTCTATTTTTTTCAGCGTCTGATTAATGAGTGAGATCTGATTTGCTGGATAGGTTTCCTTTGCTTTTATAACCAATGCTTGCTCATAAAGTGTCTTTGCTTTCGAAAAATCCTGCGCTTCAAACTTTGAATCAGCATCAGCAATGTAAGTTGCATAGGTTACATCCAATTCTTTCGCCTTTTCTTTTTGAGCATCTTGCTTAGCTTTTTCAGCGATTAACGATTCTATTACTACTATTTGTTTGCCTGGAATATCCGAATTAGGATTGATTGCTTGAGCTTCTTT
>JANRBI010000288.1 GCA_030727625.1 Salibacteraceae bacterium
CCTTTCGATTGATAGAAGTGTCTTATTGCATCATGTTTACCACCAGTGGCGCGCCAATCGTTTCGTGCAAAAAGGCGCTCAGCATCCAGCGTAATGACTTGTCGTCCTATTCTTAATCGTGATTTTTTACCGATGCTTGGCTCAATGTAGGTTTCAAAAACCATCAAGCCGCCTGTTGTGGCTCGGGTGTTTTCTTCGCCCCAAATTCTAATATCTTGAATTGAAGTATAAAATCGGATTCTTTCCGCCTTAAAATCTGCGTTGATTCTTGAGCGTTGGTTTACATGATAAGAAGGTTGGTCGCTGGCAAAACTCAAATTCTGATAGCCATCTCTAAACTCGAATCGTGGTCTGAACTCAGTGTTGATAACGATGTTTTCGAAATTGCTGAAAACGTATGGACTTGCAGTTTCTTGGGCAATGGAAACTGTTGTAAAACACAGGAAAAGAAGCAGGCTAAAAATCCTTTTCATGGCGCAAATATATAAAGCCTATAAACTAAGTAGGGTATAGGCTGAAAAATTTATAAAATCAGATTGCCTTCAATTTTGATTATTTGAGAAAGTGTAGCGGCTTTTAGGATCTCTACGGTTGTATTTCTGACTTGTAAAAAAACATCGCGAATGCCGCAGGTTTCTTCGTCTTTGCATTCTTCGCAACGCTCATAATACTTGTAAGTAACGCAGGGCAGTAGGGCAATTGCTCCATCAAATAAGCGCATTACATCCGCCATATTTACTTCGTCAGGGTGTTTCAAAAGGTAGTAGCCACCGCCTTTTCCTTTTTTAGAAGCGAGAATGCCATCTTTTTTCAAATCGAGTAAAATGGCTTCTAAAAACTTGTGAGGAATATTCTCTTTTTCAGCTATCGTACTGATCAATACAGGTCCATCATCTGCGAGTTTAGCTAAGTGAATCAAGGCGTGAATGGCGTATTTAGCTTTTTTAGAGAGCATTAAAACAAAATATTATAACTGAAGTGGTATTCAAATACAGTTTGGTTAAGCGTGATTTTATATTTTCACAAGCACCAAATGTAAGCTTTGCCTCAAATTATTAATGATTGAATAGCTATGTCAATAGAACAACAATGCCTAGAATGTGAAGAAAAACTAATCGGCAGACGAGACAAAAAATTCTGTTCAGACTATTGCCGCAATGCCTACAACAATCGCCAAAATAGTGATGCCAATAGTTTGGTGCGCAACATCAATAACACGCTTCGCAAAAACAGACGCATTTTAGAGGAATTAAATCCCGCAGAAAAAGTAAAAATCTCCAGAGACATTTTGCTGAGAAAAGGATTCAATTTCAATTATCAAACACACATTTACATTACAAAAAATGGAGCCAACTATGTTTTTTGCTATGAACATGGTTACTTGCTGCTTGACAATGACGAAGTACTTATCGTTAAGCGAGATGCTGACAAAATTTAGATGATCAACCTTCAGACTTGAAAATTTCACCAAATTAGCTCCATGAAAAATGATGGTGCGGGTTTAAAGAGTCGGATTAGGAGTTTTGGATTTGCGCTTAAAGGAATCAAGCAATTGTTTCAATCTGAGCCAAATGCTCGAATACACCTTGTAGCTGCTATCGCTGCTGTTTTTTTTGGCTGTTTTTTTGGAATTTCAAGTACAGAATGGTGTTGGATATTTCTTGCTATAACGTTAGTTTTCGTTTTAGAAATAGTGAATACATCCATTGAAAAACTGGTAGATCTTGTAGAACCAAATTTTAATCCTTTGGCTGGTGATGTAAAAGACTTGGTAGCCGGAAGTGTTTTGATAGGTGCAATTTTCGCAGCATTGGTTGGTATTGTTATTTTCTTTCCTTATGCTGTGGCTGTTCTGTGGTAGATAGGTTAAAAACCTAAATCACTTCCAGCACGATTTTGAGTCGTGAATTTCAATTAATATCGCACCCAAGACGCAATTAGAAAAGGGCGAGATGATCTTTTTTTTGCATTTATTCAAGTATATATGAAAGGTTTGGTTTTCACTGCTTTTTTAGAACTCGTTGAGCAAAAATGGGGATTGAAAATGGTTGATCTAATCATTAACGATGCACAAGACCCACAAGACGGAGCATACAACAGCATTAACTATTATCCTCACGGACAAATGGTTTCGCTTATCATGGCTTTGAGTGCGAGAGTTAGTTTAACCCCAAGCGATTTGATGAAGTCTTATGGAGAATATTTATTCTCTGATCTTCAAACAAATAATCAATCTTTAATGGTTGGTATTAATAGTACTTTCGAAATGCTCGAAAACATAGAGGTATTGATTCATACAGAAGTTCGAAAACTTTATCCTGAAGCAAATCCTCCAAAATTTGATAGTGAGAGAATAAGTCAAAATGTTTTGAAATTGGTTTATCATTCACATCGTAGTATGGCTAGTGTTGCCGAAGGACTTATTTTGGGTTGCGCAAAACACTTTGGTGAAGACATTAAGGTAGAAATATTAAGCTCAAATGAATCGGGCACCGAGGTTCACTTGAAACTCACTAAGTTTTAATGACTCCTGAGCAAGAAGAAATAGAGATTTTAAAACGGATGCTGGCTCGCGAGCGCAAAGCACGAAAAGAAGCGGAGCACACACTTGAAAGTAAAGCGCAGGATCTTTATGAAAGTCATGAAGCAATGCGACTTATTAATGCTGGGCTCGAAGAAGTAGTAAAACAAAGAGCCGAAGAATTAAGACAAAGTGAGCTGCGCTTTCAATCCATCATTGAGAAAGCGACAGATATTATTTACAAATGCGATGCTCGGGGTAATTTTACTTATGTAAATCCTACGGGTGTTCAAAAGCTTGGCTATACAGAAGACGATATTGAATTTGTTCATTTTTCAGATTTAGTTGTTCCTGAGCACAAACAAAAGCTAATTGAATTCTATGCGCAACAATACAATGAAAGACTTACCGAAACATACCAAGAATTTCCGGTAAAAACCAAAAACGGTTTAGTCATTTGGATTGGTCAAAACGTCTTCTTTCATTTTGATAGTTTTGGAGAACTTAGCTATGTATCTGCAGTAGCTAGAGATATTTCAGAAACGGTTATTTCAAGAAACAGACTTAATAATTTGATCGCGAGTTTGCAAAGCGCTGTGCTGCTCGAAGATGAAAACCGAAAAATCGTTTTGACCAACGTTCGCTTTACGCAAATGTTTGGAGTGCCAGTTGCACCTGAATATTTGGTTGGAGCAGATTGTAGTAATTCGGCTGAAGAATCGAAACATCACTTTGAAGATGAAAAGGGTTTTATTCTGCGCATTGCGGAAATAATTTCAACCAGAGAAAAAGTCTTAGGAGATAAATTAGTCATGAAAAATGGAATGATCTTAGAACGAGATTACATTCCAATTTACATCGATAATCAATATAGCGGTCACCTATGGAATTATCGAGATGTGACCGACAAGCAAAAAGCGCTAGAAAAGATTAAATACAGCGAAGAAAAGTATCGCAATATTATCGCCAACATGAACTTGGGATTAACCGAAGTTGATTTGGAAGATCGGATTATCACAGCTAACAATATGTTCTGTGAAATTTCGGGTTATCGTTTATCTGAAATGATTGGCAAATGCGCTTCTGATTTATTGCTTGATGATGAAGCTAAAGAAGCTATGTCATTGAAAACGGTTGAGCGCACACAAGGTATTTCGGATGCCTATGAAATGGAAGTAGTTGTAAAGTCTGGCGAACGCAGATGGTGGCTTATTTCTGGTGCTCCAGCTTATGACCAAAACGGCACTCAAACAGGTTCCATAGGGATTCATTTAGACATTACCAATCAAAAGAAATTGGCAGAAGAACTGCTTGAGGCAAAAGCTCAGGCTGAAGCCTCATCTTCGGCAAAAGAGCTTTTTCTGGCCAATATGAGTCATGAAATTAGAACTCCCATGAATGGGATAATGGGCCTTTTGCGTCAATTGTCAAAATCTAATCTGAATGAAAAAGACAGACGCTACTTAGACAATATCCACGTTGCGGCCGATCATTTGATGTCTATTTTGAATGACATTCTAGACATGTCGAAAATTGAGGCGGGAAAACTAGAAATTGAAGTCATTCCTTTTAATATTACGGAAACTATCGGCCGAGTAGTTAATATACTTTCAACCAGGGTAGAAGAGAAGTCTATCATCATTCAAACGGAAATTGATGAGCGCATTGATCAATTGCTTTTAGGAGATTCACATAGATTGAATCAACTGCTCATTAACCTTGCCGGAAACTCAGTAAAATTTACTGATCAAGGCAAAGTGAAAATTCAGGCAAGACTATTTAGTGAAAATGAAAAATCTCAAAGAATATACTTTGCTGTAACCGATACTGGCATTGGCATGGATAAATCATTTATCGATAAAATATTTGATAAGTTTATTCAAGAGGATAGAAGTATTACAAGAAAATATGGCGGTACAGGACTTGGCATGAGCATCAGCCGAGAGCTTATTGAGCTCATGGGTGGTAAAATGCATATTGAGTCGGTAAAAGGAATTGGAACCAAAATTTCTTTTGAACTGACATTCGATAAGTCAAATGAAAATAAAGATGAGAGCTTCATAGAAACCACTTTGTTGGATAAGGCAGCTAAGCTCAGCAATAAGTCAATTTTAGTTGCAGAAGACAACGATATGAATCAAATGGTGGTTCAAGTAATTTGTGACATTTATAATATTAATGTAACCATGGCAAACAATGGGTTTGAGGCAGTAGAGCTTTCAAAAAACAAAACGTTTGATGTTATATTAATGGATATGCAAATGCCAATAATGAGTGGTATTGATGCGACAATTTCTATTAGAAATAGTGGGATAAACACACCCATTATAGCCTTGACGGCCAATGTTATAAAAAGTGATTTAGATCACTGCATTGAGGTTGGAATGGATGATTACATCACAAAACCTTTTGAAGAAGAAACATTTGTTCTAAAATTATTAAAGTGGATGGGTGAAGGCGTTGTGGAAACTTTTTCGAAAGAAATGAAAGCTGCCACCAATAGCCTTTATAGTTTAGAAAAACTAAAAGCGCTTTCACGTGGGAAGAATGACTTTGTGATACGAATGGTAGAGATGTTTCTTTATCGGGCTCCAGAAGCGATGGAACAGATAGAGGAGAGTTTAGCAGCTAAAAACTTCGAAACCGTGGCTTATCATGCACACAAAGTGAAGCCAATCTTTGATAATTTAGGTGCTCCTCAAATTATGGAGATGCTGGCGAAAGTAGAGTTGATTGCGAAGGATACATGTGACGAAGACCAAATCACTGAGCTCATTGAAAAAATCAAACTTCAGTTAAAAACTATTTTACCAAGTCTTAGAAATGATTTGGAACAAATAGGGAAATAAAAAGACCCGTGGGCACGGGTCTTTTTATTTCTTGGGAGTTTCCTTAGGGGAAGAACAGCTCCTTTAATCGCAATGCGAACATATTTTAAACTTTTCCTTGAATTTCTGATTCTGTACAAACTGCATGTTTGATTGTACAATCAGCTGAAATGTTGATGTTCAGGCTATTTTATGAAGTCACATTTCCAATCACATACATTTCTGATAATGTTGGTGTTGGGCTTCCGCCTTCGTCTTCAAGTGTAACTGCAAAAGCTACAGCATTTTTGATGTTTACTACTTTTTGAAGGTGGTTTGCTAGTTGGATTTCAAGCACCCCCATATCTGCAGGCACACCATCTACAATGGCCCATAGTTGGTATTGTTTTCCTGCCGGTGCTTCGGGTAGAGATGCTACGCTAATGTATGCTTCGCTGCTGCGTTCATTCCAAAATACGGTTGCTAATGCACTGGCTGCTTTCTCAGGAATTCCTTTCATAGGCACACTTGTAGTAGCAGTGTCTTGTAAAAAAGCCAACTCGGTTTTGGTTTGCGAAAGTTCGTTTCGCAATACTTCCAATTCTTGGCTTACATTATCTCTGCTGTCTACTATTACTGCAAGTTGCTGCCTGATCTCAGTTAGCTGAGCATTATTGTTTACATATAAGTAACTAAACGTTGCCGCTACTGCCAACGCAACTGCTGCTGCCACTCTTAGCCAGCTTTGGTTATTGTTAGTGCTATCACTGATCGTTTCTGTTGTATGATCATCATTGCTTGTTTCTTGCTTGTTTCCTGCAATAGAGATTACCTTGGGTTCGCTTTTCGCTATTTCCTCCAATATGGCTGCTTTTAAATGAGCCGGAGGTTTAACCTCATCAATAGAAGCGAAAGATTCCATGGTTGATGCAGCTACTTTAAGTTCTGCAGCAATTTCCTCATAGATCTTGCTCATGCACTCTACTTCTTGGCGTTCCTTATCAGTAACGGCTCCGAGTACATAGGCTTCTATTATTCCTGATTCTATGTATGCTTGTATATCCACTTTAGTCAAATATCTTTCTAAGTTCTTTAATGGCAGTTCGCATTCTGGTTTTCACAGTTCCAAGAGGAATTTCCATTTTATCAGAAATTTCTTGTTGCGTAAAGCCACCAAAGTAGGCTGCGTGAATTAAAACCCGTAAGTCTGGTTGAAGCTTTTCTACCGCTTCTCTCAAACCAATTGTATCAGTGTTTAGTTTGTTTTCAGTTGCTTTATCCGATCGGTCGAGGTAACTTACGCTTTGCTCAATGTCTTGGATTTCAGGCTTTCTGTTTAAACTTCTAATGCGATCTATACAGGTATTTCGCGTTATGTTCAGCAGCCAAGTAAATATTGATGCTTTGCTGTCGTCATAGCTTTGAATGTTTTTCCAAGCTTTTACCATGCTTTGCTGCAGTGCATCTTGTGCCTCGTCACTGTCTTTCAGCATTTTAAGGCAAATACTATACATCGCACCTGAATAGCGATCATAGAGTTCTGCAAAAGCAGCTTGGTTGCCGTCTTTTATGCTCCCCACAATGCGCATTTCTTCTTGTCTTTGTGCCGTTGTGCTCATTAAATTGTTTTACTACGCCTTCTTTAGATGGGGTTTTCTAAAGAAGTGTTTTTGATTTGTTTGGCAAATGAATTCTTCTATGGGAGAAGTAAACTTAACCCATTAATTTGCCATCTAGTCTTTGGCTTAAATTATACAAAAGCTAGAAATTAGGCTTTCAGTCTATTTTTAAGTTGTTCTAACATTTCAATAGCCGCCTTGCTTATCACTGTGCCTGGACCAAAAATAGCAGAAACTCCTGCATCAAATAGAAATGCATAATCTTGCTGTGGAATTACCCCACCAGCTACCACGATTATATCATCACAATCCAATTTTTTCAATTCTTCGATAAGTTCAGGAACTAGCGTTTTGTGGCCTGCTGCCAGCGAACTCACACCTACAAAGTGAACATCATTTTCCATAGCCATTCTTGCGGCCTCGGCAGGAGTAGAGAATAGCGGTCCGATATCCACATCAAAACCAATATCCGCAAAGCTTGTAGCAATTACTTTAGCGCCTCTATCGTGGCCATCTTGCCCCATTTTAGCAACTAAAATTCGTGGTCTTCTGCCATGCTCTCTAGCTATTTCTTCTGCCAAGGCAGATGCTTTAATAAAGGATGCGTCTTTCTTCATTTCAGCCGAATATACACCACTAATGCTTCTTGTTTCTGCTTTATGACGGCCATAGGTTTTCTCCATCGCCATGCTTATTTCGCCTAACGTGGCGCGCGCTCGCGCTGCATTTACAGCAAGTTCAAGTAGGTTTCCTGTGCCATTTGCGGCCGCATCTTCTATTGCTTTAAGGCATTTTTCCACTTCCGTGGAATTTCTATTTGCTTTAACTGCGTTGATGCTTGCAATTTGTTCTAATCGCACTTTGGTGTTGTCAACATCAAGAATATCGATTTCAGTGTCGTTTTCTACTTCGTAGCGGTTTACTCCAACAATGATTTCTTGGCCACTATCAATTCTTGCCTGTTTTTTTGCTGCAGCTTCCTCAATGCGCATTTTAGGAACTCCAGCTTCAATTGCCTTGGTCATTCCGCCCAATTCTTCTACCTCATCCATCAGCTTTGTGGCTTTATTGATGAGCTCGGCCGTGAGCTTTTCAACATAATAGGAACCACCCCAAGGATCAATTCCTCGGCAAATGTCACTTTCTAATTGCCAGAAAAGCTGTGTGTTTCTTGCGATTCGTGCCGAAAAATCTGTTGGTAAAGCAATGGCCTCATCTAAAGAATTGGTGTGCAAACTTTGTGTGCCGCCCATTGCTGCAGCCAAACCTTCTATGCTGGTTCTAGCTACATTATTGAAAGGGTCTTGCTCTGTTAAGCTCCAACCCGAAGTTTGGCTGTGCGTGCGCAAGGCCATCGATTTTTCTTTGGTCGGATTAAATTGATGGATCAATTTAGCCCAAAGCACGCGAGCTGCGCGCATTTTGGCTATTTCCATGAAATGGTTCATCCCAATTCCCCAAAAGAAGGAAAGGCGAGGAGCGAACTCATCAATTTTGAGTCCAGCGGCTAATCCGGTTCTAATGTATTCTAACCCGTCAGAAAGCGTGTAAGCAAGCTCAATGTCTGCAGTAGCGCCCGCTTCGTGCATGTGATAACCCGAAATACTAATCGAATTGAACTTCGGCATATTGCGCGAAGCGAATTCGAAAATATCACCAATAATGCGCATGCTTGGTGTAGGTGGATAGATGTACGTGTTTCGCACCATGAACTCCTTCAAAATATCATTTTGAATGGTTCCGCTCAACAAATCAGCTGAAACGCCTTGTTCTTCGGCTGCCACAATGTAAAATGCCATGATTGGAATTACCGCACCATTCATGGTCATAGAAACCGACATTTCGTTTAACGGGATTTGGTCAAAAAGCACTTTCATGTCTTCAACCGTGTCAATTGCAACGCCCGCTTTTCCCACATCGCCTTTTACACGCTCGTGATCGCTGTCATAACCTCGGTGTGTAGCCAAGTCAAAAGCTACCGAAAGGCCTTTTTGACCCGCAGCTAAGTTTCTTCTGTAAAACGCATTCGATTCTTGAGCTGTGCTAAAACCAGCGTATTGCCTAATCGTCCATGGGCGAATGGTGTACATGCTGGCATAAGGTCCACGTAAAAATGGTGCTGCACCAGCGCCAAAATTCATGTGTGGGAAGTCTGCTGCATCTAAGGCTGGTTCTATCGAATTGATTTCAATTTCTTCGGCACTTTTCCACACGCTTGGCGCATCACTTTTTGCTGATGCAGAAAGATTTTGAGTGAGTTGCGCTAGACTTAATGTACTGTATATACTCATTCTTAAGCGTTTATGTGCGTTGGTAGAAATAGATAGTCTGGCAGAAGCTCATAGCTTGAATGACTTGGTCCTTGCTCATCTTTTTTCTGAGTTGGCAAATACTTGTTCACGCCAAGCAGAATCTTGCCGCTTGCATTATAAGCTTCGATTGTTTTTTCCTGTTGTGAAATCAGTTCCGATTTCAACTTGCCAGATTTTGCGTAAGCACTAAAACCACCAGCTTTTTCAATGGTTTGAACCAATTCCCAAGCTTTGTTTGCTAAGGCAACGGTCAAGTTTTCTATGAAGTAAGAACCGTCTGCTTGGTTCAGGTTTTTATCCAATTTAGCCTCATCACGCATTAGGTTGTGAATGTTGCGACTAATCCTTGCAGCCATCGCATCTTCTGGTTTCCAAGCTATATTCCAAGGCTCTATCATCACCAATTGTGCTCCGCCAATTACAGCGCTCAATCCTGAAGAAGTGGCACGCAAAATATTGGTGTGTTCATCGTTATGAGCGTAGGTGTTTTGGAGGTTGCAAGCAATTATTTCTGGGTTAGCAGCCGCTTGGTTTTCGTTTTGTAAAATGCCGCTCCAGAGCCAACGCAAGGCACGTGTTTTTGCTATTTCGGTTAAGAACTGATTTCCGTAACCGAGCTTAAAAATGATTGGTTTGTCAAAACCAATTGCGTTTCCTATTTCAATGGCTTGAGCTATACAATAAGCAATTTCCTGTATCGTAGTTGCTCCGCGTTCTCGTAGTCTTAACCCATTGATTAATTGTGTTTTACTTTGGTTAACCTCAAGTGCATTATTATGCTTTAAAACCGAAGAGAAAGAATCGTTAAACGAAGTATGATTGATGAAAACAGGTGCGATTTCTTGATCAATTGCGTTACACGCAACCTCGGCTGCTGCGCCCATAAAACGCTTTTCAAACCAAATGGCTTGTGCACCAGTCATCAGCGCGTTTATGGCTTTTTTATTCGCCAATTGAGCATCTGTTTCGTAGACAGGTTCAAGCGATTTCCAAGGCGACTGAAGCGGTTGAAGTTGAGGTAACGGATCCGGTAATGTGTTTTGCCAAGCTTCTAATTCAAAACCGTCAAGGCTTTTCCAAACCAAGAAATCATCGAACGATTTTCCTTTAAGTTCTTTTTCAACGCGCGCTTTCCAAGCAGGAGTGTTGTCCGCTTCAAAAGGCAGTTCAATAGGTTTTTGCGACATGTGTGCGAAGATAGTTTTTGCGCTATTTTAAGCCATGACAATCGTCACTTTAGGCAATAATTCCCTTTTCGAATGCACCAATTCCAAAAAGTGCATAATCGTATTTCACAGGATCATTTTCGTCAAATGATCTGAGGTTTGAAGTCAACTCATCCACGGCTTTCCAATCGTCTTGTTTTCGCGTAAGCAAACCGAGTTTTCGCGCTACGTTGCCTGTGTGCACATCTAGCGGAAGCATTAGTTGTGAAGTAGGAATGGATTTCCAAATTCCGAAATCAACGCCTTCGGTTGCCGGGCGCACCATCCAACGCAAATACATGTTCAATCGCTTGGCAGAGCTGCCTTTTTCTGGATTTGAAACATGCTTTTTGGTGCGTTGCAAATGTTCAATCTCAAAGAAGGTTTGATGAAAATTTCCAATACGCTCTTGTGCATTTTCGCCTTGAGCGAAACAAGCTTCTAAGCCATTTTTGTTTTGATATATATGTTGCAATGCTTCCATGAAATACATGGCGTCAACATCAGAAAAAGTGCGGTGTACAAAGCCTTTAAATCGATTGCGATCGCTTGCTTGATGGTTCAAAACAAAATCGTGCGGTGCCGAATCCATGAGGTCAACCAGTGTTTGTGCATTCTTGATGATGCTCACACGTTGTCCCCAAGCAATGGTAGCAGCCAAGAAACCAGCAATTTCTATGTCTTCTTTCTTAGAAAATTGCCTTGGAATTTGAATGGGATCAGTACCAATAAAGTCGCTGTTGGCATAGCGTTCGTACTTTTCTTCAAGCAGTGCGGCAAGCGCTTTTCCTATCAGCATGCTAGGCTTTTATAATTCCGTCTGCGATTTCCAGTTTACGATCGGCCATGTTTGCTAGCTCATTGTTATGGGTCACAATAATGAAGGTTTGGCCAAATTCATTTCTTAAATCGAAAAACAGATTGTGAAGTTCTTCAGCATTTTTTGAGTCAAGATTTCCTGAAGGTTCATCTGCAAAAATTACCGCTGGATTATTGATCAAGCTTCTTGCAACAGCAACCCGCTGTTGCTCACCACCGCTCAATTGGTTTGGGCGATGCGTGCTGCGCTGATCCACTTTTAAAAAGCGAAGTAAGTCTAAAGCGCGCTTCTCAACCTCAGCTTTTGGCGTGCCTTTTATGAAGCCTGGCAGGCAAACATTTTCTAATGCAGTAAACTCAGGAAGCAACTGATGAAACTGAAAAACGAATCCGATCTTCTGATTTCTAAATTGAGATAACTCTTTGTCTTTTAGTGTGAAAACTGATTTGTTTGCAATGATCAATTCACCTGAATCGGGGCGGTCTAATGTGCCAAGAATTTGTAGTAAAGTTGTTTTTCCTGCACCCGAAGCACCAACAATGCTGACCACTTCGTTTTCTGCAATTTCAAGATTGATTCCTTTCAGCACTTGAAGAGAATCGTATTGTTTTAATAGGTTTTTAGCCTGAATGATTGCCATCGGGCGAAAATACAATTTGATTGTTCGGAATGAATCTCAAGTATACATTTGACCGAATGAAAATCTCTTGGCTCAGTATACTTAT
>JANRBI010000289.1:0-3456 GCA_030727625.1 Salibacteraceae bacterium
CGGTGACCCACAAATGTGCGTGCATGCAACACCGAGTTCTTGCCAATTTTAGCGAAAGCACCAATAAAAGCATTTGCATTTATTTCAGCACCATCGGCTATTTCGGCTCCGGCTTCTATCACCACGTTTGGACCGATGTATGCACTTTTTGAAACAGTAGCATCAGCACTAACGATGGCCGTTGGATGAATGCCCGCTTCAGGCTTCATCATGCCAGAATATGCTTCTAAAAGCTTACCAAAAGCCATTCTTGCATCTGCTACTTTCACTAAAGTTAGCGTGCTTGGAATAGGTTTTTCGGCCTTAAAATCTTGTGAAACGATGGCTATGGTAGCCTCGGTTTTGTAAATATATTCGGTGTATGCTGGATTTGCGAGAAAGGTTAACGTTCCCGTTTTTCCCTCTTCGATTTTTGATAAATCTGTTACTACAGCATTATCATCGCCCTCTACATTGCCCTGCAGTATGTCTGCTATTTGTCTCGCTGAAAACTCCATTAAGGATATTTAAAAAACGCGGCAAAGGTAGGATATACTCGTTGCCATAAGCATCAAAAGTAGGGTCAACATGGACCTAAGTTTTAACCGCTTGTGCTAGTTTTCAACAAAGTTTAAGCAAGCGACATGTTTTCAGGAAAGTAGAGGTAGTTTTTGGTCTCTTGCACAGCGAGCGAACTAAACCTGAAAATGGTTGCAGCTTCTGAAATGTCTCGCAATGTTCCATCTTTAAATAAGATTTTAATCATTTCACTTTCAGGGTTGTAAGCTGTATTGGTGAGTGATCTTTCAAAAAACAAGTAGCGTGTTTCGTCTACAGTCCAACCTGATTTTTCTGCAAGCTGCGCTTGGTAAGTTGTTTGTTTTTCCACAGAAAGTGGCGATGGAAGTTCTTTTGTTTTTAATAGTCTGCGATAGAGCAAACGGTTACAAAGTTCTCTCAGCACATGATCTTCATGATTTGTCCATTGCTTGATGGCTGCCATCACGTCTACATCGTCAAGTTTTAAAAACAGCGGTAACCAATTGGCATGTTCTTTTAAACTCAACATCTCGTTTTGCTTCAAGAAAAAATCTAAAGCAAAAGGTGCAGGAACTTCGGTGCCTGATTGAGCTAGTTCTTTTGCGCGAAGCAAAATATTCATCAGTAGAAACTCAGCTGAAAGCACGGTTTTGTGCAAGTAAACTTGCCAATACATTAATCTTCTTGCGATCAAGAATTTTTCTACTGAATAAATTCCTTTTGCTTCCACAGCTAATTCGCCATCATGAATAGTGAGCATTTTAATAATGCGTTCAGAACTGATTACACCTTCAGAAACACCTGTGAAAAAACTGTCACGTTTCAGGTAATCAAGTCGATCCGTATCTAATTGACTGCTTACCAATTGGTGCAAGAATTTTACATGATACGTGCCTTCATAAATCTGAATAGCTAGACTGAGTGCTCCATCAAACTCAGCATTTAGGTCATGCATTATTTGCAGACTTATAGCTTCGTGATGCACGCCACGAACAATCGTGTTTTCTAGTGCGTGCGAAAAAGGTCCGTGACCAATGTCATGCATCAAAATGGCCAATTTACTGGCGCGTTCTTCTTCTTCTGTGATTTCGAATCCTTTGGTGCGAAGCGTTGCAATGGCTTGCTTCATCAAATTCATGGCACCCATGGTATGCTGAAATCGACTATGATTGGCGCCACCATACACCAAGTTGGTTAACCCAAGCTGCGTAATACGTCTAAGTCGCTGGAAATAAGGATGCTCTATGATCTTGAAAATTAAAGCATCTTCAATCGTAATAAACCCATAGATCGGGTCGTTAAATGTCTTTAGCGTTTTAGCCTTGGGTTGGATACTCACCTGGTCTACCTTTGAGCGCGAAGATAAAATCTACTATGAGCAACGAACAAGTAAAAATTCTCTGGGCAGACGATGAAATCGATTTGCTAAAACCACATATCATGTTTCTTGAAAATAAAGGTTACCATGTGACTGCGGTAACTTCTGGAGTAGAGGCAGTAGAAGAAGTAAAAGAAAATCACTTCGATATTGTTTTTCTGGATGAAAACATGCCTGGGATTTCGGGAATTGAAGCACTTGCTCAGATTAAAAGTTTGGAGGCTTCGTTGCCAGTAATCATGATTACGAAAAGTGAAGAAGAAAGTATCATGGAAGATGCGATTGGTTCTCAAATTTCAGATTACTTAATCAAGCCAGTGAATCCGAATCAGATTCTGTTGAGTTTGAAAAAGAACTTAGATAGCAAAAGATTGGTAAGCGAAAAGACTACGACCGGCTACCAGCAAGAGTTCAGACAAATAGGCATGCGATTGAACGATCGTTTAGATTGGAGCGATTGGAAAGAACTGTATGGCGAAATTGTAAATTGGGATTTGGCGCTTCAAAAAAGTGGTGACCCAAGTATGAGTGAGATTTTACACATGCAAAAAGAAGAAGCGAATAATCAGTTTGCTCGCTTCATTGAAGACAATTATATCGACTGGTTGCACCACGATTCTGATGACAGACCAATGATGAGTCACCGATTGCTAAAAGATTGGGTGTTTCCTCATTTGAGCAAAGAAAAACCGTTGTTTTTGGTGGTGATTGATAACCTAAGATTGGATCAATGGAAAACGATTGAAAAGGTAATTCGTGAAGATTTTAGAATAGACCAAGAAGAAATGTTTTGCAGCATTTTGCCAACAGCCACGCAGTATGCGCGAAATGCTCTTTTTGCAGGATTGTTGCCAAGCGAAATACAAAAACGCCATCCAAAACTTTGGAAAAACGATGAAGACGAAGGCGGCAAAAACCTTCATGAAGAAGAATTTTTGGTGGACAACTTGAAGCGTTCTGGAAAACAAATCAAGCACAGTTATGCTAAGATCACCAACTTAACTTTTGGTAAAAAAGTAGTAGAGAATCTGCATTCACTTTCACACAACGACTTGAATGTAATTGTCTACAATTTTGTAGATATGTTGAGCCATGCGCGCACCGAAATGGAAATGATTCGCGAGTTGGCAGATGACGAAAGCGCATATCGCTCACTTACTCTTTCTTGGTTTGAGCATTCGCCATTAAAAGACATCATGCAAGGCATTAAAGCCATGGGTGGAAAAATGATCATCACAACCGATCACGGTACGGTGCATGTGAAAAATGCCATAAAAGTGGTTGGTGATAGAAATACCAACACAAATCTGCGATACAAGATTGGTAAGAATTTGAATTACCAAGAAAAGGAAGTGTTTGAAGTGAAAAACCCTGAGGATGCTTTCTTGCCAAAAACAAGCATGAGCAGCCGATTTATTTTTGCGGAAGGCAATGATTTCTTTGCATACCCAAACAATTTCAACCATTACGTGAATTACTATAAAGACACGTTTCAGCATGGTGGAATTTCATTGGAAGAGATGATCATTCCGTTTATTGTTTGTTCACCAAAATAGAAT
>JANRBI010000289.1:3556-11940 GCA_030727625.1 Salibacteraceae bacterium
CTTTGCGGTAAAACCGATTCCGCTACAGCGGAACTAATTTGTGCTCATTCGTGTTAAAAAGCCGTCAGTTTTCAGCTGTCAGATTTCAGAAAAAGCATTCGTGCCAATCGGGGTGAAAACAACTCTGTTTACTCTCTGTAAAACCTCTTTTTCTTTGGGGTAAAAACACTACCGAAATAGATTCCGAAAATTGTCGATTTCAAAGAATATCTAAAAGATATTTGCACCACGAAAAGGTGCAGCATGCAAAAGTCGATTGAAGTAAAAACAGAGGCCGAAAGTTATTTAGTGAGCGAAGCCATTCGTGCGCTAATTCCAGCTTATCAAGTATTCTGTTTTCACGGAGATTTAGGCGCAGGCAAAACAACATACATCAAGCAAATTGTAAAAGATTTGGGCGTTGAAGAGGGTACTTCAAGTCCTAGTTTTTCAATTGTAAACGAATATGTAACTGCGGGTGGAAATCCAATTTTTCATTTTGATCTATACCGACTAAAGCAAGAGCGCGAGCTTATTGACATTGGTTGGGAAGATTACCTCAACAGCAATGCACCCATTTTTGTAGAATGGCCCGAAATGGCAGCGTCTTACATTCCTGACGATGCGATTCATATCTTTATCACCGACAATCTTCCTACCCGAACACTATTAATTACTGATGAGCATGAGTAGTTTTTCAAAAGAAACCCAGCGTGAATTGTCTGAAGCTGTCATGATGCTTCCACAAGAAAAATTACAGGCCGTTGGCTCAAAGCGAAAGCGACTGTACATCGGAATTCCAAAAGAAAATTCTTTGCAAGAGAACCGTGTTGCGCTTACGCCAGAATCGGTGCAGTTGCTGGTGAATAATGATCATCGAGTAGTAATAGAAACGGGCGCGGGCGAGGCTTCTCATTTTTCTGATACAGAATATAGCGAAGCTGGAGCTCAAATAGCATATAGCACCAAAGAGGTTTACGAAGCCGATTTGATCTTGAAAGTGGAGCCAATGCGCGAAGCCGAAATGGAGTTTTTGAAGCCTAAACAGGTAATCATTTCTGCCATGCAGCTAAATGTGCAACCAAAAAACTACATCAAAAACTTGATGCTGAAAAAGGTGACCGCTATTGCTTGGGATTACATTGCAGATGAAAATGGTGTGCTGCCAATAGTGCGCTCTATGGGCGAAATTGCTGGAACAACCTCCATTCACATTGCTGCCGAATATTTGAACAACATAAATGGGCAAGGCATTATGTTTGGCGGCATTACTGGTGTTCCACCAACTTCGGTAGTGATTATAGGTGCTGGAACTGTGGGCGAATACGCAGCCAGAGCCGCACTTGGTCTTGGTGCTGATGTTCGCGTGTTTGACGACTCAATTACTCGACTTAAAAGATTACAAACAGCCATTGGTCAGCGCGTATCGACATCTACGCTGCAACCCAAAATTTTAGCGAAAGCTTTAATGCGATGCGATGTAGCCATTGGTGCAATCCGTAGCGAAAAAGGCCGCACTCCATGCTTGGTAAACGAAGAAATGGTGCGATCGATGAAGCCATCATCTGTCATAGTAGATGTGAGCATAGACCAAGGCGGTTGTTTTGAAACATCTAGAATTACCACCCATGACGATCCTATCTATGTCCTGCACGATATCATTCATTATTGTGTGCCAAATATTGCCTCAAGAGTAAGCAGAACGGCTTCGCATGCATTGAGCAATGTGATGGGACCCATAGCGCTCAAAACAGGCGATGAAGGCGGAATCGAAAATATGATCCGCAATTACTTGGGAATCAGAAATGGGGTGTATTTATACAATGGAACACTTACCAATAGCTATCTAGGCGAATCGCTTGGCTTGCCTTACAAAGATTTGAGATTGTTGTTAGCGGCTTTTTAACCAAAGTCAACCTTTGTTTATTACAAAAATGTCAGTCCAATCCTTCTATTTAATCCTTGCTCAAAAATTCTGATCAAGGTGGAGAGTTGAATGTTGCCTTTTCCGTTTTCAATTTTAGAAATGTAACTTTTTTTTGTACCAGCCTTTTCAGCTAGTTCTTCTTGAGTCAGATTTGCTTCTTTTCTTGCAGCTTTTAGCATTTCACTCACGATAAACATTTGCGCACCCTCCTCGTAATTGTTTCTTTTTTCAGATCCAATTTTTCCGTGCTCCAATTCAATTAATTCGTCAAAAGTTTTTACGCCTGTATAATCTTTCATCTTATTAGCTTTTAGTTTTAAAATATTGGTCCATTAATCTAATTGCTTTTTCTATTTCGCTGGTAGGTGTTTTCTGGTCTTTTTTCTGAAATCCATTGAATAGAACCACTAACTTCCCTTTATCGAAGCAACAAAAGATTCGATAGATATTTGACTCGAATTCTACTCGTATTTCATACAGTCCATCTGTTCCGGTTAAATGTTTCAAAAATTTTTCTGGAACTCTATCAACTTGTTTAACCAGCTCAAAAACATATTG
The DNA here is from genome assembly GCA_030727625.1 of Salibacteraceae bacterium. Classification (GTDB taxonomy): domain Bacteria; phylum Bacteroidota; class Bacteroidia; order Flavobacteriales_G; family Salibacteraceae; genus SHAN690. The sequence continues at coordinate 6,021 of JANRBI010000289.1, forward strand.
AATTTTCTTTCTTACTTTTTGATCCTGTTTTGAGTAAAAATCAAGGAAATGATTCTCATAGAAAATTATATGCCTACTCATTCTGCGAAGTTATCTCAAAAGATAACATAAACGTCATTTGTGTTTCTCTCAACGATTCATATTTATCAAAAAAAAGCCCCGTTTCCGTATAGAAAACGAGGCTCTTAAGATCTTAGAAAACGAAATTTTAATTACTCATTTCGCTTGGTAACTCTAATGTTCCTTCTTTCATTTTGTTGTATTGACGCGCCAAATGTCCCATCATTTTACTGATGCTTTTCACGGCTACTTGAGTGGCTTCACTTACTTTTTTGCCTTTTAGTTTCAATACTAAAACACCAAAAAGGGCATTCATTGCCAACTCAATATCGCTTGATTTCTTATTGCCTGATTTAGCTTGCAAAGCTTCTAAATCATCTTGCGCTCCAGCTAGCAACGTTTGGTATTCGGTATCACGATAAACAGTGAGTAGGCTCGAGTGCAAGTAGCTTAATTCAGCCAAGATCTCATTGAGTTCTTCGAAGTGGCCTTTGTCTTTGATGCGCTCTTCTTTCATTTGCTCAATCAAGTCAACATACCACTGAATCATGTCAGCGTTTTTCTTGTTGTCTAAATTAAAAGACACAATTACTGCATGCTCAATTTCATTGATGTCGTGATTCAATGAACGTATCAATTCCTCTATGTGCCACATGTATAGCACATATTCAACAATGTTTGATCGTTTTAATTTTCTAGAGATGTACATCGCTATTCTGCTTCTGCGGTTTCTTGCGTGCTTTCGTATGTTTTGTTCAAACCATCCACTACCAAGTTCGTAATGTCATACGCTGAATCAATGTAAAGCACATTGCCCACACCATTGTAGCTATAGATGATTTGGTATCCGTTTTCAGCACCATAATTATCTAAATATTCACGGATTACTTTCAAATATTCTTCGTTTTTCTTGCCTTCGCTTTGCATCAATTGGCCTTCCATTTGCTGTTGCATTTGACCAAGTTCTTGCTCGCGTTGTGCCAATCTTCTTTGCAAAATACCCAAAGCTTCTTGCGAAAGTTGCGATGCACCTTTTTGCGCATCCATGTAATCCTTTTCAAGTTTTTGATATTCAACCTGAAATTGATTTTGCATTTGCAATTTTTCAGCAATCAACTCTTCTTCTAAATCTTTAATCATGTTAAAGTTTTCGAAAAGTGAATCGCTGTTAACGTAGCCAATTTTTGCTCCGCTTGGCGAAATAGCTCCAACTGAGGCAGTAGGAGCAGAGGTGTTACCACAAGCTGTGATAAGCATAGCAGCTGATATTGCTGCCAGCGCGTTCAAAAGAAGATTTTTTCTAGTCATGATGATTTATAAGCCGCGAAGATAGAAAGCATAAATGGCTTTATGAAGTTCTCAGAATTTCTTCCAAATATTGATCAAATGGAAGCGCTTCGGTGAAATTTCGGTCGAAATAAATGGTCGATAATAATTTGAGATGAGCGCCTTTATTGAAGGTTAGCTCTATCAAAATATTGCCATAGAGTTGTTTCACTTTTTGAGTGAAATCTTCTTCTGTTAAGATGTATTGGGGTTTTAAATAAGTGCGTTCTGTGCGGTAAATATTGCCGCCAATTTCGCGGGTTTCGAAATCGCTTGTGTATTTCCTGTAGCCCAATGATAAGGTAGCATCTTGAAAATATTGTAGTAAAAACCAAGGTTCAAATCCATCGGTTTGAAGCGCTTCAAGATTTATATGAAAGCCGTTTGCGCTCTTGTTTTTAAACCAAACCGTTTTGAGATCATCTCTAAGGTCTAATTTTCCTAGTTTGAAATTACGTGCTATTTCAGCCAAGCAAGCTTCACTGAATTCAGTTTTCCAAAATTGGTAAGCCTGTATTTCTGCTTCGGTCCTTGTCAACTTACCCGAATCGAGTTTCAACTCATTTTTCGGATTTCGAGCAAAAAGGGTTTTAAGAAGATTTTCAGCAAATGACATGTGCACTTAAACACCAGATGGCGCAAAAAGTTAATTCATTCTGATTTCATGTGGCATTTGCAATCCACTTAAAATGTCTCGGCTTAGCTCTGCAATATCTTCTGCGTTTTCTGGAATGCTCCACTGCACATGTACGTTTTTTCCATTTGCGCTAAGTTGTTGAAACTGCTTCAAAACTTGAAGTAAAGATCGAATCGTTTTACCGTTCAAATATTTTAGATCAATTTCCATGGTGGTTTGATCATTCGGTGCTTTTGAATAACTTTCTAACCAATGCATGAGCTCTCCGAAAAAATCTGCTTCATTCATGGGCAAAGATTTTCCTTTGATGCTTAACGTACTCGATTGGGGATCGAATTGTACGTCAGGTGTTAAATCGCTTCCTTTTTTGTTGAGGGGCTTCATGGGTGCAAAGTAAGGCGTTCGTCTTGGGTGATTTTAACTCGTTAACACTTAAGTAGGGTGAGGGTTATAAAGCCATCATTTCTTTAAGCTTCACGCTCTGTCTACGAGAAACTTCCACTTTAGTTCCATCTTTTAAAATAACGAGTAAACCTCCATTAAACCAGGTCTCTACCTTCTCAATCCAGCGTAGGTTTAAGATGTGTTTTCTGCTTGCTCTAAAGAAATACTTCTCGCTCAATCTGTCTGTTAAAGCATTTAGTGATTTCAAAATCAATGGGCGATTTTCATCAAAATAAACGCGCACATAATTTCCTTCACTTTCAAACAATCTGATTTTTTCAAGCTGCACAAACCAGCATTTTTCTCCATCTTTTAAAAAGACTTGATCTGTGATATCGAGCCTGTCATCAACTATTACAGGAGCTTCTTGTTGTGCTTTTTTCTTGCTGATTTTTGTGTCAATCTGCGAGATCAATTCGGCCAACCGATCTTCGTCTACAGGCTTCATCAAATAATCTAAAGCGTTTACTTCAAATGCTTTTAGCGCATATTCGTCATAAGCCGTCACAAACACCACATCAGGTGCGTTGCCTTGAATTTCATCCAACAATTCAAAGCCATTTTTGCCGGGCATTTGAATGTCTAAGAAAATCAAATCGGGGTTTTCTTTATCAATCAGATCAAGTGCTTCGTCTACGTTTCCGCTTTCGCCAACTACTTGAATTTGCTCAAAATTTTGAAGTAAATTCTTCAATTCTTGTCGCGCCAAGCGCTCATCGTCAATAACTAATGCTCGTATCATGATTGTGCAATTAATGGTAAATGTATGGTTGTTTTTACATGGCTTTGGTCGCTGTTGCCAATGGTAAGCCATGCTTCTTTGCCAAAGCTTAAACTAAGGCGGTTTCTCGTGTTTTCAAGTCCTAATGAAGTTTCTGTTTCTGCATTCGGAATAAACTGTCCCGAATTGATGATTTCAATATCACAACTTTCACCGTTCAAATGACTTGCAATTGAAATTTGACCACCGTTTGGCAGTTTAGAAATTCCGTGTTTGATGCAATTTTCTACAATCGTTTGAAGCATCAATGGCGGAATCAAAACGTTTTTGGCCTTGTCTTCAACATGGTAAGAAACCTGCAAACGCTCTTCGTAGCGCACTTTTTCAATTTCGAGGTAATCGTGCACTATTTCCAGTTCTTTCGAAATCGGAATCAAATCATGCTTCCCTGTTTGTAAAGAAGAGCGCAGCACATTGCTCAATTGCGTAACCGCCATTTTTGCCTTTTTCGGATCTTCATCAATCAATGCGCGAATCGTGTTCATTGCATTAAAAATGAAATGCGGATTCATCTGATCTTTCAACCTACGCAGCTCATATTCATTTTTAGCGGATTCTAGTTTTAGGTTTTTAATCGCCTCTTGGCGAAAGCGTTGAAAAAATATGTACGAGAAATAAATCAAGCTCCAAATGAAAAAGAGCATGCCCCAAGTGAGGGTATTTGGTTCATTGAGTTTTAGTTTCAAATTCCAGCTAAAAGCCAAATTTCCAACACTGATGTAAACCACTTGAAACAAGATGGCCAATGCGATGCAAGCGGCAGCAATTCTGGGTATTAGGCTGAAAATATCTTTATCGAGCCAGCCTAATTTTATGATTGCCAATCGGTATAAATGCGAAAAAATGAGTCCCAAAACAAAGACCAAATAAATGCCTCCAATGATGTTGAATGTGATTTCGTTGCCGCTGGTGATCAGGAAAATAGTAGCAATTAAAATATAGACCGACCAACCAATGAGTTGCGCTTTGTAATAATATCTTGAGGCTGCTAACATGAGCGCCAAATGTAGTTTGAGCAATGCATCTCTGCGCGCTAGTTTACATCATTGGGCGTAAGATTGGAGCAGCGGTAATGTACCTTTGGTGGGTGAATTATCTCGCTCATTTTTACTTGGCCGATCCTGATCCTGAACTCATGTTTGGCAACTATATTGGCGATGGCGTGCGCGGCAGAGATTTATCTCGCTTCAGCGAAAATGTGCAACGTGGCATTCGTTTTCATCGGTTTATCGACACGTTTACCGATCAGCATGATGAAGTAACCCATGCAAAAACGCTTTTTCATGAAACCCAAAACAAGTTTGCTGGTGTGGTGGTAGATGTGCTTTTTGATCATGTGTTGGCCAATAAATGGCAGCAATTTCATGAGGTAGATTTAGACGCTTTCGCGGAAAAGTGTTACCGCACTGTGGGGCAACATTTGCAATTGATGCCGGTGCGTTCAGCTAGATTTTATGAATATATGGTAAGCCGAAATGCGCTGAAATTCTACGCTTCGGCAAAAGGAGTAGAGCAGGTTTTTCGAGGCATGGATTCACGCACTTCTTATCCATCTAATATGAGTGCTGCAATCACAAGACTAGAAGAAATTAGACCAGAATTTGAAGCGCATTTTGAACGCTTTTTCCCGCAACTTGTTGAAGCAACCACAACATGGAAGAAGACAAATTAAAACCCGAAATCATAGAAAGTGCAGATGGTTCGCACACGCTGAGGGTAGAATCACTCAACGAAAACTACCATTCGCACAAAGGTGCGCTTACCGAAAGTTTGCACGTTTTTCTGAAAATGGGCTTGGCCTTATTTTCCGAAAAGGAAAGTATTCAATTGCTTGAAGTTGGCTTCGGAACAGGACTCAACGCCATGCTCACCGCAATAGATAAAGACAGGAAACACGTTCATTACACCAGTCTTGAGACTTATCCACTTTCGTGGGAAATGGTTTCAAAACTCAACTATGCTAAGTTGTCGAATGATTCGAAAGCCGAGAGCGTTTTTGAAAAGATGCATACCGCACCTTGGGGCGAGTTTGCTGAAATAGCGGAAGGATTTTCTTTGAGAAAAGTGAAGTCATCATTGCAAGAATTTCAGTCTGACACACAATTTGACCTGGTTTATTACGATGCTTTTGCTCCACATGCTCAGCCCGAATTGTGGGAGCCAGTAATTTGGCAGAAACTGTTTGAAATGATGAGTGTTGGTGGCGTATTGGTGACATATTGTGCAAAAGGACAAGTGCGAAGAGATATGCAAGCTGCTGGTTTTAAGGTAGAACGTTTGCAAGGTCCGCCCGGAAAACGAGAAATGATAAGAGCAACAAAACCGTGATGGAAAAGAAATTTAATGTGCGTGTTTATGGCATTTTGATCAACGATCAAAATCAATTGTTGGTGAGCGATGAATTGATCAAGAATATTCGATTTACCAAATTTCCTGGTGGCGGATTAGAGTGGGGAGAAGGCACACGCGATTGTTTGGTGCGCGAGTTTATGGAAGAACTCAACCAACCCGTTGAAGTGCTCGAACACTTTTACACCACCGATTATTTTCAGCAATCAGCTTTCAGAGAAACCGACCAATTGATCAGCATTTACTATAAGGTGAAATTGGTTGGTGCGCAACTATTCAAAGCCAAAACAAAGCCGTTTGATTTTCCAGAAAATGCTGGCCCA
>JANRBI010000290.1 GCA_030727625.1 Salibacteraceae bacterium
AGCTTCAAAGTCTTGGTAGCGCTCTTGATCCAAAGCACTTTGATTGCCCTTCATGTGCAAATCACTGAAGATTTTTCCAGTGAGGCTTTGCCCCTCTTCTAACGGAATTACATCTTTTATGGTTGCGAGATCAAAATCGGCAACAACTGTCGCATCCATGTATGGATCAGATATTGGTGTGCGCATGTGAAGCGTCAAATCGATTGGGTTCTTCGCCAATTCAACATGGAAAGTATTGATATCGATAATCGTTTTGTCATCACTTCCGCCAGGGTTTTGCGCTCTTAAATCTATCGCAATATTTTCGGCAGATTTAGGCAGGTCAGGATAATGAAACATGGCATCAGCTACTTTCAAAGTCACGTCAAATGCTGGTAGCAAATCGCCCACCATTCGGCCTTTGGCCATGCCACTTAGCGCAAGAGAACCTGCGGTTTCAATGTCTTCAAAATCGGTCATGAATACCGCTGGAACCAAAGATAAAATGCTTTTGAAGGTAGTTTGCTTCGTGCCAAAGGTCATGTCCAAATCTATCGGTGCATCAGCTTCGTCTGGCATTGCCACCCATCCGTCAAAGTTGAGTTCAAGCGCGTTTAAGCGAAGGCTGTTTTCATCAAACGTGAATTTCATGTTGGGCATGTCCATGTTCATGTCTAGCTTCATTTCTAGGTTGGTACGGCTCAAATAGCTTATGCCATCCATTTTGTAGGTAAGTTCTTTGGCTGTGGTCATGGTTTTGAGCATGAACAAATCTTGCGTAAAATCACCGCTTCCCTCGTGCGTAAAATCTACCAACTCAGCATACATAGCACCTTCACGGTCGTCATAAATAATGTGTGCGTTTCTGATAAAATATTCGCTTACAGAAGCTTTGAAGGCCGTGCTTTCAGAAGATGCTTCTTCGGCTGCTGCTTCCACTTCTTCAGATGGAATGGTGATATCATAATTGGCTGTTCCGTCTTCTAACACAATCACATGCAGGTTTGGAGTTTCTAAACCAAACGAATTCACCTTGATTTCTGAGCCATTGATTACGCTCATTAAATCAAGACTAACTTCTAGTGCCTTGATGTCGGCCAAAGTAACACCATCGAACTGCCCTTTTCCTTTTACGGAGACTTCATTAATAGAAAGTGTAAAATCTGGAAAATTGGTAAAAAGTGATACGTCAATATCCTTAAAAGCTACGGTAGCATTGAGGTTTTTATTGGCTTCATCGGTGGCCAATTTTATAAGATCATCTTTAAAAACAATAGGAAGCACGATGGCTGCACCTATGATTAATACAATAATTGCAACGAAGACAATGATGATTTTCTTAAGCATATAATGATTGAATTTGAAAGCAAAGTTAATGATAGCAAGTGACCGTGAAAATGCAGTTTGAGCTGGAATCTAAAGTTAACAGAAGGATGATGAATGAGTATATTAAATTAAAGCCTTCAAAATCGTTTGAACGAATTTTACTGATTGAAATCCATAGTTTATCAATAAGTAAAATGGCAGAACAAAGCGAGAGTTTTCAAATTATTTAAAAGCATCACATCTTCTTCTTCTTTAAATTTTCACAAAAAAACCCGCAACATTTCTATTGCGGGTTCACTTATCTTTTAGATTGATTTATGCCAAAAGCTGTGCTTTTAACTTTTCGAGTTTCATGTGTAATTCATTTAAATCTTCTTGTGAAATTGATTCTATGTCGCTAAAACCAGCATAAAACATCATTAAATCTTCTACGGAAGCATAAATTTCTTTACTGATTTGATCATCTACTTCACCCAATACATTCATCAAGTTTGATGCGTGCATTTTTTGGGTGTAAATACCTTCATAAACAGGTCTGTTCTCTTCAGACAGTTCTACTCCTAGCAACATTTTGGTTGCAATGATTTGGCTTTCAACCCAGCTTCCCACAAAAATCTCTGTTGCATTGATGAAACGTTCATTGTTCACCATGTACTGATCCATTTCATTGAAAGCTTCGTCCATCATTCTAACAAACTTGGCTTCTTCTGAACTGTTTTCCTCAAAATTTCTAGTAATAGTTTGATCAAAAACATCGCCAGCGCCCAAGTCTGTCGCAAGCGTGCGACATGCTTGCAAATATTCAAGGGTCATTTGATTTTGTTTTTGGTATGCCATAAAACCCATATCGGTTACATAAACTCCATATCCGTATGCCTTGCTTGAGTTGGTGCTCAAATTAGCCGCCTGTGCAATTGGTGTAAGTTCTATACTCTTCTCGCTTAAATCAACATTATCAATAATCTGAAATGTTTGAAGTGGCGATGGCAAGTTGGCAATCATTGAGTGGAACTTGAAATCAGCCATTGCACCTACTTCTTCTGCTGGTACGTTTTGTTCTTGAGCTGAACTATCAGCACCTGAATGATTATCATGTGAAGCATTTTCACCACAAGCCACAGCAAGCGCGCTAATTGCTATAATGGATAGGAATCTTGTTTTCATTAATAAACGGGTTTGAGGGCAAATATAGTTGCGATTGACGACTAAGAAAAAATAAATTGATACTGACTGCGAACACCTATAATTTATTGGTCAACTTCAAGATTGTCTAGCCAATCAAAAAAATCGCCAAGCTCATCCGTATGGCTCATTACCCACGCCTGACTATCAGGATAGGCTGATTGTCGCACATAATGAACAAACGTTTCGTAGTAGTTGCTTTCTACAATTTCAGCAAAAAATGGGATGTAATAGGTCGTGAAAAAGTCTTTCCGATCGCCAAAATCTTGATTATTCATAAACATGAATATGTCCTTCGTATTGGTTTTAAAATGCTCCAATTCAGTTTTATCTGCATTATCCACATTACTATTTGCTGCTTGAAGCATGCTTAGAAACAAATCTCCCGCACCCATCGGATCGTCTTGTTTGTCAGGATTTTGAACCTGTAGTTCTATCACTAACTGTCCGTTTTCATCGCGCTTAGTTACTACACCGCGCTGCATCAAACGCACCACATCAGAAAAAGCCATTTCGCTGCGATCGGTATCTGCTTCTAGCATCAAAAAGAAATAAAGAGGATAAAGTGCCTCTACTCTTCTGTTTTGCAACATCATGATGCTAGCTAGCGCATAATGGCTACCCGCATGATCAAGCTTGTTATTGATCGCCTTCAAAAAAGCTTCTTCAGCCAAAGCATAATCTTTCATCGTGTTGGCCGTAACACCTAAGTTGTACCAAAGCAAATAATAATCGCCAAAGGTTTTGATGCCTTCGCGATACATCTTAATTGACTTTTTGTGATCGCCACGCTCGTCATAAATGGCTCCGAGCAAAATGATGGCTTGCAAACCATTTTCTGAAGCTTCGTTACTGGCTGTTTTCGCAAATTTTTCAGCTCGGGTTTTATTCCCCAAATAATAATGCGAAAGCGCCATTTCATAGTTCACAAAGGCATTCTTTGGTTCTAGGTTATAGGCTTTTTGATATTCAATCAAACTCAAGTCATATTGTCCATTGTCATGATAATCAATACCACGCATCATAATAGACTGAACCGAATCTTCTTGCGCAACACACAAGATTGAAAAACAGGTTAGTAAAAGAGAAAGAATGAATTTCATAGGCTTATTTTCTTGGCTTCCAGCATCTAAAATAGGTTCCTATTGCTGCAAAACCTTCTAAATAACTTAAATTATGTTCTGCGCGATCAGGAGCTTCGTTGTGAATCAGCACATCGTACAAACTGCTGTAACCTCCGCGCAAAGCAGCAATGGCAAACAAATGATTCTTGTATTCGAGCTTTAATCCAGCTTTTGCATTGAGCGTAAAACCTGACATATGCCAATTGTTATCCAGGCCATAGCCCAGAACGCTTACTTTGGTTTTTGCAACGATAAAAATGCCTCCTATTCCACCCATGGCATTCAACCTAAGGGTGTTTTTGGCAAATCTTAAAAACGGGTAATTATACTCCACATCTAATGAAACCATATTGTAACCATCACTGTGCTCAAATTCTAAAAAATCAGGTGAAAGCACAATAGGAACGTTTAAGTAATTGCCTTGGTATTTTGTAGAAGCGTCAGCTGTTATCACTCCGCTCATTAGGGCAGTTTGATTTACATCTACCACATATTTCATGTGATCTAAACCTGCCGATAACTGCACGCGATCTGTTACATTAAATCCAATGCGATACACATATTGAGGAATCGTAATCAGTCCGGGGCGAACATAAGTCCAACTCAATTTTGTGGGTCGGTCACTTCCAGTAACATCATATACTGTGAAATCGTAATTCGGTCCATTAAAGTGAATGGTTGATTTACTATACACTGCGCGATTATAACCCCAATAAAAGGAGAATCTTCCTGTTCGATTTTTGAACTCGAAATCGGTATTGACGGAATCGTTTTGCGCAAAAGCGCCAATAAAAGTGAAAGTCGACATTGCAAAAAGCAATGCCGACTTTTTAATAATTTGGATCATTTTCTAAATGAAAATCTGATTAGTTCGCTAGCGGAATTCGTTTCAAAGTTTCCAACAAAAAGCCCCAGTATTTCTGTACTGAACTGATTTGAACGCGTTCGTCAGGGCTGTGTGCACCTTTTATATTTGGACCAAAAGAAATCATTTCCATGTCTGGATAATTGGTTCCTAAAATGCCACATTCTAAACCAGCGTGACACGCCATTACATGCGCTTCTGCATCAAACATTTCTTTGTAAAGATTGCTCATAATGCTCACGATTTCGGCTCCCGGACGTGGGGTCCAACCTGGATAATCGCCTGATAATGTAACCTCAGCACCAATCATTTCAAAAATGCTTTGAATTGCGTTGGCTTCGTCTACTTTTTCAGAATCTACACTGCTTCGTGTTAAGCACTGAATGCTGTACGTACCATTTTCAATCAATACTCGAGCAAGGTTGTTTGATGTTTGCACCAAACCTTCAATATCAGGGCTCATGCGGTAAATGCCCACTGGGCAAGCATAAATAGCACGAAGCATATTTATTTGCTCGTCTGCTTCCATCACCATTGCTGGTGTTTCTGTGCTTTCGATGATCACGGTCAAGTTAGCATCTGTAGTTTGATGCTCATCTTTTAGCGTTTCAGAAAATGAATCAGCCCAAGCTTGAAATGCTTCTAAGTCATGGTTTGCCACCACTATTACTGCATTGCTTTCACGTGGAATAGCATTGCGTAAACTACCTCCATCAATGCTGCTGATCGCAATAGCGAAAGCATCGTTTGCTAATTTGAGCATTCGATTCATCAACTTGTTAGCATTTCCACGACCGCGGTGAATATCCATTCCAGAGTGCCCGCCTGTTAAGCCTTTTATAGTGACTTTAAGTGCGCTGTAGTTTTCTGGAGTTGGTTCTTGAGTGTATTCGCCAGTTGCGGTAACGTCTGTTCCGCCAGCACAACCAATGGTTAGTTCGTCATCATCTTCTGTATCAAGATTCAGCATGATTTCTGCGTCAAGCAAACCACCAACTAACCCCATTGCGCCCGTCATTCCGGTTTCTTCATCAATGGTAAAAAGTGCCTCTAATGGCGGATGCGGAATATCTATTGAACTCAACAAAGCCATGATCGAAGCCACACCAATGCCATTGTCAGCACCTAGTGTTGTGCCATCAGCTTTAACCCAATCACCTTCTACATACATTTTGATGCCTTCATTGTCAAAATCAAATTGAGTAGCATTGTTTTTTTGGTGAACCATATCTAAGTGGCTTTGAAGCACCACTTTTTTGCGGTTTTCCATTCCTGGACTCGCTGGCTTTTTAATGATTACGTTTCCTACGGCATCAACCACAGTAGGCAAACCAAGGCTTTCGCCAAATTTTTTCGCAAATTCAATTACGCGCTCTTCTTTTTTCGAAGGTCTTGGAACTGCATTTAAATCAGCAAAATGATTCCACATTGCTTTTGGTTCCAAGGCTCTAACTTCTGCACTCATAATCTTGTCTTTTAAAAATTCTTTTCGATGTAAAAAAAGTAGGGCAAGTTTACGGTTTATTCACCGCTCTGAAAGGCGTTTTTCAACTGAAAATAGCAGCCGTAAGCTGCAAGAAAAAGCCCAAACTAAATACAATGGCTCCCACAATCAGCGCATTTTTTCGCGACTCATTATTGTTGATCAATTTATGAATCAAAGGTTCGGAAACGTGCGTCATCAACCACTTAGAAATGCGCTTGTAAAGCATCACAAAAACCAAGTAAAATATAGAAAACAGCACGAGCTGAACGAAGTAGCTAATGATTTCATGTTCTTCTAAACCAGTGTTTTGCCCTTCGGAAATACCAATGATCGCATTGTAAAAGAAATAGCTACCATACACTAACATGACTAGCAACAGCAATATCAGTGGAATGGACGAAACCAACTTTTCGAGTCCTTTTTCAAAACGCTTCAATGTTGATTCGCCCAAAAGCTCAGGCGCAGCAAGCCAAAAGGCAACAAACTGCAAACACAAACCGATAATGTTAATCCATTTCACTACTCCACAATCGCGTTAAGCTCTGGCTGCCAAGCTAGCGTGTTGGCATTAATGTCTTTGAATTGATAGCCATGACGTGTCAATAAATCATCACACTCTTTTCGTTCTTCTGCCGAAAGATGTGTGCGCTCAAAAATGATGGAAGCTGGTTTTACCAAATTCATGTCAAACATTTTAATCACTTCAAAGTCAAAACCCTCTGCGTCAATCATCAGCAGGTCTATTTTAGTCACTTGATATTGATTGATCAAACTACTTGGACTGTAAGTCTTAATTTGATCTTGTGCAATCTGATTGCTCGCTTCTTTTGGAAATGTCTCACCTGTTTTTATGGTTCTTTTTAGGATAGTTCCATCGTCAAAAAGTGCTTGTAAACTTGATTTATCAAACGAAGCTAAGCCCGTAGCCCAACGCTTATTGCTGAAAGCAATTCGGTATAAAGTGGCTTCACCATCTTCATAGCCGATGGCTGCATTTACAGGTATTACACCTTTATTTCTAGCGTAAATCGGTTTCAAAAATTTTTCAAAAACATATTTCTGAGGTTCGAGTAAAATGCCGCTCCATTGATCGCGCTTTACAAATTTGTGAATCGGGTCATGAGTGATTCCATCATTTGCGCCTACTTGAAAAACAAACACTTTTCTCGATTTTGATAAGCGATCTAAGAAAACAGAAATGGTTCCAGTTTTTGGATGGTAAAACCATTTATAGCCCAGAATAAAAACTGGATTATTTGATGCGCTCAGCCAAAAAACCAAGCGTTTGTATAGGAGTTTAAAGAATTCTTTGAGTTGCTTCAACAGTAATGGTTTTAGTCAGAAAATCAGTCTTTAGTCACTTTGGCTTTTGTGATCAAAATGGCTAGCGCTCCAGCTAATGGATGCACCAGCACGCCCGCTGTAAGCACCCAAGTAGGATGAGGTATGAATATAAAATTGAATGTTGTTCCGATTAGGAGAATAGAAATCACAATGATGATCGCAATTCCTTTTCTTTCAGGTTGAATAAGGGTTGAAACGAATGCTCCTGAAAAAGCACCAAAAAACCATGCCAGCGGCAAAAAAGCCAAAGCACCAAAGGGCGCGGTTTCTAAGTAGGTTTTGATGCCTTGCGGAGTTGAAGTGAGCGATTTGTCTATGGGAAAAATCAAATGACCAAGTGTTTCTACCAAACCTACAACGGCACCGCCAACCACCATTCCGATTATTACGGCTAAAACTCTCTTCCACATAATATTAACTATTTAAAGGGATTCATTTTTACTTGGCGCAAAATAGAGATTGCAGTGAAATGAAGCTGAAATTTAATTGAAAATAAGCCAGAGTACACGAATACTCATCAGCGGCTTACGCATACTCATCTGCATACTTTGAGGCTGATGAGCGGACCTAGTTTCGCTTCAGAAATTAAAACCAAAAACCAATTTAAATTCCCAGTTATGAAAGCTTTAAAAAACAACAAACTAGCTACTTCAATCTTAGTTGCAAGCACTTTAGCACTTAGCGTAATCTCATGTAAAAATGAAACCAAAGTGCCTGAAAAAATCAGTAAAGACTTAGTGTTTAGCTCAACCATGCAAGATGTGCGCTTGGGCGATGGTGTGCCACTTGATATCAGTTTATCTGTGCGTTGGAAAATTGAGGATTACAACAAATTCAGCACTCAGTTTGAAAGTCCAAACCATTTTGATTCTTTGGTAATAGCTCCGCGTCAGCTTGAATTGGCAAACATTGTAGCCAATCATTATGACAATGTAGACTCAGTGTTTACAGGACAGCGTCACGCTTTTGTATCAGAACTTAAAGGATATCTAATCAATCACTTGGGCGAAGACGGAGTAACGATAAAAGAAGTAATTGTGGCTGATGTGATCTTCCCAAGCACTTATACCAATGCTATGGAGCAATTGGCCATGCAAGAACAGGAATTGGAACGCATAAGAAAGCAATCAATCCTAGAATTAGAAAAAAGCATAAGCCAACGCAAGCAAGCCGAAGAAGATGGAAAAGTTGCGATGGCAAAAGCAGAAATGAATGCTAAAGTGCAAAAAATTAATGCCGAAACAGAGCAAAGCGTAAGAAGCAACCGATTGGCGCAAGCAGAAACTGAAAAACAGGTAGCCAAATTACAAGCCCAAGCTCAAGCCGAAAGAGAAGAATTGATGGCCGAAGTGCAATTAAAAAATCAGCGCGACCAAAAACTGCTAGAAGTTAAACATCAGCGCGATCTTGATATGGCTGAAATAGAAAAGCAAAAGCAAATGGAAGGCCTTGAATTTGATCAAGACATGAAAATGGCCAAGCTGTGCACCGAAAACCCAGCGTATGCAAACTACATGGTAAACAAAGAATTGGCATCTAAAGTGCAAATCGCAGTGTTGCCAAGCAATCAAGACGCAAGCGTTTTTAGCGGTTTGCTTAATAATAGCACCGCTTCAAGATAAGAGTGAAACTGGGTCACTCATTCATAAGCCATCGACTACATGGGGTCGGTGGCTTTTTTTGCTAATAACAGAGTTTGAAAGATTTCATCTCCACGCCATATTCAATGTGTTCACCGACAGTAAGCATATCAAAAAATTCACCATCCGTTTCCACAGGCAAACGTCCGTTAAGCACTTCCACCCTCACTCCAGTCGATTTCAGATATTCAATTTCTGGTCTATCAATCACTTCTTTTCTAGTCAACTTGCTGCGAAACCTAATCATTTGCCAAACAGTGGCCCCAGTAAGAATTGTGACTCCAAAGTATCCATCATCTAGCGTTACCTGTGGAGTTAATCCAAGACCATTACCCACAAAGTTTCCTTTAGAAATAATCAATAAGAGAACTTTCGTTTCAATTATCTTATCGTCAAGCGTAATCCGCACTAATGGCTTTCGAAATCTGATTAATCTATTGAAAATACTTAGTAAATAATTGAGGTTAGGATTCAGTGTTTTACGTCTTAGTTCTACATCTCTGCACACCAATGCTCCCATACCACAGGTAGACTCATTCACTATTCTGCGAATTCGCCCATCCTTCAAAATCAAGGCACGATCGATAAGTGTGTATTGCTTTTTGTAGAGCATTTCAAGCAAATCAGATAGCGACTTTTTTCCTATAGTTCTGGCAAAATCATTGGCGCTACCGCACGAGTAATGGGCGAAACTTATTCCATTATCAGCTTTGGCATTATAAGCTCCATTCACCAACTCATTTAAGGTTCCATCGCCACCGCAAGAAAGAATGGAATCAATTCCTTGAAGCGTGTAATCGTATGAAAAACGGAATGCGTCACCAGCAAACTTTGTGAGAAGAATGGTGAAATTAGTTTCAGGATATAATTGAATCTGAAGTTTTAGTTCTTTCAAAATTTGATGCGAACGTGAAGACAATGAATTAATTACAATTAAGCAATTTTTCATAAGGACTGAGGGGATTTGGGGAGTACAAATATGAAGTAAACCCTCAAACAATCACCTAACAATAAACAGCTTAATGAAGAATAAAGAAATTGCTGCTGTAAAACAAGCTGTTATATTTTATTAACTAACTATGAACAGACGAATTATAAATAATTGCGGCAGGAAAAAAAGTAGCCTTAGACCAGAAATGGTTATTGCCCTTTTGGCAATTTCAAAATCATTTTAGCGCCTTCTCCCGCTTTTGATTCTACAGAAAGCTTCCCATCGTTTTGCTCTGCAAAAAACTTACTTAAATAGAGTCCTAAACCCGCGCCACGTTTTGGATCTGATGCGTTTTCTACCCTATTCATTTTAAAAAGATTTGGTATAACCTTAGGGTTAATTCCATTTCCTTCGTCTTTTACTGTCCATTGCATAAAATCATTAAACTCAAGTATTTCGATATGCACTATTGCTCCCTCCGGAGAGAATTTAATTGCATTGTGGAGTAAATTTCGGAGCACAAACATCACCATCTCTTTATCTGCATAAACATTTGCATTTGCTGTACCATTTACTTCAACCTTTACATCAGATGTGGACAATATCGACTTAAAAACATCAATCAATTCATGATTAAGCGCTATTAAATCGAAGCTTACCTTTTTTGGTTCAATGCCTTGCAGTTGAGATTTAACCCAAAGCAGTAGATTATCGGCCATATCAATACTGCGCTCATATTGAGCTTCGAGCATGGTCATGGCTTCTTGAATTTCTTCTTGAGTAATTTCAGGATACTTAAAAACTTGCAATAAGTTTTTGAGCGTTGTTAGCGGAGCTCGCAAATCATGCGAAGCAACGCTGATCAGCTTGTCGCGAACATTGATAAACTTGGTTAATTCCTCATTTTTCTCTTCTGTTTGATCTTTCTGAAGTTTCAACAATTGCTGCGTTTCAATCAATTGTTTTCTTTGATGATAAAGCCCGATTACAACTACCAACATGATGATTGCCACTGCAACTGAAACAATACTAATTACCCTGCTTTGTTGATTGAATCGCTCATCCTGTTCTTTTTTCTTTCTCAAGTAATTGTTTTCGAGTTCTTGCGTTTTGCGCTCTGCCTCTAGCTGTGTAATTCTAATATCTGTACCACGAGTGTCTTCATAATGCTCATTCATGAGCTTATTGTTTTTAATACTCCAATAATAAGCCTGATCCATACTATCGAGTGTATCATAAGCCATTTGTAACACCGATGATGCATTGAATGCGTAGGTATGAATTTCTAATTCGGTAGAAATACCAAAGGCCAACTTTGCGAAGTAAACCGCTGAATCTGCCTTGTTTGAATGCAAATAAATATTTGACAAAACATTAAAAAGATGAGCTCTTCTAGCACCGTCCTCCATTTTCTTTTCTGCAGCTAGCAACATATTTATCGCTTGACTTTTTTTGCCGTTTTCGTACAAAACATTGGCATAATCACCAAGATAACTGGCTTCTTCATCCTTATTTCTTAAAAGAGCATAGTGCTTTATCGCCTGTCGCAAATGCGGTAGAATATGCAGCGAATCAAGATGGTCTTTCTCAAATAAAATAGCTCCTAGCCTCCCATGTGCATATCCCTTTTCAAGATCAGCGCCATACTTATTGGCTAAATCAACCGCCTCTACTGAATAGTTAATTGCTTGTTCATAATCACCAAACGAGCGATAACATTCTGCTATCCCAGCCAGAATGAGCGATAATCGCGCACTATCGTTTCGCTTACGAACACTTTTCTCTATTTCTAATAAGTAAGGAAATGCAAAATTTGGCTTACCCAAATTATGATAGTAAGATGCTAAAATTCGGTAAAGCTTTTCTTTACCTTCTGTCAATGAATCAGCGGGATACAGAAACATTGCTGAATCAATTTCAGCTTGATTTACATTGCCAGTATGGTAGTAATGATTGTATACAGAATCAGACCAACGATCGAGAATTTTTAAATCAACAAAAGATTCAGTATGTGCCTTATTATGGTA
>JANRBI010000291.1:0-2976 GCA_030727625.1 Salibacteraceae bacterium
GTGAAAATTCATTTGCCGATTGACAGCACTATTGCCGATGCTTTTTCAAATGATGCAAACACACAAGAAGTGCTTTCCGCTGAAATTCCTGACAACTGGATGGGACTCGATGTGGGAACTAAAGCTATAGAAAGCTATCGCGAAATCATTAGCGCAAGCAAAACCATTTTATGGAATGGCCCATTAGGCGTTTTCGAAATGGAAAAATTCTCGACTGGAACCAAAGCGCTTGGACTCATGATAGCTGAAGCGACTGAAAATGGAGCGTATAGCTTAGTTGGTGGTGGCGACTCTGTTGCTGCGGCAAAAGAATTTGGTCTAGCCGATAAAGTAAGCTACGTTTCTACTGGTGGCGGTGCTTTGCTAGAGTTTCTTGAAGGAAAAACATTGCCTGGAGTTGCGGCAATCTTAGCTTAATCTGCCGTTAGAGATTTTATTGTATCCGCATCATGTAACTCCGCATCAAAAAGCGGGGTAATCATGTTTTCGGCTTTGGTAAGCCATTCTGTTTCTGCCAAAATTGGCAATACCGCTGGCGCAGCATTCATTACTGGTTCAAAGAGCAAACTGTCTTCTGGACTCGATTTATGCAACACAGGTATGTACTGATCTACCCAAGTAAGAAGGTTTAAAATAATACTAGTAATCAGCAGCATTTTGATCAGACCAAAAAGTAATCCAGTAAGTTTATTAGCCAGTTTTAACGCTACTAAATTGGCGGTTTTTTCCACCAGCTTTGCTAGGGCGTGAATTCCAAAAACCACGGCAATAAAAGTGATTAAAAACGAAACATAGCCCAGCCAAGTTCCTTCTAGTTCTAGCCATTCTTTTAGCTTGTTGGCTGTGACTTCAGAAAAATTTGCAGCAATATAAATACCTGCAATCAAGGCAATAATAGACGCAAGCTCTACAATAAAGCCTTTTCTAAAACCAGTCCAAGCGGCAAAAGCCAGCGGAATAAAAAGAATAATGTCCCAATGATTAAAATCCACGCATCAAATTTATGCGTTGAACATTGCCCCCAAACGTAATTTCGCATTTATGATTGAACAGGATTTTGAACAACGGTTCGAAACAGCGATGAAGAGGCTAGAAGTGCGATTTGAACAACCGATCGACCTTCAAGCAGCCTTGTTTTTAATTGGAGTAAACGAGCTTGGACAAGGTCCAAGAAAATTAAATAAGGATCAAAAGCTAGATGTAATGCACATTGCTGTATGTTGCCTACTCGAACCTTACGGTTATTACTCTTTTGATGGTTTAGACAAACAAGGCTGGCCGCACTATACGCGAAACGAACGCATACCAATGCTCAGCGGAAAAGAGCAAGAGCAAATGATGAAAGAAGCGATTATCAAATACATTGACGATCAAGGAATTTAAAAAAAGAAGCGTCCAAAGACTGGCTGAAAACAATTTCAAAACAAATTGCTAAAACAAAAAAGGGCGCTTGAGAAAACTTAAGCGCCCTTTTCTAAATATCGTTTTGGATTATCTACAATCTAAAATGGTGATTACTTCTGACGCCACTTCGTTGTTTGCGATGGTAATAAAACCTTCACCACAAAGTGAATCAACACTTACCACTTCAATTTGATTTGGCGGCAAACCTTGATAAGTGATGGTGCTATCATAACGAACCGCACGCACACGAAGCACTGCTGGTAAATCAAACTCTTCTACATACACACCAAGGCTATTTGTCAAGCCTGTAGTTTTTACAATACAATTTGGTTGGGTACAGAACAATGTCACGTGCACTCCTTTTTGAGAAACGCCTTCAGCATCAAGTACTTTTACCTCTGCTCTACCCGGGGCATCTTTGCCTTTACAGTTTGTAAGCGCAACTGCCGAAACGGCTATGAATAAAAAATATAGGATCTTCTTCATGTTATTAGCAAAATAGAAAGCGTCAAAAATAAGATAATATTAGTCGCTTTTTTCTTCGATTTTTAGCTCAATTACCAGTCATTAGACGACAATTAAACATTTTAAGCAAATGAATCATATTTTCTTCAACCTCAAACCACAAATTTGCAGTCCGAAATCAATCCTGTGATTTGATTTCTCTTAACCCAGTAACTAAACGCATATGAAACAAGGTAGTTTGCTTATCGCGCTGATTTTAACTTTTCAACTCATGGCTCAATCTCAAGACGCACGTCCAAAACTTAAAGTCGCAACTAACTATGGCGACATGGTGGTAGAACTTTACAATGAAACTCCACAACACCGAGACAATTTTCTAAAACTAGTAGAAGAAGGTTTCTACGACAGTTTGCAGTTTCACCGCATCATCAAAAACTTTATGATTCAAGGTGGTGATCCAGGTTCTCGCGGTGCAAAAGGTGATAAACAACTCGGAAGTGGTGGCCCCGGTTATACCATAGAGGCAGAAATTACACCACAGTTTATTCATAAAAAAGGCGCTCTCTCGGCAGCCCGTCAAGGCGACCAAGTAAACCCAGATAGACGCAGTTCAGGGTCACAATTCTATATTGTTCAGGGTCAAGTAACCAACATAGATCAATTGGCCCAATTTGAGCAGCGCTGTGGGTTTGACATGAAACAACAGCAACTTCGTAAGTTTTTCATGGCTCCAGAAAACAAAGAATACCTCGATCGTTATCAAGCCGCGGCAAAAGTGCAAGACCAAGCAGCAGTGCAAGAAATTATGACCGAAGTGCAACCAATCATTGATGCTACCAACTCAACGGGCGTGTTTGCATACACACCCGAGCAGCGAAAAGCTTACGCAACCATTGGCGGCACACCACACTTAGACCAGCAATACACTGTATTTGGTGAAGTTATCGAAGGCTTAAACATCATCGATTCTATCGCTGCGGTTCCAACTAAACCAGGCGATACGCCTGTTGAACCAGTGATTATGAAGATTTCTATTTTGGAGAAGTAAAAAACGATTTGTTAACTCAGCATTTGAAAAGCTCTTGGCCTAGGTCAGGGGCTTTTTTT
>JANRBI010000291.1:3076-11767 GCA_030727625.1 Salibacteraceae bacterium
ATACTTTGCGGCTTTCTCCTACTTTCGCGTCCATGACTTTTTCTGAAAAAATTGAAGCACTCGTAAGCGAGCTAAAATCTGCTAAAGCTGAGCGTTTAGAAGACGCTGAGCAATTTAGAATCAAATACTTAGGTTCAAAAGGCCGTTTCAAAACCCTGTTTACAGAGTTTAAAGAAGCTACTTCAGAAGAAAAGCGCGCATTTGGTAAGCAACTCAATGAGCTGAAAGCGCAAGCCGAAGAAAAATTTAATGACTGGAAAGAAAAGCTTGATAGCGAAAAAGATCAAACACAAAAGCTAGATCTTACTCGTCCGGCCATGTATAAAGAGCCTGGTGCGGAGCACCCTATTTCTTTGATAAAACGCGAAATAATTGACATTTTTCATGCTATTGGTTTCTCTGTTGCCGAAGGGCCAGAAATAGAAGACGATTGGCATAATTTCACTGCGCTCAACTTTCCACCTGAGCATCCAGCACGAGACATGCAGGACACGTTTTTTGTGAGAAATCCAAACGGAACAGGTGAAGATTATGTGCTACGAACACACACCTCATCGGTGCAAGTGCGAACCATGCAAAACGAAAAACCACCGATTCGCATCATAGCACCAGGACGAGTTTTTAGAAATGAAGCTGTTTCTGCGCGTTCGCATTGTATCTTCCACCAAATAGAGGGTTTATACATTGATGAAGGCGTAACGTTTGCCGATATGAAGCAAACCTTAGAATACTTTGCAAAAGAATTCTTTGGAAAAAGCAAAATTCGTCTTCGTCCTTCTTACTTTCCATTTACCGAGCCAAGTGCCGAAATGGATGTGTATTGGGGTTTAGAAAACGAATTAGATTATCGCATTACGAAAGGCACTGGTTGGTTAGAAGTAATGGGCTGCGGCATGGTTGACCCAGCTGTGCTCGAAAGCTGTGGAATAGATTCTGAAAAATACAGCGGATTTGCATTTGGTATGGGCCTTGAGCGCAGTGCGATGCAGCGTTTTCAAATTCCTGATATCCGTATGATTTTCGAGAACGATGTCCGTTTCCTAAAACAATTTCAAACCGCATTGTGAAACATTTAATCGGCTTTTTACTTGCGGCTTTTATTCTTAATAGTTGTGCCCTTTTCGATAAAAAAGAACAAAAGATTGTTCCTTTAATTGAAGGAATACCAACCATTAAATCTTTGACCGACAGCTTAGATAAAATGGGTGCTACCAGCGCAAAATGGGCTGTAAGTGGTGAGAAAATTTTATCGTCCATCGATCAAAAGATTGACTGGCAAAAAGAGTTTGAAGTATTTGAAAAAGCCAATGTGAATCAATTACGATATCGCGATGCTTACTTAGTAAGTGACACCACTGTCGGTAAAACGCGAACGCTTGTTTTTACAGCTAAGGACGAGTCGCAAGAAATACAAAAAATGGAAATACATCTTGTGCAAGGCAGCATCGTTTATTACGAAGTTGAAAAAAGCCGCAAGACCATTTTTTCTAACTCAAATCAGCGTTTCGTTTTTGATGGTAATGAATACATGTTGGATGTTGACCAACAAATAGAAGGTGTATTTTCAAATCAACAATATGTGCATGGAACCATTCTTTCTGGCACAACAATTTGGCGTGGAACATTTGACATTGGATCAGAAAAAATTCCCGTGCAGGCGTTGATCAATTTAAAGGAGAAAACCTTTTTCGTTAAAAACAGCAGCGAACTAATTGGCTTCAATAAGTTTGAGCAAATAGGAGATACACTAGTGTTTGCAAGCGATTTCTTTGATAGTCGTTTTCACGTGAAACCTTTAAATGATTCAACGTTACACGGTCGTTGGATTAACGATAAGCGTGAAACAACGCACTCTATTCCGTTCGAAGCAAAAGCAAATGTTCCTTATCGTTTCACGGCAAACACGCTTCCTAAACAAAATCTTACAGGCTATCATAAAACATATTTCTATACAGAAGATGGGCAAATAGAAGATTCTACACTGCTCAAAATAGATCAAAACCAACACATGGTTTCGGGGTCAATACTTACCGAAACGGGTGACTATCGTTTCTTAGAAGGTGTAATAAGAAATGATTCTATTTTATTGAGTACTATGGATGGAACCCATGTCTATTCTTTTACTGCAGCTATCGAAGGTGATCAGTTAAGGGGTGTTTTCAAAAGCGGTTGCTGCTACCAGCAAAACTGGACGGCAACATTAAACTCATCCTTTGAACTGCGCGATCCAGAAGTAATCACAAAAATACTTCCTGATAGCTCCGTTTCTTTTTCGTTTCCTGATCAAAATGGGAACTTGGTTTCAATAAACGATGAAACATTTTATGGTAAACCAATGGTGGTTTCTTTGATGGGAACTTGGTGTTCTAATTGCTTAGACGAAGCACAGTTTCTGAAAGAAGCTGAAAGTATTTATGGTCCTAAAGGTTTGATGATTGTTGCTCTTGATTTCGAACTAATCAATGATTCAGCAAGAGCATTTGAAAATATAAATCGCCATCGCAAGAGCTTAGGTATTAACTATCCTGTTTTGCTTGCTTGCCTAGGCTCTACCAAATCGAAAGCGCATGAGCAGCTTCCTTTTTTAAATGGAATATATTCTTATCCAACCATGATCATTTTGGATAAGAATCATGAAGTAGTTAAAATACACACCGGTTTTAATGGCCCAGCAACAGGACCAATGCACTACAATGCGTTTAGAATGGAATATCTCGGTTTATTTGATGAACTGACAAAATAATAGAGCATTACAAAACGCAAAAAGCCCAGACTTGATTGGTTAAGCCTGGGCTTTTTTAGTGTTTTACTTTTAAAAATTACTTTGCTGCAGAACCTGAGTCAGCAGAGCTAGTAACGGTCAAGCTTAAAATGTCTCGGTCAAAATGATACCAAGCTCCTGAGTCACTACCCATCAATTTGATTTTATCCATAATAGTTTTCGCAAGTGCTTCTTCTTCTAGTTGCTCGCTTACATACCACTGCAAAAAGTTGTGCGTTGTAAAATCTCTCTCATCTAAGCAAATACCAACAAGCTCACCAATACTTTGAGTCACTTTTACTTCATGGCTGTATAG
The DNA here is from genome assembly GCA_030727625.1 of Salibacteraceae bacterium. Lineage (GTDB taxonomy): Bacteria > Bacteroidota > Bacteroidia > Flavobacteriales_G > Salibacteraceae > SHAN690. The sequence goes on from JANRBI010000291.1 coordinate 6,154, forward strand.
TTTTTCAAACAATTCTTTCACGCTACCATAGTTGGTAGTTGGTGCTTGAAATGCTGGAATAATTGCAACACCATCGCGCTCGTTGATGTATTTCACCAACTTCAACATATGAAAACGTTCTTCGTCTGAGTGCTTGTATAGAAAATCAGAAACACCAGAATATCCATTTTGCTCAGCCCAAACAGCCATTGCCAAATAGAAGTTACTTGATGCGCCTTCCATTAAAATTTGTTCGTTTAAAGCTTCTTCTACCTTTTTTGAAAGCATAATTCTTCGTTTTTTTAGAATGATCCAAAGTTAGGAGTTATAACAGGTTAGTTGATGTTTAGATTAATTCAGAACTAATATTTATTAATACCAAATTATTTAAAAACCTTCAACAATAGGATTAACAAAACCTTATTATCACCTCTTCATTTGTGTAGCAGCAAAAGCTAGCTTTGAACAATGCCGAAACCAACAGCAAAAAATCTTTCGAATCACGTCAAGAAGCTTCGTGGTGAACTAACTAATTATTTTAACGAATATCCAAACGAAGCACTCAATTTGAGGCAAATGTTTGCGCGGCTCAATGTTACGGATGCTGTTGAAAAGCAAATCTTGACGCGCATTATAGAAGGCATGCTTTCTGAAAAAACATTGGTAGAAGAAAATCGTGGTAAATACCGATGGAATGGTCCTGTTCAGACTCTTCAGGGAAGAATTTTATTCAACAGAAATGGCGATGGTTTTGTAGAAATTGATGGGAAAGATCAAGATATTCTAATTCCTGAGCAGTACACCGGACAAGCATTTCACGAAGATGTTGTCTCTATTAAACTCATCACGGGCAAACGTGGCAGCCGTGCAAAAGGCCGAGTGATTTCAATCATTGAACGAGCGCGAGAAAACTACCCATGTATACTATTCAGACATGGAAAACGCATGTTTGCCAAGCCCGATAACGCTAAAATGAACGTTGATTTCTTTGTAGATGATGCTGACTTGAATGGAGGAAAAGAAGGTGAAAAAGTAGTGGTAGAATTAGTGGAATGGAATAATCCACGGATGGCACCAAGAGCAGCGGTAACTGATGTGCTTGGTAAACCAGGCGATATGCGAGCCGAAGGAGATGCTATTTTGGTTGAATTTGGTTTTCCTCTTCATTTTCCAGCGGAAGTAGAAGCTGAGGCAAATGCCTTAGACACAAGAATTCTTCCTGAAGAAATTGCTAAGCGAAGAGACTTTAGAGATACACTCACTTTTACAATAGATCCGGCTGATGCAAAAGATTTTGACGATGCTATTTCCTTCAAAAAATTGGAAAATGGTCGTTATGAAATTGGTGTTCATATTGCTGATGTAACCCATTATGTTACTCCTAATTCTGCTATTGAAAGAGAAGCCCAAAACAGAGCAACTTCGGTTTATTTGGTTGATCGAGTAATACCAATGTTGCCCGAAGTGCTTTCAAACATGGCATGTTCACTTCGTCCGGAAGAAGAGAAATACACCTTTAGTGTTGTATTTGAAATGGATGAAAAAGGAAACATCCACGATACTTGGATTGGGAAAACAGTGATCTACAGCGATCATCGTTTCACTTACGAAGATGTTCAAGAGACTTTAGAGACGGGTGAAGGACTTTATAAGGATGAATTAAACACCATTAACTCGATGGCGAAAATCATTCGCGAAAAGCGCTTAAAAGATGGCGCCATCGCTTTTGATAAAGTTGAAGTTCGTTTTAAGTTAGATGAGGCTAAAAAACCAGTTGAGGTTTATTTCAAGGTTCAAAAAGATGCTCATAAACTCATTGAAGAATTCATGCTTTTGGCTAATAAAGCTGTAGCAATGAAAGTGGGTAAAAAGGAAAAGAAAGAAGACCATGTAAAAACCTTTGTCTATCGCACACACGATTATCCAGATCCAGAAAAACTGAGAGAATTTGCAGAATTCATTAAGCGCTTTGGCTATAAAATTGATTTAAACAATCCTAATAAAATTGCCAATAGCATAAATGCCCTTTTAAAAGTTGTTCAAGGAAAACCAGAACAAAATATGATAGAAATGCTGGCTATACGAAGCATGGCCAAGGCAGATTATTCAACCAATAACATTGGTCACTTTGGTTTAGCATTTCCCTTTTACAGCCACTTCACATCTCCTATCCGCAGGTATCCTGATATGATGGCGCATCGCCTATTATTTGGTTATTTGCATGGCGAAGCATCAGCAAAAGAAAGTGAAATTGAAAAACTTTGTAAGCATAGCGGTTTGATGGAACGCAAGGCAGCAAATGCAGAACGCGAAAGCACCAAACTATACCAAACCATGTTTATGTATGAACATGTTGGTGATGTGTTTGACGGTGTGGTTAGCGGAATTACCGAATGGGGTGTTTTTGTAGAAATAATCGTCAATAAATGCGAAGGCTTAGTGCGCTTGCGGGATATAGATGGTGATTATTATATCTACGATCAACCTAATATGCAGATAGTTGGTCAGCGAACCAAAAACACAATAAAACTTGGTGAAAAAGTAACTGTGAAGGTTGAAGCAGCTGATTTAGCTACTAGAAGAATTGATTTGAAAATAATGGGATAAGACCCACTATTTAAATCATGTTTAAACGGTCTTGCAAAAGTTCTTTGTATGAACCACCTACAGGAACCACTTTCTTATCATCTTCCATAATCACATTGCTGTGGTCAATTTCTTTGATACGATCTAAACGCACAATGAAAGATCGGTGAACGCGCACAAAGTCTTTATCTGGCATTTTATTTTCAATATCCTTCATCGTGCTGTGGATGGTATATCTACGCTCTTTTGTGTTAATAACCACATAATCTTTCAGCGCTTCGATAAAGTAAATATCTGCGTATTTGATTTTCACTAATTTTTGGTTTGCTTTCACAAACATCATATCAGGTGAATCTTGCTTTTCAGCTAAACTATAATAATAATCTCTTTCTTTCTTTACCTCAAGCTCTTTACCGTGCTTGTAAAGTGCAATCTCTATAGCCGTCTGAATATCAATTTCTTTAAATGGCTTGATAATGTACCCGTACGGTTCTGTTTCCTTGGCTTTATCTACTGTATTTCTATCTGTGTAAGCCGTTAAAAATATAATTGGAATATCTTGTTCTTTCCTTATCGCTTCAGCAGCCTCAATACCGCTCATTTGTCCCTTTAGCATAATGTCCATCATCACTAAGTCTGGCTCCAAAGTTTTAGCTTCTTCAACAGCCTGCTCGCCAGACGGAAAGGTACCTACTACGTTGTAGCCCAACTTTCTAAGACAAACTTGAATGTCTTTAGCAACAATGCTTTCGTCTTCAACAACCATGATATTCATCGACATAATGCGGGATTTAGGGGCAAAAGATAGGAATTTCTTAATTTTTACAGATTAAGAATCACCATTGTTATCGCCCGATTTTTCTTCAAATTTTAATTTATAGCCGTCCACTTTGACCTCTACTCCACTTTCATACTCGATTGTGATCATAATGGTTCCGTCTTTATAATACCTTTTCCAAATACCATCCTTTATGCCTGATATATATTCTCCTTCAAGCATTTTTTGGCCATTATCATAATACCAAACATGTTTCCCTTCAGGCGAATCGTCATAAAATTCACCTTCAAATCGTAATTGATTATTATCTAAATAAGTGTGTTTCCAAACACCTTGTTTCAAACCATATTCATAACGACCTTCTTCTAAGTGATCTCCAATTTCATAAAACCAATCACCCTCTTCTAGGCCATTCACAAACTCACCTCTTGCTACTACTTTTCCTGTATCGTTATACTCAGTTGATAGACCATCTTCTTTGCCATTCTTATAATCTTCAATGCGCAATGCTTGTCCGTTATCATAATACCATTTCCAAGTACCAACAAGCTGTTCTTTATCGCCATAGGATCCGGTTTCTTCTATTTTTCCATCGTCATAATAGAATTTCCAAAGCCTTATTCTATAGCCATTTTCATATTCGCCTTCAGCCTTTAATTGGCCATCTGGAAAATAATATTCTTTCCAAAAACCTTGTTTCAAACCTTGTGCATCCATTTTACCAGAAGCAATTAGTTTTCCTTCTTTAAAAATTTTTGTTGAATCAATTTCTCCTTCTAAGTTATACCAAATATGCGTGCCTTGCGCCAAACCTTTTCGGTAAGAACCTCTAAACCGAACTTTACCCTCACTATCAGGATAAAACTGCTGCTGAATATCTAAGCTAGTCAACTCCTCGACATCCTTAATGAGTTCACCTCTTTCATATTTCAAGGTTTCAATTAATTGCCCTTTCGGGGAATACTTTTTCCAATAGCCATTCTTTTTCCCTTGACTGTATCGGCCTTCTAGTTTTACAACACGGTCATCATAAAATTCTTTCCAAAGACCAATCTTCTCGCCCGTGCTATTCTTTCTATTAATAACCTCTTGCTGGGTTAAAATGCCATTTTGAAAGACCTTTATTCCAATAATTTCTCCTGTTAGTCCAAACTCATAAGCAGTACCATTCTCAACACCACTTTCATAAATGGTTTCGGTATGCATGCCACCGTTGGTATAATAAGTAAAACCAATACCTTGGCGTTTGTTGTTTTTGAAAGGTGTGCTTGAAACTAAAAAACCTTCGCGGTTATAATTGTTGGTAACCCCGTTTTTTTGGTCGTTTCGGTAAGAAATTTCTTCGCGCAAAATTCCTTCTTCATTGTAAAATTTCCAGATGCTATCCAGTTGTCCATTCAGCCGATTGCCCTCACTCTTTAAAACACCAGATTCGTAGTAGTTTTTCCAATAACCTTCTGGCTGGCCATTTTTCAGCGTTCCTTCACTACTCTTGTTTCCGTTTTCAAAATAAAAAACGTTGTAGCCGTTTGGTTTAACTGTTGAATTTTGTGCCTGTGTTTCATTGCTCAAAACTAAGAGCAACACCACCAGCAATTTCAAAATGAGTTTGGTTTCTTTATGCACTTAAATAATTATAATAAACTTTAAAATAAATCTATTACTACTATAAGAGCTGTTAGTTGTGTGAATAGATTTATTCAAAATTACTTGTTGATGATAGTTATCATTTCAAATGAACAATGAGTGAACAAAGAATAGATTAAATATCAAGTGAATAGCTACTTTATACACATATGGTGTAAATCATTGTTAACGTAGATTAGTACAACAAGTTTTTAGACGGTTTAATGTGTATTGAGGCTAATTAAATGAGCTGAAAATTCAACAACTTTTTCTTGTGTATTCCAATCATGATTTGCCTACGATTGTTTTATCAATAAAGCAAGAAATCTTTATTCAAAGTAATGAACCGTTTTAAACAGGTTATCAATACTAAGCGACAAGATTACCTTTGCGGCTCAAAATTTACACTATGAATATATCAATTGGTTGTGATCATGCAGGTTATGAATTAAAGGCTGCCATAATCAGGCAACTTGAGGCTGCTGGCCATGAAATGAAAGATTATGGAACTAATGGTCCTGACAGCGTAGATTATCCTGATTATGCGCATCCAGTGTGTGAAGATGTTGAATCTGGCTCAGCTGAATTAGGTATTTTGATTTGTGGTAGTGCTAATGGAATGGCCATGAGTGCTAACAAACATCA
>JANRBI010000292.1:0-14978 GCA_030727625.1 Salibacteraceae bacterium
AATTGCTAAGAAAATTGTGATTTCGCACTAGCGCAAAACAAATTTGCGTTCAGAATCTAGTTTGATGAACGTGAAAAGTAATAGTGTAAATGAGAGTAGGGAAGAGCCGCCATAGCTGAAAAACGGCAGTGGAATTCCTATTACGGGTGCTAAGCCAATGGTCATACCAATGTTTATCACAAAGTGGATAAAGAAAATAGAAGCTACACTATAACCATACATTCTTGTGAAGATAGAGCGCTGTTTTTCTGACAGCCATACAATGCGCGCCATCAAAACAACGAAAAGTGTGATCACTAAAAAAGTGCCTAAAAAGCCCCATTCTTCGCCCAATGTGCTGAAAATAAAATCGGTAAATTGTTCAGGAACGTATTTCAATTGGGTTTGAGTGCCTTCTAAAAATCCCCTTCCTGAAAATCCTCCAGAACCAAATGCGATCATTGATTGATGAACATTGTATCCTGCACCTTTAGGGTCAGAAACTATTCCCAAGAGCTCGTTTATTCTATTTTGATGGTGAATCTTAAGCACATTGTCAAAAACATAATCTACCGATAAGAAGAATCCAACCATTGCTGTCAATGCTCCAGAAATAATCAGCAAACTACCTTTTGCCTTTCTGAATACATAATAGGAGAAGCTACTTAGCAAGACCATGAATGTAATAAAGGCTACTTTTCCCTTTATCAATGTGCCGAAAATCACCCATTCATACTGTTTCAAAAACAAAGCTGAAATGAAAATGATTATAGCAATAAAACCTAAAACGAAAAACCAACCACTCAATCCTTCGCGATAAAGTACAATGCTCAATGCAGTAAATACGAGCATACTTCCAACATCGGGTTGTAACATAATCAGCGCAGCAGGTATGCCAATGATTGCTGTGGCTTTTAGCCGTGTTTGAAGCGTGTTGAAAGTGTTATGATTGGCCGAAATGAATTTGGCTAACGCTAAAGCTGTTCCATATTTTGCAATTTCACTGGGCTGAAAACTAATTGGCCCCATCACAAACCAAGATTGAGCACCTTTTATTTCGGAGCCGAATACTAATACTAACAGCAGCAATGTCAAGCCTAAACCATAAACACCATATGCTAGTGTTTCAAAAAAGCGATGATCTAGAAATAAAATGGCGATGGCAACAATGCTTGAAATGATCATAAAAAGCATTTGCTTACCATGATTGGTTTCTGTCAATCCAAGGCCGATGTTCGCATCTGAATAAGTAGCACTATAAATGCAAACCCAACCGAAAAAGGCAAGTAATGCGTAGATCAAAACGGTGATCCAGTCAATATCTTCAAATATGTTGCGTCTACTTCTCAACCTTTACATTTAATAGATTGGCCTCTAAAATGCGCTGTTCCTTGAGAGAGTCTGCAATACTTCCGTTGATGTATTTTTCCATCAAAAGACTAGCGATTGGTGCGGCCCAAGTTCCGCCAAAACCAGCATTTTCAACATAAACAGCAATGGCAATTTTTGGGTTGTCTTTTGGTGCAAAAGCAATAAAAACCGAGTGATCTTCACCATGTGGATTTTCGGCTGTCCCTGTTTTACCGCAAACTTCAATGCCTTCAATTTTTGCTCTTCGCGCAGTTCCGCCTGGTTTTTCAACCACCCAATTCATCGCTTCTATAATAGGCTCGTAATACTGCGCATCAATATGTGTTGAATGCTTGTTTACATGCAGCGTAGTATCAAATGTGCCATGCATGGATTTGATCAAATGTGGATCGTTGTAATAACCTCGATTGGCTATAGTTGCGGCTAAATTTGCCATTTGAAGGGGAACTACCTCTACTTCCCCTTGGCCAATACTCACAGAGTAAATAGTGCTAAACGCCCAGCTATTGTGCCCATAAATTCTGTCATAAAGCGAGACATCGGGTATACTACCAGCTTTCAAATTGGGTAAGTCTAGTGCCAATCTTTTTCCTAGCCCAAAGGCATCAACTTTTTTGCTCCATTCATCCAAGCCTAAAGCGCTATCCTCGAAATAATTTTTTGAATAGCCTTTGTTGATCAATCGCTTGAAAACTTGATGGAAATAGGGATTGCAAGACATTTGAATCGCTTCTTTGATGTTGGTTGCCGAAGGGTGATTATGGCAGCCAACCAATGCTTTGTTGCAGGTAATTCCTGTGTTGATATTGATTACACCATCTTGTAAAGCAATCAATGCTTGAATGATTTTGAAAATAGATCCAGGAGGATATTTCGCCATCAAGGCTCTATTAAATAGTGGAACCAAAGAATCGTCAGCTGCAAGCAGTGCATAGTTTGATGCCCGTTTTACACCCACCAATAAATTGGGATCATAACTTGGTGCAGAGATCAGGCATAGCACTTCACCAGTGCTTGGTTCAATGGCAACAATACTTCCTTTTTTGTTGACCATGAGTCGCTCTCCATATTTCTGTAATTGAATGTCAATGGTCGAAACCAAGTCCATTCCAGCTTCAGCCTCCAGATCTAATACGCCATTGCCGTGATGGTCTTGCACCATGCCGTATTTATCCACCATTAAAACTTCCAGACCACGCTGACCACGAAGAAAAGTTTCGTATTCACGCTCTAGCCCGCCAATGCCAATAAAGTCGCCAGATCTGTAAAATGAATCGCGCTCAAGATCACGCATTCCAACTTCGCCAATGTAGCCCAAAACGTGTGCTGCAGTGCTGTCGGGGTATAGTCTCAAACTTCTCTTTTGACCATAAAAACCCGGAAAGCGGTAAAGGTTTTCAGAAATTATTGCATACTCATCTGCAGTGAGCTGCTTCTGGAAAATACTTTCTCGATAGCTCGAATATGCTCGAGCTTTCCTTAATCTGAGATTGAATTCAGCGGTATCAATATGAAGCAACTGACAAAAAGCAAAAGTGTCGATATTCTTGACTTGACGTGGAATTACCATGAGGTCAAAAGCTGCTTGATTGTGTACTAATATTTCACCATCACGATCATATATAATGCCGCGGGCTGGATATTTTGTCACAAAACGAAGCGCTTGGTTATCTGCAGAAGAGCTATAAGAATCGTCAATGACTTGAATATAAAACAGCCTCAAACTGAAAATCAATCCAATGAAAATGAACACAGAAATTACAATCAGTTTTCGACTCTCTAAATTATTCATACCCCAAGCCCTTTCCAGCTCTGCGAGCAAAAAGCATTTCAGCAATTATGGCCAAAACCAAGGTTAAGATGCCACTTCCGAGTGCTTTGCCCAGTGTAAACCATAGTCCAGACATTTTGAATGATTCCATAAAGAACAATACAAAATGATGGAAAACGATAATGATCGAGGCGTAGGTTAAGAACCAAAGCCAGCCCATTTGTTTTATACCTGGAATTCTTGATGATTCGTAGCCGTCTCTAGGAGCCATGTATCGCAAAGCATATGGCCTACAATAGGCGGCAAATACGGTGGCGATAGTATGCATGCCTAGCGTTTGGCTAAAAATATCAACGGTTAAGCCAAGTAAAAAACCAACGACCAATCCCATATTTGGAGAAAAATCAACCGGTAGCACTAGTAAAAAGTATAAGTATAAGTAAGGGTTTAGTATTCCTGTAAACTGTACTTGGTTTAGCACCAAAATTTGTAGTAATACCAGCAAGATAAACCTAATTATATGTATGATTACTTCGCGTCCCATTCATTGATAGAATTGGTTAAAGAATCGAGCTCAGACTTGAAATTGTTTTTAATGAGATAAACGGTTTTCAAGTTTTGGAAATTAGTACTCAACTTCATATTGATTTCTTGAAAACCTTCACTTGGATCTTTGCTTGCTGAAATCACAACTCCTACCATTTCTCCATTGGGGAATAGGCCATTAGAACCTCGAGTTACAATCGTATCTCCTTCATTTATCGCCACATGGTTTGGCACGTCAAGCATTTGCGCAACTTCTGGGTCGAACTGATTCCATTTACAACGACCAAAATAATCTTGATTTTTTAGTCTCACACTAGTAATGCTTTGACTATGTAATACGGGCATTATCGCAGCGTACTTATCACTTACGTGAATTACTCTCCCTACAATACCCGATGTGCTAATTACACCCATTTCACTTTTCACGCCATCTTGCTCACCCTTATTTATAATGATGAAATTACTGCCTCGATTAAACGTGCTCATAATTACAGTTGCAGGAATGGTTTCGAAAGTCTTATTCTGTAAGTTCTTGTTGATAGGTCGCGTGAAAAGCTCTTCACGAAGCATGGCGTTTTCTTCTCTTAATCGAGCATTTTCTTCCTGAAGACCTATGTATTGCAAGTAAGATTGATTTATGCTGTAAATTTTACCTGAATAGGCTACAGATGCTGAATAAAGCTTGCTTTGATGAAAACTATTGGTAGAGCTCAATAGAAAAAAGCCCACTACTTCCAACAACAGGAAGATAATCGTGAATTGGTTTTTCCAAAGAAACTCAATTAAGTTTCGCATCTAAAAGAGAACGTATTTTAGTGTTTTGTTACTTCATCAAGAACGGGAACCTATGTGCGTTTTTCAACGCAATTCCAGTTCCACGCGCTACTGCTCTCAAAGGATCTTCAGCCACGTGCACAGGTAACTTGGTTTTCATGCTGATACGCTTGTCTAAGCCTCTTAGCATAGAGCCACCTCCAGCCAAATAAATTCCTGTTTTGTAAATATCAGCACTCAATTCTGGAGGCGTCATTTCAAGCGCGCTCAAGATTGCTTCTTCAATCTTCGAAATTGATTTGTCCAAGGCATGAGCTATTTCTACGTATGAAACAGTGATTTCTTTTGGAATACCTGTCATTAAATCTCGGCCATGAACCGCATAGTCTGCTGGTGGATTTTCTAATTCTGTGATTGCAGCTCCAACTTCAATTTTTATTCGCTCCGCAGTGCGTTCACCAATCAAAATGTTGTGTTGTCTGCGCATGTAGTCTTCAATATCGCTTGTGAATTCATCACCAGCAACGCGAATTGATTTGTCACAAACAATTCCTCCAAGAGCAATAACAGCAATTTCACTGGTTCCACCACCTATATCGATGATCATATTACCCATTGGTTCTTCCACGTCAATACCGATACCGATTGCGGCAGCCATTGGTTCGTGAATCAAAAACACTTCTTTGGCTCCAGCATGCTCAGCGCTATCTTTTACCGCACGTTTTTCTACTTCGGTAATTCCAGAAGGAATACAAATCACCATTTTCAGGCTAGGCGTAAAAAGGCGACTTCCGTAATTGATCATTTTGATCATGCCTTTGATCATGTGTTCTGCTGCCTGAAAATCAGCAATAACACCGTCTTTCAAAGGTCTGATGGTTCTGATGTTTTCGTGCGTTTTGCCATGCATTTGCATCGCTAAGCGGCCTACGGCAATAATGCGTTTGGTAGATCTATCTTCAGCTACAATAGATGGTTCATCAACCACCACTTTATCATTATGAATAATGATCGTGTTTGCCGTACCTAAATCTATGGCTATTTCTTCTGTAAACAAGTTAAACAGACTCATCGTGCTCCTTCTCCTAAAGTATATTCTGCTAAAGTAAATTTTATTCTAGCAACTCATCGAGTTGCTTGTAATCTTAGTGTCTAAAATGACGAACACCTGTAGTGACCATCGCCATGCTGTGATTGTTGCAGAAATCAATTGATTCTTGATCTCTCATCGAACCGCCTGGTTGAATTACTGCTTTTATTCCTTCGTTAAAACCAATTTCTACGCAATCAGGAAATGGGAAAAAAGCATCACTTGCCATCACGCTGCCATCCACTTCAAAACCAAAGTTTTTAGCTTTTACGATAGCTTGTCTTAATGCATCAACGCGCGATGTTTGTCCAACACCGCTGGCAATCAATTGCTTGTTTTTGGCAAGAACAATCGTATTCGATTTTGTGTGCTTTGCCAATTTGTTTGCAAAAAGTAAGTCTTCTACTTCATCTGCAGAAGCTTGTTTTTTGGTAACACATTTCAATTCTGTTTCGCCAACTATTTTGGCATCAATGTCTTGTTCAAGTACACCATTCAATACGGAACGAACCGATTTGCTTGGGAAACCTTGAAGCTTGTCAATCAGAATCATACGATTCTTTTTACTCTTCAAAAGTTCTAATGCGTCAGTGTCATAGTCTGGAGCAATAACCACTTCGCAAAACAATTTGTTGATTTCTTCTGCGCAGTCAAGGTCGATTTTTGTGTTTGAAACGATAATTCCACCAAAGGCAGAAACTGGATCACCAGCTAGGGCATCTAAATAAGCTGCTTTTGCAGATTTTCTGGTAGCAAAACCACAAGCGTTGTTATGCTTAATTACAGCAAAAGATGGTGCTTCGTCTTTAAAATCACGAATCAATCTTAATGCAGAGTCAATGTCTAATAGGTTGTTGTAAGAAAGCTCTTTACCGTGAAGTTTCTCAATAAACGCATCCATGTCACCAATAAATGAACCTTTTTGATGTGGATTTTCACCGTATCTCAAGGCGATGTCTTCACCAATGCTTTCGCCAATGAAATAAGAGCTAATAGCTGAGTCGTAAGTTTTAGTAACCTTAAACGCCTCAGATGCTAGGGCTTTTCTCTGAGCCAACTCTGTTTTGGCCCCGTTGCGTAAAATTTTGGCCAAATCTGAATATTGTTCTTTTGACGGAATTGTAACTACGTCATTGAAATTTTTCGCTCCAGCTCTAATAAGAGAAATACCACCTATGTCAATTTTCTCGATAATATCAGCTTCGCTAGCGCCAGATTTTACGGTTTCCTGAAAAGGATAAAGATCAACAACTACTAAATCGAATGTTGGAATGTTGAACTTATCAAGTTCTATCTGATCTTCTTCTTCGTTTGATCTTCCGAGTATGCCACCAAATACTTTTGGGTGAAGTGTTTTCACACGTCCACCAAGAATTGATGGGTATTGTGTGATAGACTCTACCTCGGTTACTTTGATTCCTCGGTTTTGAAAAAAGGCTGCTGTTCCGCCTGTTGAATAAACTTTTACGCCTTTTTCGTCAAGTAAGTCAGCTATTTGGTCGAGACCGTCTTTGCTATAAACGGAAACCAATGCTGAACGAATTTCTTTCATCATATTTCGTGCTAAATACCAGTTGCAGAATAAGGTTGCAAAGCTATTTATTCAAATTGGCTTAGCGGGAAAACTTATTCACGTATTTCAACAGTCTTTTAGAACCGAATTGTGCTCACGTATAGGTTTGATTTTCTCTCCGATTCTTCCTTTTTTAAACACGTTCAATGCATTGTCTTTGTTCTGGCCTTTTCTTTTTTCGCGTTGCTCTTCAATGGGTAGTCGAGCTATTTCAATGCAATCATCACTACAGCAGTTTTCATGTTTTTCTTTGCAACTTGGGCATTGAATAAAGAGCAGGTGACAGTCAAGGTTTTGGCAGTTTGTATGATCGTCACATGGTTCGCCACACTGATGGCATTGTGCAATTACGTCTTCAGTAATGCGCTCTCCTAAGCGCTCATCAAACACGAAATTTTTCCCGATGTATTTGCTTTCGAGACCTTCTTCTTTAATTTGATGCGCATATTCTATTATGCCACCTTGAAGTTGGTTCACATCCTTAAAACCTTTGTGTTTGAAATAAGCGCTTGCCTTTTCACAGCGTATGCCACCGGTGCAATACATCAATATTTTTTGATCTTCCTTGCCTTCAAGAATTTCTTCTACCATGGCAAGTTCATCTCTAAAAGTGTCGCAATCAGGCTTTATAGCTCCAATAAAATGGCCTACTTCACTTTCATAATGATTGCGCATATCTACCACGATTGCGCCATTTTCTAATGCCTCATTAAACTGTTTTGCATTAAGATGATTTCCAGTATTCCATGGGTTAAAAGTGCTGTCGTCAAGACCATCAGCCAATACCTTTGGTCTCACTTTTATTTTCAGTTTATAGAAAGATTTTCCATTGTCTACCACCGCGATTTTTAGGGGAGTGTTTTTGAGATGATCGTTGTTCTGCATGAAAACTTCAAAGGCATTCCAATTTTCTTCAGGAACACTCATTTGTGCATTGATGCCTTCGTTTGCCACATAAATACGTCCAAGACAGCCCATTTCGTCCAGAGTTTTGTAGAGAAAGTCTCTAAACTCATTTGGGTTTTCGATGTGAACATATTTATAAAACGAAAGGGTTTTTCTTGCAGTGGTATCCGTAGCAAGCTTTTCTCTTAAAACCTTTTTGTCGATTTTGTTGTGCAGAACCATGGTGCAAAAGTATAATCACTAAAGCTTCGAAATCAATGATTTTTGTCAAGACTTGACTCATCGAGATTTCTGTTTAAAAAACGCTTTTTGTGACGGATAATGTCAACTTCATTCAGCAAAGGCTTGCTTTCAGTAATGTGTTCTAGCAAATGTTTTGAAAAGTAGGGTGCAAGCATCACACCTTTTGATCCCAAACCATTGAAAATGTAGAGGTTTTTGAATTCAGGATGTTCGCCAAGATATGGCCTGCGATCGGCAACAGTAGGGCGAAGTGCGGCCTGTTGGTCAATTACTTTGAATGGAGAATCGAAAAGTGATTTGAAGTCATTTGAAAGAGAAGTTCTTGCGCTTTCGGTAGTTTTCCAATCCAATGGTTCCCAACTAAACGTTGATGATAGTTTGAATTTTTTTTCGCCTTGTGGAATTACATTGGTCACAGCATTTAAAACAAAGTCACAAACTTCTGTTTCTGATTCAATGGTAATCCATTCGCCTTTGCAAATATTAAATGGAAGCCAACTCCAAAGTTCGTTCTCAGCAGCATAAGGTCCTTCGCACAAGATTACCTTGTCATAAAACTCATCTTTATAAAAGATTCCATTATCTCTTTGAATTAACGATGAATAATCAAAGTCATCGTTGATCAATAATTGTTCTTTTAGAAGGTATTCTTCATATGCGGCCTTCAGCTTTTTACAATCTACTAACCCAGCATTTAAGATTTCGCCATGATTATCCTTAATTGGTCCAAAATAGTCCTTATGTTCTGCATCTTCTTGTCGTTTAATCCACCAATTTTTATAGTCGTCATTTGGAAATTTCTTGAAGAATTTAATTGGTGTATCAATGGCGACATTGAGCTTTAATTCCAGTTTGGAAAAAAAATCATGAATGACAGGAGTCAATTCATCAACCATCCAGCTCTTATTTAAATGTCTGAATACAATCGGATTGTACATACCGGTTGCAACATCGGTGCTTGATGCTTTATTCAAATTGCTGATTACGGTTAACTTATGTCCCGCCTCAAGTATTCTTTCGGCTATACTTAAGCCTGCTAAACCGGTTCCAACTACTAATAACTTCACGGAACAAATTTAAAACGGTTTAACTCTGTATTACTTATTTCTGTTGGCTTTTGAGTTTTTTGAAAAACACTCATATTGAATGATTCGTTTAATTTTTAATCTTTGGCGGACAACTATAATTAACACAAGGCGGTCTTTGTGTCAGATTTCAGTAAACGAACCATGAGAAAACTTACATTTCTTTTAACAGCAATCATCCTAATGCTAGGTGTAAATAGTGTAAAAGCTACGCACATTCAGGGGATGAATATCTCTTACAAGCATATCAACGGTGATACGTTTGTAATTACGTTGGATTTCTGGCGCTACTGCGGTGGTACAGCTTTTAGTCCTTCTGGCACCTACCAAAGTGCTGCTAGTGGCACAACCTCTATGACTTACGATATTTATTGCGATGAAGTGGGTTTCTCATCACTAAATAGAACTGCTCAGGTTGATACTTTTTTTGAAGCCTCACCTATTTGTGCAGCGCAGTCTTTTTTAAGCTCTTGTGGCACTCCAGGTTCTGGTTTATTGGGTATTCAATGGTTCATATATACTGACACCTTAATTCTTAGTGAATTAAATGTTAGTAGCTGTAATTTATGGAAATTCGTTTACGACACTGGTGCCCGTAACAGTGGTACAAACTATATAAGTCAACCAAGTATTGCGGTTTACAATGAGTTTGCCATGAGCGTGGATGATGAGAATTCTTCCGTTCAATTTAACACAGTGAAGCCTATTCCATTTTTCTGTGACGGTCAGCAGGTAGTTTACAACTGGGGTGCGACAGAATTGGATGGCGATAGTTTATATTGGGAGTTTGATACTGCTGCTCAAAGTTATTCATCCATAACACAGCAGTTTAGCTACATAAGCTATAACACAGCACCAGCTGGAATGGGCGCAGTAAATGGTCTTGAGCCTATTCCTGGCATTACCATTAATAGCGCTACTGGTCAAGTTGAGTTTACAGCTTATATTCCACCAGGGTATCAGTTTGCAAATTATGCGGTGGCAGTTAAAGTAAGCGAATACAATGCTAATACAGGTGCTTACAAAGGCACAACGCAGCGCGATGTTCAGTTTATCATTTTAGATAGTTGCGATAATAACCCACCAACACAAAACACTACAGGAATTACAAATTTCCAAGGTTCAGGTGCGCTTTTAGATTCAAATACTGTTGAGGTTTGTTTCGGGCAAAACTTCGAGTTTGAATTAATCTACTTTGATTATGATACCTCTGGCGCTTTGTCATCAGACTCAATTAATGTGAGTTGCAACATTGGTGATGTTTTACCGGGTGCACAGTGGAGCCATACAGGAACAAATCCTGACACTGTTTCTGTGAGCTGGACAGCTATTCCTACACCGATCACTTTTGCTCCATTTAACATTACAGTTGAAGATGATTTTTGTCCAATCACAGGATTTAATATTTACAATTATCTCGTAAAAATCACTCCTTCTACCTTCCTGCCTGCTGATACCGCAATTTGTAACATTGATACGATTCAGTTACCAACTTATGGTGGAGATACCTTTGTATACCAAATGATCATGAATCCAGATTCTACTTTTGGTAATCCGCTCATTGTCGGTCAGAGCATTCAATGTAATCCATGTATAGGAATTGATTCACCTTGGATAAAACTAGATTCAACTACAACTATTAGAGTAGTAAGTAACCTAAGCGCAACATGTGGTAATGAAGATACAATCACTATTACAGCTTTTGGAGCTTTCCCTATTTCGTTTTCGGCTGCACATGGTGGCACTGGGTCTGAATTTGTTTACTGTGCTAGTGATGGTTTAGATACCATAAACGGATTCACGCCAGGAGGTGTTTGGTTGGGCTCTGGTATTGTAAATCCGGTTGCAGGTGTTTTTGCACCTGACGTTTTAAATCCAGGTACTGGAAACGACACTTTAGTAAATGTGGTTTATGTAATTAATACGGAATACTGTCCTAATCAGGATACAATTTCGATATTGGTAAAAGGATTGCCAGATGCGTCTATTTTGTCATCTGGTCCATACTGTGTTCAATCTACAAGCCTCCAATTAACTGGAGCTGTTGCTGGTGGTACTTGGTTAGGTCCTAATACTACCACTGCTGGAGTACTAAATCCAAGTGCTTATGCAGCAACGGCACCAGATACAATTATGGTTTATCATACATTGAATGACAGTGGTTGTGTTAATACTGACTCTGCAGACATTCGCATAATAAATGAATTCTCAACAAGAATTGATAGCTTACCAAAGATTTGTGCTGGTGAGTCTGTTGTATTGTATTTAAATGCCTTTGAAGGTGATCCAAATGGTATTTGGAAGGGAGATAAAATAATAGAACAACCAGCTAATTCGGGTAATTATTACTTTGATACCAAAGACTTGCGTTCAGGAACTTATCCTATCAGGTATGAGATTGAAGGTGAGTGCGGGACATTTAATGATACCAACATTGTTATCAATCCGCTTCCAGATGCTTCCATTTTTGGAGCAGATAGTGTTTATTGCGATAATATTTTGGATAGTGTGCTATTGACATCGGCCTCTGAGAGAGGTATTTGGGGTGGCAGTATGACTGAGCTTCATGACGGCTATTTTGTTCCAAACGATGTTGGAGAGGGACTTTATACAATCACTTATGAGCTTTATGACACACTCACCACTTGTTATAACAAGAATATTGTGCCGGTAAGAATTGCAAGAACACCAGTTAAACCTCAGCTTTACGGTGGTGGTCCTTATTGCCAAGGAACAGCAATTTCTGTTCGTGCTGATGGTTTGCTTTCCAATACTTTTAAATGGTTTGGTGTAAATGGCGGAGATTCTGTGCTGCTTGGTGCTGGTAATCCATTTGCTTTTGGAGAAGTGGTTGATATGCCTACAATCATCTACGGTACCCAGGTGAGTCAATATGGATGTGAGAGCCCTACTCAAAAATTTAGTATTGAAGTGCTTCCAGCCCCTATCGCTGACTTTATTGCAGATACACTTTATGGTAACGTTCCTTTAGTTGTGAATTTTACCAATTTAAGTGGAACTGGACTTGGAACCGACTCTATTCCTCTAACATTTGAATGGACATTTGCTAATTATGCTACTTCTACTGATTCTAATACTTCATTTGTTTTTGAAGATATAGGAACTTATGCGGTAACTCTTTTGGCAGACAATAGCCGTTGTACAGATACCAAAACGGTATATGTTACTGCTGATAAATTGACGCACTTCTTTATTCCGAATGTTTTCTCACCAAATGGTGATAACATCAATGACTACCTTGATTGGAAAATAGACGGTATAGGAGAATTTAAAATCTCAGTTTATAACCGATGGGGAGATAAAGTTTACCAAACAGAAGATATCGAAGAGTTTTGGGATGGTGGAAAAGAGTCATCAGGCGTTTACTACTATATAATGACTGGTAAGGAGCTTACACTCGATCAAGAGAAAGTGGAATGGAGAGGTAACGTAACGCTTATTAGAGATTAATTTTCAATCTTAATTCAATAAATTAAAGCCTCTTTGAGTTTATCAAAGAGGCTTTTCTATTTTCGTCCGGTGATAATAGTAGCAGATAGTGGTTCCACAAAAACGGATTGGATTGCCGTTGATTATGATGGAAACGAAATATTAAGAAGTCCTACAGAAGGCTATAATCCAATGATTGTTGATACTGCTTTTGTTTCAGCAAGTCTCGAAAGAAGCGATTTGATTGCCGTTGCAAATAAGGTCGATCATGTTTTTTTCTATGGTGCCGGATGCTCAACCCTAGAAAGAAATCAAGTCATAGAGAAAGCTTTGGTGAAGTATTTTGTGAATGCGAAGATTCATGTGGAGCATGATTTACTTGCAGCCGCAAGAGCTGTTTGTAAGCACGATGATGGTGTTGCAGCTATACTTGGGACAGGTTCAAATTCCTGTTTGTATCGAAAGGGTCAAATTGTAGATCAAATTCCCAATCTCGGTTATTTGTTAGGAGACGAAGGTGGTGGATATGGTTTAGGTAAGAGGCTCATGACGGCTTACATGTATTATGAGCTTTCTCCGGGGCTTTGTAACCTGCTTGAAGAAAGAACTGGGATTAATAGAACAACCTTTGTTCAGAATTTGTATACCACGGAATTGAAAAATAGGTACTTAGCCTCTTTTGCACCTTTTTGCTTTCATCATAAAGAAATGCCAGAAATAAGAAAATTGGTTCGTGATAACTTCAATGATTTTATTGTTCATCACTTAGTTAAGTATGAGGTTGTAGAAGGCGAGAAATTTAATTTCGTTGGTTCAATCGCGTCCATATTCAAAGAGGAGCTGGAGCGTTGCTTAAGTGATCATAACCTCGTTTTGGGTAATTTGATTAAGAATCCAATTCATGCCTTGGTTCAATATCATTTAGCTACACAAAAGTGAAATTTGACCTCTTCTTAAATAAGGTAGAGGATTTGAAGAGCATGCCATTGCTCGGAAATGAAGCACATTCTAATTTGCTTCCGATCGATACACAGCAGCGAAATAGAGCATTAGCAAATGATGATAACCCTAGGTTAAGTGGTGTCGCGGCAATATTCCATGCGAATGATAACGGTGATACAGCACTTTTTCTGATCGAAAGACAAACTTATAAAGGCCTGCATAGTGGTCAGATTGCGTTTCCTGGCGGAAAGTTTGAGCAAACAGATGGTTCACTTGAGCATACCGCCCGCAGAGAAACGTTTGAAGAGATTGGTGTCAGTCCGCAACAGCTAGTGTTAATTAATTCGTTGACAAAAGTTTATATACCTCCTAGTAGATTTTTAGTGCAGCCGTTTATGTTTGTTCTATCAAAAAAAGCAACAGTTTTAAAAGATCCTCGCGAAGTGAAATCTATTATTCAACTCCCAATATCTCAGCTTTTAGATGATCAAATACTTCAAGTTGGTAAAATGGAAGTAGCAGAAGGAATTAATATTAAAACTCCTTATTTTGCCATTGACAATCATAAAGTTTGGGGAGCCACAGCTATGATGCTCAGTGAAATTAAATTGATGCTTCGAAAAATCGGTCTAGAATGAAAAGATTAGCGTTGTTTTTCCTTTCATTGTTAAGCACATTATCAATGGTTCATGCCCAGCCCGAATTGAGTAAAAGGCTGCAAAAGCAAAAAGCCGAATTTGATGCTAAAATTGCTGCGGAAGAGAAATATGATAAACTTTTAGAAAAAGCGAATAGCGCCTTTGAGTTAGATCATTATGCCGATGCTCGATCATACTATGCAGAGGCGATTCAATATAATCTTGCTAGAGAAGCGTGGTTAACTTCAAAAATCAATGATTTGGATATTTTGATGGCAGAGCGTATCGCTAGTATGGTAGATACCATTTCTAAGATCATTACGGTCGACACACCTTTGGATGAAGCTGTTCTTTCTGCGTTATCTGATGTTTCTGTCGAGAACTTTGGTACCGAGCATCTTGAGCCAGCTGATTCTCTTATTGAAAGAATAGAGGTGTCAGAACCGAAAGTTAATGTTGAAACTCCCGTTGAAGTTCAAAAGCCATTCATTTTAGTTACCGAGCCAACAAAGCCCAATAAAGTGGTGTACCCAAAACCATCTGATCCAACTCCCGAGGCCATCAAAAATGATTATTCTGACTATCCATTTGGTATTACAGAAGAAATGAT
>JANRBI010000292.1:15078-48564 GCA_030727625.1 Salibacteraceae bacterium
AGGCCATCAAAAATGATTATTCTGACTATCCATTTGGTATTACAGAAGAAATGATTGATATGAAGAATCATACTATCCAAAGGATAGTAGTGGTTGATTCCATGGAAATTAATGTTTACAAACGAGTAAAGCACAGTTGGGGTGGTGATTTCACTTTCAAGAACGACTTATCTATTTCCCAGAGGATTTGGCTAGACGAACTGGAAAAATATAAGTTGAAATTTGATGAAAAATGATTGAATAATCGTGGCGCATATCTGTAGTATTTAATAATACATTTGCTCAAAATATAATCCGAGAAATCAGATAAACATGAGCAATTATCAGTCGCAGATAGACGCCTTCATGGATTCGGTAAAAGCTAAGAATCCAAACGAGCCAGAGTTTTTACAGGCCGTTCATGAAGTAGCAGAAACAGTTATCCCTTACATAGCTAATAATCAGGCTTATCAGGATGCTAAGATTCTAGAAAGAATCACAGAACCAGAGCGTGTTATTATGTTTAGAATTCCTTGGTTGGATGACAAAGGAGGGTATCAAGTTAACAGAGGTTATCGTATAGAAATGAACTCAGCAATCGGTCCTTACAAAGGTGGTTTGCGTTTTCACCCTTCGGTAAACCTTAGTATTCTTAAATTTTTAGCTTTCGAGCAAGTGTTTAAAAACTCTCTTACAACATTGCCTATGGGCGGTGGTAAGGGCGGTTCTGACTTTGACCCAAAAGGAAAGTCAGACAATGAAGTGATGCGTTTTTGTCAAAGTTTCATGACAGAATTGAGCCGACACATTGGTCCAGATACTGATGTTCCAGCAGGTGACATTGGTGTTGGTGGTCGTGAAATTGGTTACATGTTCGGTCAATACAAGCGTATTAGAAATGAATTTACTGGTGTGTTAACGGGTAAAGGCCTTCAATACGGTGGTTCATTGATTCGTCCAGAAGCTACTGGTTATGGAAACGTATACTTCGCCAAAGAAATGTTGAAGACTAAAGGTCAAACTTTTGATGGAAAAACAGTAGTAGTTTCTGGTTCAGGAAACGTTGCTCAGTATGCTATTGAGAAGGCAATTGAATTTGGTGCTACCGTTGTTACGGCTTCAGATTCTTCTGGATTTGTGCTTTGTAAAGATGGTTTTACAACCGAGCAATTGCATTTCTTAATGGATCTTAAGAATGTGAAGAGAGGCCGTATCAAAGAAATGGCTGATAAATTCGCAAACGTTGAGTTCCACGAAGGCGCTAAGCCTTGGGGTGTGAAATGTGATATTGCATTGCCTTGCGCTACTCAAAATGAGTTGAATGCTGATGAAGCTGCAACGCTAATTAGCAACGGATGCATGTGTGTGTCTGAAGGTGCTAACATGCCATCTACTCCAGATGCAATTGAAAAATTCAGAGCAGCGAAAATTTTGTTCGCTCCAGGTAAAGCTTCAAATGCTGGTGGTGTTGCTACCTCAGGTCTTGAAATGTCTCAAAACTCTTTACGTTTGAGCTGGACAAGAGAAGAAGTAGATCAAAAACTACACTCGATCATGGTTTCTATTCACGAAGCATGCGAGAAATATGGTAAAGACGGTGATTACGTTGATTATGTAAAAGGTGCAAACGTTGCAGGCTTTATTAAAGTAGCTGATGCAATGTTGGCTCAAGGTCACGTTTAATCATTTTTTACTCAAGAATTCAAATAAAAAGCAGCCGGTTTTCGGCTGCTTTTTTAATTTACAGCAAAATTTTAGATAGATATGTACGGAAATATCAAAGAGCATTTAGCAGAAGAATTATCTCAAATTGAAGATTCTGGACTTTTTAAAAAAGAGAGAATTATCACATCGGTGCAAGATGCGGAGATCAAAATAAGCACAGGTCAAGAAGTAATCAACTTTTGTGCAAATAACTACCTAGGTCTTTCATCGCACCCAAAAGTGGTGCAAGCAGCCAAAGATGCATTAGATAGCCACGGATTCGGAATGTCGTCAGTGCGTTTTATTTGTGGCACACAGGACATTCATAAAGAATTGGAGCAAAAGCTTGCTGACTTTTTAGGTACAGAAGACACCATATTATATGCTGCTGCTTTTGATGCAAACGGAGGTGTGTTCGAACCGCTTTTAGGAGCAGAAGATGCTATTATTTCAGATTCGTTAAACCATGCAAGTATTATTGATGGCGTGCGCTTATGTAAAGCTCAACGCTATAGATATGCTAATAATGATATGGCAGATCTTGAAGAGCAGTTGAAGGCTGCTTCGGGTGCTAGATTTAAGTTGATCGTTACGGATGGCGTTTTCTCAATGGATGGTTATGTAGCCCAGCTAGACAAGATTTGTGATTTGGCTGATAAATACAATGCCATGGTAATGGTAGACGAATGCCATGCCACTGGTTTTATTGGTAAAACAGGAAAAGGCACTATCGAGCTTAAGAATGTGATTGGTCGGGTAGATATTATTACAGGAACACTTGGTAAGGCACTTGGTGGTGCCATGGGTGGCTTTACTTCGGGTAGAAAAGAAATTGTTGAGTTGCTTCGTCAGCGATCTAGACCTTATTTGTTCAGTAACTCATTAGCGCCAAGCATTGTTGGTGCTTCCATTGCTGTGCTTGACATTTTGAATGCTTCAACAGAGCTGAGAGATAAGTTAGAGTCAAATGTGAATCACTTCAAAAAAGGAGTTAAAGCAGCCGGCTTTGATATAAAAGATGGCGATTCTGCCATCGTTCCAATCATGCTTTATGACGCAGCATTGTCTCAAAAATTTGCTGATAAGCTGCTTGATGAAGGAATTTATGTGATAGGATTCTTTTATCCGGTGGTTCCAAAAGAGCAAGCTAGAATAAGAGTGCAACTTTCTGCAGCCCACGAAACATCGCATATAGACAAGGCTATTGCTGCGTTTACCAAAGTTGGAAAAGAGCTTGGAGTGATCAGTTAAAAAAGTCATTGAATAAATTCTTACTTAACTGTTTGACACAGTTAAAAATAGTTCTATCTTCGCAGCCCCTTTTTTAAAGGGTTAAAAACATTTGGAACTGTGAGTCATTTAAGTTATAAGACAATCTCGGCTAATGTAGAAACTGCAACCAAAGAATGGGTTGTGGTAGATGCAAAAGATCATACGCTTGGTCGCTTCGCTTCACACGTGGCATTTATTCTTCGTGGAAAGCATAAAACCAACTTTACTCCGCACGTAGACTGTGGAGATAATGTTATCGTTTTGAATGCTGATGCTATTCAGTTGAGCGGTACAAAGTGGGATGATAAAGAATATATCTGGCACACTGGTTATCCAGGGGGTCAAAAAGTTCGCACAGCTCAAGAAGCTAAAGTGAAGAATCCTGCTGATGTAATTGAGAAAGCTGTAAAAGGAATGCTTCCTAAGAACAAATTAGGTAGCCAGATGTACAGAAATCTTTATGTGTACGCAGGAAATGAGCACCCACATGCAGCTCAACAACCAAAGACTATCAACATCAACGAAATAAAGTAAGATGGACGTTATTAATGCCCTAGGTCGCAGAAAAGCGAGTGTTGCTAGAGTTTACCTTAAGAAAGGTAAAGGCGCAATTACTATCAACGGTAAAGATCAAAAAGTGTATTTCCCTACACCTATTCTTCAATACAAATTAATTCAACCTTTCGAGGCAACAGAAACTTTAGATCAGTATGATGTAACAGTTAATGTTGATGGAGGTGGAGTTAATGGTCAAGCTGAAGCAGTACGTTTAGGTATTTCAAGAGCTTTGGTTAAGATAAACGAAGAATATAAGCCAGCACTCAGAGCTGAAGGCTTAATGACACGTGACCCAAGAATGGTAGAACGTAAGAAGCCAGGTCAGAAGAAGGCTCGTAAGCGTTTCCAATTCAGCAAGCGTTAATATTTTATACAAACAATTATAGTTTAGAATCTAAATCAGCGGGACTTCTTCGGAATTACCCGCTGATTGTTTTAACAGAACGTAAACATGGCAAGAACAAGCTACAAAGACCTATTAGAGGCAGGTGTCCATTTTGGTCACCTTAAAAGAAAGTGGAATCCAAACATGGCTCCTTACATATTCATGGAGCGTAATGGTATTCACGTAATTGATCTTCATAAAACGGTTGCTAAGGTTGATGAAGCTGCAGCAGCAATGAAGCAAATTGCAAAGTCAGGAAAGAAAATTTTATTCGTAGCAACCAAAAAGCAAGCGCAAGAAATTCTTCAAACGCAAATGGCAGAGATCAATATGCCGTATGTGACTGAAAGATGGCCTGGTGGAATGTTGACCAACTTCGTGACTATCCGTAAAGCTATTCGTAAAATGGCTTCTATTGATAAAATGAAGTTAGATGGTACGTTTGAGACAGTAAGTAAGCGCGAACGTCTTCAAATCAATCGTCAAAGAGAGAAGCTTGAAAAAGACTTCGGTAGCATAGCTGATCTTACTCGTCTTCCAGCTGCACTTTTCATTATTGATATCAATAAAGAACATATTGCTGTAAAAGAGGCTAAGAAACTTAACATCCCAACTTTCGCTATAGTTGATACAAATGCAGATCCACGTCAGGTAGATTTCCCAATTCCTGGAAATGACGATGCATCACAATCAATTAGTAAGATTGTTTCTCTAATGGCTGAGGCTATTAAAGAAGGTCTATCTGAAAGAAAAGTTGATAGAGAAAAGTCTAAAGACGATAAGCCAGAAATGGCTTCTGAAGAAACAAACGCATAATTTTAAAAAATATATAAGATGTCAAATATTACTGCAGCAGAGGTAAACAGACTTCGTCAAATGACCGGAAGCGGCATGATGGATTGCAAGAAAGCTCTAGTTGAAGCAGAAGGCGATTTTGATAAAGCCATCGAAATCCTTCGCAAGAGGGGTCAGAAAGTAGCGGCAAACAGAGGCGATAGAGAAGCTTCAGAAGGTCTGGCTATTTCTTTAACAAACGATGCAGCTAACGTTGGTGTTATTTCAGTTTTGGGTTGCGAAACAGATTTCGTAGCTAAGAATGCTGAGTTTATGGATACGGCTACAAAATTTGCTGAGTTAGCTTTAGCAGCAGGATGCACAACAGCTGAAGAAGTAAAGGCATTAGATTTTGGAAATGGACTTACGGTAGGTGAGAAAATCACTGAAATGATTGGTAAAATCGGTGAGAAAATCGAAATTTCTGGTTATGATTTGATCAAAGCTGAAGCTGTGGTAGCATACAATCACCCAGGTAATCAAGTAGCAACATTAGTTGGCTTGAATAAAGCTGGTGCTAATGTACTTGAAGCTGGCCGTGACGTTGCAATGCAAATTGCAGCAATGAATCCTGTTGCTTTGGATAAGGATGGTGTTTCTCAAGCAATCATTGAAAAGGAAATTGAAATAGGAAAAGATCTTGCACGTCAAGAAGGTAAGCCTGAAGACATGGTTGAGAAGATTGCTGTTGGGAAACTGAATAAATTTTTCAAAGAGAACACACTTTTGGCTCAAGCATTTATAAAAGACAACAAAGTGTCTGTTGAGCAAATGCTTAATGGCATTGAGAAAGATTTGACCGTGACCACTTTTAAGCGTCACGCGTTAAACTAAACAATAACTATTAATAAGAAGAGCGATGCAAACCATCGCTCTTTTTTTATGCCTAAATTTTTGTTGAGTTAGTTGTTAGCAAAACAGCAGAACAGAAAGTCAACATCACTTCAAAAATCATTTACGTTTGCCACATGTCACAATCTAAATACAAACGCATTTTATTAAAGTTGAGCGGTGAAGCGCTCATGGGTTCTCAAAACTATGGAATCGATAGTGCACGCTTGATGCAGTATGGTAAAGAGATCAAAGAATTGGTTGAAATGGGTGTTGAAGTTGCCATTGTAATTGGTGGGGGCAACATCTATCGTGGTATTCAAGCTGAGAAAAGCGGCATCGATAGGGTGCAAGGCGACCATATGGGTATGCTTGCAACCATGATTAATGGTTTGAGTGTTCAATCGGCTCTAGAAGCTTTAGGAATGAAAACAAGACTGCAATCAGCAATCAAGATGGAGCAAATTGCAGAGCCATTTATTAGAAGAAAAGCGGTGCGTCATTTAGAAAAAGGTCGTGTTGTGATTTTTGGTGCGGGAACAGGAAATCCATACTTTACAACAGATACAGCGGCTTCGCTTCGTGCTATTGAGATAGAAGCAGATGTGATTTTAAAAGGAACCAGAGTAGATGGAATTTATACCGCGGATCCTGAAAAAGACCCTACAGCTACAAAGTTTGATACGTTGACCTTTCAAGAGGTTATAGCTAAAGATTTAAATGTAATGGATATGACTGCCTTCACGTTGTGCAGAGAAAACAATGTTCCTATTATTGTTTTTGATATGAACAAACAAGGTAATTTGATGAAAGTTGTGACGGGTGAAAAAGTGGGGACACTGGTAGCATAAGGATTCATTTATTTAATTTGCACCTCCTAATAATTGAACGAAATGGACGAGATAGAATTCGTATTAGATAGTACAAAAGAATCAATGCAAGCTGCAATTGATCACCTCAATAAGGAATTGTTGAAGATTAGAGCAGGAAAGGCACACGCAAATATGCTTGATGGTATTTTCATTGATTACTACGGCTCAAGCACACCGCTTGCTCAGGTAAGTAATGTTAATACACCGGATGCCCGAACAATTACCATTCAGCCATGGGAGAAAGGGTTGCTTGGGACCATTGAGAAGGCAATTATGATTGCAAATCTTGGTTTAAATCCTCAAAATAATGGTGAGATTATTATGATCAATGTACCACCATTAACTGAAGAGCGAAGATTAAACTTGGTGAAGCAAACCAAGACCGAAGGCGAACACGCAAAAGTTTCTATTCGCACTGCTCGCAAAGACGCTAATGACGAAATCAAAAAACTTCAAAAAGAAACCATTTCTGAAGATCTGGCTAAAGATGCTGAAGATAAAGTGCAGAAACTTACGGATAAGTACACTACTAAGGTGGATGAAGTTCTCGTTGTAAAAGAGAAAGATATCATGACGGTTTAAGTCTGTAGAATAAATTAATTGAGAAGGGCGGCAGAAATGGCGCCCTTTTTTTATGACTGCGAATCAGCCCAAACCGTTGTTCCTTCGCTGCAGTTTTTGCACATTTCAATCTCGCTTCTTGAGATTAAAATGCTTTTTCTAAAGTTTTGATAAGCTTCACAACTCCAGATTTCACTGAAGTTTTTATGGTTCAAATTGCCCATTGCGTGTTCAGCATCTTTATCAAAACAGCATGGAACCACACGGCCATCCCATGTTATAACACTGCCACTCCACATACGCCAGCAATGATTATCAAGTGGGTTTTTAATCGCCCATTTTCCATCAGCTTTTTGAGCATAGCGCGAATATTTGTCGATGCTCGGAATCAAATCGCTACCGTTTTCAAAGTCGTAAATCTGAGCTGTTTTCAATCGCACTTCGTCAGCGCCAAGTTCTTTGCCCAGCGCCTGCACTTCTTTAATTTGATGCTCGTTTGGTTTTACAACCAAAAATTGAAAAATCACATGAGGGGTATTACTATTTAATTCTTTTTTCCAATGAATGATGTTTTTGGCACCATCAATTACCTTATCGAGATTACCTTCTTTTCGGTAGCTTTCATAAGTGCCTTGATCCGTGCCATCAATTGAAATAATAAGACGGTCAAGACCCGACTCGACAGTGGCTTTCGCTTTTTCTGAATTTAAAAAATGTGCGTTTGTACTCGTAGCAGAATAAATCCCAGCTTTTTTGCAGCGCGCCACCATCTCTAAAAACTGAGGATGCAGATATGGCTCACCTTGGAAATAGAAATTGATATAAAGGCAATGTGACCTTACATCGGATAAAATCTTATCCAGCATTTCAAGGTTCATTTTACCTGTTGGCCTTTTGAAACTTCGCAACCCACTAGGACATTCTGGACATCTTAAATTACAGGCTGTAGTAGGCTCCAGTGATAAACTCAATGGCTTGCCCCAATGAGCAGACGAACCAGTCATTCTGCTCCAATAATAACTACCTATTGTTAGGACAAAATTCAAGACTTTGCCCAAAGACAGTTTCGATAATATGTTTACGTAGTCTTTAATGAGGCAAAGGTCTAAAAAGAATGGTACTTCGCACCTCTATTTGTGTCATTCTCTTACCTTCGGCCAGCTTAGAAAAATTGATGCTTATGTGGGCCAACATTGCCCGTTTGATGATAAGATTTCGTGTTGTGATTCTGATTTTTATTGGAGTTGTAACCGTTGTTATGGCCTTTCAAGCTGGAGGTGTGAAGCTGTCTTACGGCCTTCCACGCATGCTGCCAGATGATGATCAGACGCTTATCGAATACGATGAATTTAGTGATCGATTCAAAGAGGAATCGACTGTTTTCGTTATTGGGATTGAAGAAAATTTATTTCAAGACGTTGATCTTTTCAATAAATGGTACCGCTTAGGACGTTACATCAGCGAGGTTGAAGGCGTTGATACCGTTTTGTCACTTGGTAGTGCATTTAATATCCAAAAAGATGCGGAGCTTAAAAAGTTCAATATTGTTCCAATTATAGAAGGCGAAGTCAAAAATCAGATTGAGCTAGACAGCGTTTTTGCAGTATTCGAAAGCCTTCCATTTTACAAATCTTTGCTATACAACCCCGATAGCTATTACAGCTTGATGGCTATTTCGATGTCAAACAATCGTTTCAATTCAACGGAGCGCGAAGAGTTTTTTGCGAGTATTCTGGATAGAGTAGAAGAGTTTGAAGAAACAAATGATATTCAAATCAAATATTCTGGAATGCCTTATATCAGGCAGACATTGAATATGCTGGTGCGCACAGAGCTTAAGCTGTTCATTTTGTTGACTGTGATTGTTACCATCATCATTCTTTGGATTTTCTTTAAGAGTGTGAAACCTGTTATGATCTCGATGCTGGTGGTGATTTTGGGTGTGATCTGGAGCCTCGGTGCAGTCAATTTACTTGGCTACGAAATCACGATTCTGACCAGTTTAATTCCTCCATTGATCATCGTAATCGGAATACCAAATTGCATCTATCTCATCAATACTTTTCATGCTGAATTAAATGCACATGGTAATAAGGCCAAAGCCTTAGTAAGAGTAGTGTCGAAAATCGGTAAGGCAACATTCATGACCAATGCCACTACAGCAGTAGGTTTCTTGACATTTATTTTCACTCAAAGCATCATTTTGGTCGAGTTTGGAATCGTTGCTTTTTTAAGCATCATGTTCCTGTTTTTCCTTTCATTGGTGGTTATTACAATCACTTTCAGTTACATGAAAGTTGGTGCTGTTACCAAAACAGATCACCTAGAGCGCAAGTGGATTATAAACTTAATCAAGTGGTTTGTAAGAACCAGCAAACGCGATCGTAAATGGGTTTATGGTTGCACTATTGCTTTGGTTTTGGTTTCAATTGGTGGTGTTTTTCAAATAAGAACTACCGGCAATATTGTTGATGACTTGCCAAAGAATCATCCTGTAGTGGCTGATTTACATTGGTTCGAATCAAACTTTGGTGGGGTAGTTCCGTTTGAAATTGAGGTGAATGCCGGAGATCCAAAGCAGGCGATTAATCCAAGACTACTGAAGAAAATTGATGACACGCAAGCTTTACTAGTTGAAGAAAAATCGTTTTCACGCTCATTGTCTATAGTAGATGCGCTGAAGTTTGTAAGACAAGCTTTTTACAATGGAAATATCGATCGCTATGATTTGATAGAATCTAACGAAAGAGCATTCTTCAAAGACTATATAGACAATGCTGAAAAAAGCCAATCGTTGCTAAATACGTATCTCGATTCTACGCAGCAATACGCTAGAATTAGTCTCCAAATGGCTGATATCGGAACGATTGAAATGGATAGTCTTTTGAATAGAGTAAAACCTAAAGTTGATGCTATTTTTAATCCAAAGCGACAAAAAGAAGACTCATTAATTGCATTGATTGAGTCAGAAAAAAATGCGTTGGTTCGAGACAGTATTGCTGGTTTTGTGTTAAGCACGAATGCTGTTGCAAAGCGCACTTTGATCTCTGAACTTTCGGCTGAAGACTCTGCTGCTGAAGTGGACTTGAAAGCTTTAACGTTTGAGTCGGGTTCACAGAATCTAGCTTTGCTTAAGTCTTCATTGAAAGAATCCTACACAGATTTAGTGTTTACTGGACCAAGTGTCACCTTTCTTGAAGGAACAAACTACCTAGTTCGAAACTTATTCATCAGCTTAAGCATTGCCATTGTGATTGTGGCCATGCTTATGGCTTTGGTTTTTAGTTCTTTCAGAATGATTGTGGTGTCTGTTGTTACCAATCTAATTCCACTGCTCTTTACTGCAGCCGTAATGGGATATTTTGGAATAGCCATTAAGCCATCTACACTTTTAGTTTTCAGTATTGCTTTTGGAATTTCGGTAGATGATACGATACACTTCTTGGCAAAGTATAGACAAGAACTAAAAAACACGGGTAACGATATTGGAGAAAGCGTGAGAAAGGCTTTGGCCGATACAGGTGTAAGTATGGTTTATACTTCCATTATCCTCTTTTTCGGATTTAGCGTATTTGATTCTTCACAGTTTGGTGGAACACAAGCACTTGGCGTATTGGTTTCTCTAACATTGCTTGTAGCCATGTTTGCCAATCTGATTTTACTTCCGTCTTTCCTTTTATCATTCGAAAAAAGGATGATTACCAAGAGTTTTCAAGAACCTTTTTTGACCATTTTGGATGAAGAAGACGATCTTGAAATTGATGATCTTGACTTTGAAGAAGGAATCAAAATAGAAAGCTAACTTATGAAAGGAATTATTTTAGCGGGTGGCTCAGGTACAAGACTGCATCCACTTACACTTGCTACGAGCAAGCAGCTTTTACCGGTGTATGACAAACCAATGATTTACTATCCATTATCTGTATTGATGATGGCTGGAATCAAAGAAATACTGATTATTTCAACACCTCAAGATATTGGGAATTTTGAGCGTTTGCTTGGTGATGGTTCGCAAATCGGATGTTCATTTTCTTACAAGGTTCAAGAAGTTCCAAATGGTCTAGCACAAGCCTTTGTGTTGGGTAAAGAGTTTATCGGTGACGATTCAGTATCACTGATTTTGGGCGATAATATTTTTTACGGACACGCATTACACAAGCTTGCACAATCAGCTTCTGACCCGAAAGGTGGAGTTGTTTTTGCTTATCACGTGACTGATCCGGAGCGTTACGGAGTGGTGGAGTTTGATGCTGAAAATCGAGCAATTTCTTTAGAAGAAAAGCCAAAGGTTCCGAAATCAAATTATGCTGTTCCTGGTCTTTATTTCTATGACAATAGAGTAGTAGAAATTGCTGAAAAGCTGGAGCCGAGCCCACGTGGAGAATATGAAATCACAGATGTAAACAAGCGCTATTTAGAGATGGGTGAATTAGAAGTGAGAGTAATGGGACGTGGTTATGCATGGCTTGATACTGGAACTTTTCCTTCGCTAATGCAGGCAGGGCAATATGTTCAAGTAATTGAAGAGCGTCAAGGTTTAAAAGTGGGCTGCATAGAAGAAGTTGCCTATCGAATGAACTATATTTCTGCTCATCAGTTAGAAGAGCTTGCCAAACCCTTGATTAAAAGCGGCTATGGTGAGTATTTGATGAATCTGATTAAAAAATAGATGCCAGACAATCACATTGCAGTGCTCAGGCAAATGATCGAAAAAGGCCTGATCGATATTCCTCTTCCAAAAAATCCGACAAAACTTTATGCACCCATGCAATACATTCTTGCTTTGGGTGGCAAGCGCATAAGACCAATTCTGACTCTGCTTGGCGCAGAGCTTTTTGGTGCTGAAGCTAAATTGGCCTTGCCACAAGCGTTGGCAGTTGAGGTATTTCACAATTTCACGTTGGTACATGATGATATCATGGACCGCGCAGATGTGCGTAGAAATACGCCAACTGTTCACAAAAAGTGGGATGATAATGTAGCCATTTTAAGTGGTGATGGAATGATGGTTTTGGCATATCAGCTGCTGGCCGATGCCAAACCCGAACACTTACCTACATTATTTAAAATTTTCTCGGCTACGGCTTTGGAAGTATGCGAAGGGCAACAATATGATATGGATTTGGCACACGCTGAAGAAGTGTTCATGCCACAATACATCGAAATGATTCGTCTGAAAACGGCTGTACTTCTTACTGCAGCAATGCAAATAGGAGCTAAAGTTGCTGGTGCAAATAAGGCTGATTTAGACCAGATCAAAGTATTTACTGAAAACATTGGTCTGGCTTTTCAAATCAGAGATGATTATTTAGATGCTTTTGGCTCTCAGGCTGATTTTGGAAAGAAAATTGGCGGTGATATTATTGAAGGAAAGCGCACTTGGCTGACTGTGCGCGCGCTAGAAAAAGCAAATTCCGCACAACATAAAGCACTTTTAGATGCTTATGCCGACAGCGATCTTGATAAAAGAGTGAAAACAGTTCTTGAGCTTTATAAAGCCCTAAATGTTGAGCAAGATGCTCAAGTTGCAATTGAGGCTTTGTCATCAACGGCTATGAATGGACTTGAGCAGGTTGATGGAAACGAAAGTGTGAAGGGTGAATTAGAAACGTTGGTGCACTATTTAATGGGCCGAACCAAATAGTCTTTTCTATTTAGAAAACAGGTTTGAAAGCGCAGTATTCAGCGTTGGATACTCGTAAACAAAATGTGTTTTCTTGATTTTTTCACTGGAGATTTTCACGCCTTTGGTAATCAAATCTGCTTTGCCACCAAACAAAAGCTTTACCATAAAATCTGGCACATTTGGCAAAAGCATCGGTTTATCAAGCACGTCTGCAATGGTTTGCATAAATTCTGCATTTGTCGCATTTTCAGGGCCAACAGCATTGTAAATTCCATCCAATTGCTTTTCAAGTACATGTACGAACATACTTGCAACATCTTCAATATGAATCCATGGCATGGCTTGCGATCCTTTGCCAATGGGTGCACCTGCGAATAGTTTTACAGGAAGCGCCATCTGCGGAAGCGCACCCCCATCTTTAGCAAGAACAATCCCTATTCTGACTTTGGCTACGTGATTTGCAATTTCGTTGAATTGGTCAGCGCTTTGTTCCCAAAGTTGACAGACTTCTGCTAGAAAACCTTTTCCGGCAGGGCTTTCTTCATTAAAAGTTTGGTCAGAAATAATCAAAGGATACCAGCCAATGGCAGAAGCTGAAATATACGATTGTAGTTTCACGCCTTCTTTATCGCAGCCTTGTTTAAGCAGTTCGGCAGCTTTTACTCGGCTATCAATAATCTCTTTTTTTCGTTCATCTGTCCAAGCTTTATCGGCTATTCCAGCTCCAGCTAAATGAATTATAGCATCAATATTTCTGAAAGCAGCAGTATCAATGGTCATGGCATCTATATCCCATTGGTAGGTTTTTACCTCGCCATTTTGCTTTGCCGATCTTGATAAATGAACTACTTCATGACCTTTTTTTGATAGAATATTGGTAAGAGTGTTACCAATTAGGCCTGTTCCTCCTGTGATTAATACTTTCGCCATAATGTTTGAGCTTAATTCAACACCGATGCATGCTGAAGGTTTTCAGGTTTCGATTCAAAACGAGTTTCAAAAGTGTATGAAAGAATTGGATTGGCTTACGAAATCGTGGCAGCAGTTACAAAAAGACTTTACTTTAAGTGGTCTGAGTCTTGAATCCCTTTCTGCAATTGAAACGTTGGCTCAAATTCATGAGGTTTTGGTGGTGAAAGTGACACAGGTAAAGAGTGATAATCGACAGTTTGAACAACTACTATATCGCATAGATTTACCCAAGAAACTTGATGCAACCTTACTCGAGGTAAATTCGTTAGCCGAGGTTATGATCTTGAGATCATTTCAAAAGGTTTGGTTGAGAAAATATTACAGTAATAATTCTGGCAAAAGAGTCGATAAATAGTGCTTGCGCTTTTTAAAGTCTTAGATTTGCCTCCCAATTTTTCGAGTAATCGATGGACAAATTTTCATACCTCGGCAATAGCGATGTTAACGCTGTTGAAGGGCTTTATAATCAGTACAAAGCCGATCCTGAATCGGTAGACTCAAGCTGGAAGCAATTCTTTCAAGGCTTTGAGTTTTTTCAAAAAAATTACGATCAAGACGGTGAAATTCCGGAAGGAACACGTAAGGAGTTTAAGGTCATAAACCTTATTAATGCCTATCGTTCACGAGGGCACCTTTTTACGCAAACCAACCCGGTGCGCGAAAGGCGTAAATACACCCCAACGCTTGACATTCAAAACTTCGGTTTGGATGACGGTGATTTGAATACAGTATTTCAAGCAGGAATGGAAATAGGTATTGGTGCTGCTCCGCTTAAGGACATTATCGAACACCTTAAAACAACTTACTGCAGGAGTATTGGTGTTGAATTCACTTACATCAGAAAACCTGAGGTAGTAGAATGGTTGCGTTCTCGTATTGAACCAACTAAAAACTCATCCACTTTTAGTAAAGAAGTGAAGAAGACTATTCTTCAAAAGTTGAACGAAGCGGTTGTGTTCGAAAGCTTTTTGCATAAAAAGTTTGTTGGTCAAAAGCGGTTTTCACTTGAAGGTGGCGAATCTTTAATTCCGGCTTTAGACGTTATTGTTCAATACGGCTCAGACCTAGGAGTAGAAGAAGTAGTAATTGGTATGGCACACCGTGGCCGTCTCAACGTACTTGCCAATGTGTTGCGCAAAACATACTCAAACATTTTCAGCGAGTTTGAAGGTAAAGAGTATGAAGACAACCTGTTTGATGGTGATGTGAAATATCACCTCGGTTTTTCTTCTGAAATAGAAACCGAAAACGGTAAAAAACTCAAACTTACGCTTGCGCCAAATCCTTCTCACCTTGAGGCTGTAGATCCAGTGGTAGAAGGAATTGTGAGATCTAAGATTGACAAATACCTGAAAGATGAAGGCAAGATTATTCCAATCTTGATTCATGGCGATGCTTCTATTGCTGGCCAAGGTATAGTGTACGAAATAGTGCAAATGGCACAGCTTGACGGTTACAGAACTGGAGGTACAGTGCATATTGTGGTAAACAACCAACTTGGATTTACCACAAATTATAAAGACGGAAGATCAAGTACCTATTGTACAGATGTTGGAAAAGTGACTTTGTCTCCAGTATTTCACGTAAATGGTGATGATGTTGAGGCAGTGGTTCATACCATGAAATTGGCGATAGAATTCCGTCAAGAGTTTAAGCAAGATGTATTTGTTGATTTGTTGTGTTACCGTAAATATGGTCACAATGAAGGCGATGAACCTCGTTTTACGCAGCCTACATTGTATCAGGCAATCGCCAAGCATAAAAATCCAAAAGATCTTTATGTTCAGAAATTAGTGAACGAAGGACACTTTGATGCCAACGAAGCCAATAAAATTGAAGATGAATTCAATGACTTTTTGCAAGAAAGATTGCAAGAAGCAAAGGAGATTCAGATTGCCTCTATTTCTAACTTTTTAGAAGAAAATTGGAAAGACTTTAGACATTCTAAAGATGAAGATTTCAAGAAATCTCCTGAAACAGCCGTTTCTAAAAAGAAGCTTTTAGAATTAGCAGATAAGATCAATACGCTACCAGAAGGCAAGCCATTTTTCAAGAAGATTGTCAAGTTGATGGACGATCGCAAGAACATGGTTGCCGAAGATAGACTCGATTGGGCTTTGGGCGAATTGTTGGCTTATGCAACATTGCTATCTGAAAACACACCGATCAGAATTAGTGGTCAGGATGTGGAGCGAGGAACGTTTTCTCACCGTCATGCTGTAATCACTATGGATGATAGTGGTGAGGAATATATTCCGCTATCTAATTTGGGCGAAGGACAAGCACAATTTGATATTTACAACTCATTATTGTCAGAATATGGCGTGCTTGGGTTTGAATATGGATATGCCATGGCCGAACCAAATTCATTGATTATTTGGGAAGCACAGTTTGGCGATTTCTTTAATGGCGCGCAAATTATTGTAGATCAATTTTTAAGTGCTGCAGAAGATAAGTGGCATTGCATGAATGGTTTGGTGATGTTGTTGCCACATGGCTACGAAGGCCAAGGTGCTGAGCACTCAAGCGCAAGAATGGAACGTTTCCTTTCATTGTGTGCTGAAAACAACATGCAGATTGTGAATTGTACTACTCCAGGCAACTACTTCCACTTGTTGAGAAGACAAATGGCTCATCCATTTAGAATCCCGTTGGTAGTATTTACTCCCAAGAGTTTGTTGCGCCATCCAAAATGTGTTTCTACAGTTGATGAATTGGCTACAGGCCGATTCCAAGAAGTAATAGATGACACTTTCGTTGACAAGAAAAAAGCCAAAAAAGTGGCTTTCTGTAATGGTAAACTTTATTACGATTTGCTTCAAGCAAGAGAAGATAAAGCAAACGATGATGTTGCACTAGTTCGCGTTGAGCAGCTTTATCCTTTCCCAGAAGAACAATTGAATGCAGTAGCTGCTTCATACCCAAATTGTAAAGAATTTTGCTGGGTACAAGAAGAACCAGAAAACATGGGTGCATGGGGTTTCATTCTAAGAAAATGGAAAAACATTCACCTTATTTTGATTTCAAGACACGAAAGCGGTAGTCCTGCGAGTGGATCTATTAAGAGATTCCAACAGCGTCAAAACCGTATAATCGATACATTATTTAATTCATAGAACAAGACTACTCATGGCTGATATTATTGAAATGAAAATGCCTTCACCAGGCGAATCAATCACCGAGGTAGAAGTAGCACAATTATTAGTTTCTAATGGCGATATCGTAAATCTCGATGATCCAATTGCAGAAATTGATAGCGATAAGGCTACATTAGAGCTTAATGCGGAAGCAGCGGGTAAAATTGAGTTTTTGGTTGGCGAAGGCGACACGGTAGAAGTAGGTCAAATTGTTTGCAAAATTGACACCTCTTTCAAACCAGAACCAAAGGCTGACGCTCCGGCAGCGAAAGCCGAAGAAGCTCCTAAAAAAGAGGCAGCTCCTGCTAAAGAAGTTACAAAATCAGCTTCAGTTGACAATAGTGGCGCTAAAGCAACTCCATTGGCAAAAGCCATTATGGATGATAAAGGTGTGGCTGCATCAAAAGTGTCTGGTTCAGGAAATGCAGGTAAAATTTTGAGACGCGATGTAGAAACTTACCTAACAGGTGGTTTTGAAACTGCAGCTGAAATGCAAGGTTGGGGAGGTTCTCGTGATGCAAGTCGTGAAAAGATGTCTAAGCTAAGACGCAAAATCGCAGAACGTCTTGTTACCGTGAAAAATGAAACAGCCATGCTTACCACATTCAATGAGGTAGACATGAGCCCGATCATGGAACTAAGAAAGAAATACAAAGACGCTTTTAAAGAAAAGCATGGCGTAAATCTCGGTTTCATGTCGTTTTTTACAAAAGCAGTTACCGAAGCTTTAAACCATTATCCAGCAGTAAATGCTTACATAGATGGTGAAGAAATTGTTTTTCACGATTATGCTGATATAGGAATTGCGGTAAGTACACCAAAAGGCTTAATGGTTCCTGTGCTTCGTAATGCAGAGCAAATGAATCTTGCACAGATTGAAGACGGAATCAAAACATTGGCTATAAAGGCTCGTGATGGTAAAATTTCGGTGGATGATATGACTGGTGGAACATTCACAATCACCAATGGTGGGGTGTTTGGTTCAATGCTTAGTACACCAATTATTAACCCACCACAAAGCGCTATTTTGGGTATGCACAACATTGTTGAGCGCCCTGTAGCTATCAATGGCGAGGTTAAGATTAGACCAATTATGTATTTAGCGCTTTCTTACGATCACAGAATAATTGATGGTAAGGAATCTGTAAGCTTCTTGGTAAAAGTGAAAGAAATGCTTGAAAATCCAGCTTGGATGCTGTTTGGTGGTAAAACACCAGAGCAAGTATTGCTTGGTTTGTAAAAGTGTATTTGCGAAAGCGATCAATAGATAAAACGAAATCCCGAGCAATCGGGATTTTTTTTGCTCCAAACTATCGAATTAGAGAGACGGTTCCATCATACGTCCAGTACAATCCTTGGTTATCTTTTACGCTGAGCTTATATCCGTAAACACCAATCTGGCACAACTCTTTATCGTTATTTTTCTTTCCATTCCAACCAAGGGTTGAGTCTTCGGAGCTGAAAATTACCTCGCCCCATCGATTATATATTTCTAAGAAATAATAGTCTTCTACATATATTTTGGGTAGCCAAAAATCGTTTGTACCATCATTATTTGGTGAAAACGAATTCGGAATATAGATGAGATATTCAGGCTTTAATCTGATCATTTGATAGCTCGTATCTCGGCATCCATTTTCATGTATTGCGATTTGATAGATGCTGTAACTTCCGGTATCGGAGACAGAAAGATTAAAGCTGCGCTCTCTTGTGAATAATGAATCTTTCAGGTAATACCTAAGATTGAGTGCATTGACGCTGGCATCTGTTCCTTCAAAAATTGGGTTTTCATTATTGTCGAACATATTAAGCTCCAGATCTTTCAAAACGAACTGGGCAATTGGTGTGTCTTTTACAAGTATTGCATTTTGCTTGATTAAGTCGAAGGTGTCTTTGCATAAAGAGTCAGTGATTAATCTTATCGAAAGATTATACTCACCTGGATCAAAAATTACAAATTCAACAGAATCATCTTGCGAAATGAAATTAGAATCTAAATACCAATGAAAACTGGGTTTGCTTGCGTTTAATGTTTCGACATTTAAAGATCCTTTAAAGGGAGCGCAATAATATGGATCAAGTCCGATAAGCTCCATTGTTGGGTTTGCCCATATATCAAGGATTTGCTCTTTTGTCTTTACACATCCAAAATCTTCATAGGTCAGGCGAATGAGCTGCTCGCCCGGCTCAGCAAACACCAAGTTGGTTATGTGTTGGTTGGTTGAATCTTCATCAAATTCTGAAGCGAATTCAAAATCCCAATACTTTATGCTTGTAGAATCGAAAACTCCAGCAGGAGTCAAACTGAAATTTTGCCGATCAAAACAACGCGACTTTAACGGTGTAAAATCTGGGAGGAGCTTGGGGCGAACATAATAGTCGTAAAACGTGGTGTCATTGCAGACCTGCCCAAAAGCGATGAGCCGAATAGTATAAATCCCAGTGTCTGAATAGTTCCAAATTGGGTTTTGATCCGTACTAGAATCGGTTTGAATATCAAGCTCGCCAAAGTCCCAGAGGAATGAAAAGCCCAGACTGCTTTGATTAAAGAACTCAATTTCTAAACCAATACATTCTTCAATAGCACTGTCAAGCGCTGCGCTAGCTTGTATATTACAAAAGGTAGTTGACTGCTGAAAATCTCTGCGGCTTTCACTTATTTTTATTCCATTTCTGTATTCATCAACGCAAACTCCTGTCACGTATGTACCCACTTGATTTGGTCTAGCGGTTATGGTTCCGCTATCTTCATTAATTTGCATGGCTGGGAAAGACGGAATTTGATTGGTCTCACTGAATCCTGAAGACCAGACAATAGAAGTGAAAGGTGGCGAGGCAGGTATGGAAGGAATGGGAGAGTCTAGCCCCTGTCCATTGGCTTTTCCGCCTCCTGTTATTGGAGTACACCATCTGTAAACAAGGCTATCTCCATCAATATCTGTGGCGGAATAATCAATTTCTAAATCGACACCAGCACACAATATTTTAGGTGGCACTTTATTGAATTTGGGTGAAGTATTGCAATCGGCCACACTACTGTCTGGGATAAAAGTATAATAGGTAGAACCGAACTGATCTGATGGTGGGAGTAAGTTCAACGCGTCTGGGGTTCGGCAACACCTTTGATTCACTAGATAAACACCGCCCATAGGAATTGCTAAAACGAATGTATCGCGATAGATCATTTCTGCAACACAAACGTCTGGTGTATCTGTTAAGCAAAGCGAATTCAATACCAAAGGCAGCTCACGTTCCGTTGAGAATTGAGGAATTTGAAGTAGTTGTAGAAGCTGGTTGTTCGATTTTTGGTAAATACTAACATTTAACAAACTATCAAATTGAGTAGCACCTTCTTCGGGTAGTGTGTAACAATCGCGGTACATAGTGATTCCAACAACCCATGTATTGTTACCCAAGCATTCATAGTAAATTTCACCCCCAATTAAGTGGGCAGATTTTGCTTGAAAAGCAAAGAATAGTATCGATATGAATAAAAAAAGGCGCTTCATAATAAGCGCCTTAAATGTTTGTATAATATATCAGAAATCACAACCAAGAATGGAGTAAGGTTACAATCTTATTCTTCTTCGGCTACTACTTCTTTTACTTCTGGAAGCATTCGCTCAAAAAGTGATTGAATTCCAGCTTTAAGCGTTACGGTAGATGAAGGACAACCGCTGCATGAGCCTTTAAGAACTACTGTAAGCTTGCCGTCAGCGTATGATTTGAAGTGAATAGCTCCACCATCGCCTTCTACCGCTGGGCGCACATAGTCATCCAAAATATCTACAATTTGTTCTTCAATTGGTGTATCTGCTTTGGCGTGAGCGGTCATTCCTGATTCAGCTTTGGCTTCGTTGGCTTCAGCTTCGGCTTCGGGTAAAAACACATCGTGACCACTATTTAAGAAATTGCTGATGTATTCTCTCAATTCTAGCATGATTTCATCCCATTCTATACCATCCATTTTTGTGATGGTGACAAAATTTTGAGCTATAAAGACACCTCTAGTAAATGGAAACGTGAAAAGACGCTGTGCCAAAGGCGCTGATTTGGCTGCAGCCTCACTGGTGTATTCGTAAACATGTCCGTTTTGCGCCAAATTGTGGTTAGCAACAAACTTCATAGTCGCGGGATTTGGTGTGACCTCCGCGTAGATCATATATGGCATTGATTTACTCATGACAACTTTAATATTCATGCAAATGTACAATTCAATAACAGCCTTACTTTCGTTGTTTTTAAATAGAAATTATGGCTTACATATTACCCATAAATGGCGTTGAGCCAAAGCTTGGAAATGATTGTTTTATTGCGCCTAATGCAACCATAGTAGGTGACGTTGTCACTGGAAATGAATGTTCTTTTTGGTTTAATGCCGTGGTACGTGGCGATGTCAATAGCATCAAAATGGGAGATAGAGTAAATGTGCAAGACGGAGCTGTAATTCACTGCACATATCAGCAAACCAAAGTGGTGTTAGGTAACAATGTTTCTATAGGACACAACGCGCTGGTGCATGGTTGCACGGTGCATGACAATGTACTTATTGGTATGGGCGCAATTGTAATGGATAACGTTGTGATTGAATCAAACGCTATAGTTGCAGCAGGTGCAGTGGTGAAAGAAGGCACACTTATTAAAGAAGGAGAGCTTTGGGCTGGTGTGCCAGCAAAATGTGTGAAGCAGGTTTCTAAAGAATTGCGAGAAGGACAAATTGAGCGAATTGCCCACAATTATGTGAAATATAGCAGTTGGTTTAAATAAACGCTTCTATTTCCAGATGTTGGCTTCTTTCAAATGGATTTCGCCTTTAAAGAATAGGCGAGTGCTTCGCTCAAAACTCTCCGTGTAATCTGACACGTAAAAGTGATTTCGTGAGGTAGGTTTCTTTTGTGCGAGCAGGTTTTTTTGACCTAAAAGACGCTGTACATCTCGTGCAACAATTTCTGAACTGTCTATTACCTCAACAGATTCTTTGTAGAAACTTTCTACTTCTTTTTTAATCAAAGGATAATGCGTACATCCTAAAACCAAAGCATCAATCTCGTCTAATTGATTTCGTGATAAGTAATCGAAGATGATGGTTTTCGAAATATTGTTGTTGAAGAAGCCTTCTTCAATCATTGGGCAGAGAAGAGGTGTAGCAGCACTTGCTACTAATAATTCTTCGTTTTCTTGTTTCAGTTTGCGTGGATATACACGGGAGTCTATAGTTCCTTTGGTGCCAATAATGCCCACTTTACCACTTTTGTAGTTTGCTGAAACATACTTTACCATTGGGTCGATGACATTGGTGGCCAGAGCTTGGCTTCCGCACGTCTGCTTTACTATTCTAAACCC
Source organism: Salibacteraceae bacterium (assembly GCA_030727625.1). Lineage (GTDB taxonomy): Bacteria > Bacteroidota > Bacteroidia > Flavobacteriales_G > Salibacteraceae > SHAN690. The sequence continues at coordinate 37,153 of JANRBI010000292.1, forward strand.
AACAGAACTCGCAGTATTACAAGCCATCACAACCATTTTACAATGTTTCTCAATCAGAAATTCCGTGATTTTTTGTGAATAGCCTCTAATCGCTTTGGCGCTTTTGTCGCCATAAGGTAAGTGAGCCGTATCTCCAAAATAAACAATGCGCTCGTTTGGAAGTAGTTTATGAATGGCTGCTGCAACGGTTAAACCACCGATGCCTGAATCAAAAATTCCTATTGGGTTTCGTGCGTGTAGATTCAATTGGTGTAAATAAAAAATCCCAACTCAAAGTTGGGATTAATTTAGTGAATATGTGATGAATCTTAAAGAATGCCAAGTTTTGTTTTTACCAAAGCAATGATATCATCGCTTTCAGGCTGATAAAGCAAAGCGCCTGCACTTACATCAAAAATGTAAGTAAAGTCATTTTCTTTTGCTACTTCTTCAATTGCTTTTCTTGCTTTGTCTAGAATTGGTTGATAAGCTTCACCTTCTTTTTTGGCAAGAGATTGTTGCGCGTTTTGCTGGAAAGTTTGGATTCTTTGGTCAAGCATTTGAATTTCTTCTGCTTTTGTTTGAGCAATAATTTCGCTCATAGTGGCTTCATTTTCCATGTAGTCGCTCACTTTCGTTTCACGTTCCGCCATCATGGTTTGAAGCTGCTTTTGAAGTTGCTTTCCAAATTCTTCAATTTGCTTATCAGCAGCGGCCTTTTCAGGCATTACTTCCAATAACTCTTGTGAGTTTATATGCCCAAATTTGTTCTTTACTTGAGCATTTGTTACACCAATTGTGGCTACTACTAAAAGAAGGGCTATTGCTAGTTTTTTCATTTTCTTATTTTTTGGATGTGCAAATAAAAGAGATTATTCTGATTCAGGTGTAAAACCTAAACGTTGTAAAACTTCTTCACTTTGATCATACTTAGGGTTGGCATAAATAAGTGCTGAGCTTGAAGCAGCCTTGTCAAATATTACAGCGTAGCTTTTTTGATCAGCCATCTTTTGTACGGCTTCAAAAACTGACTCTTGAATTGGTTTAATGAGTTCTTGTCTCAACTTGAAAAGAGCACCGTCAACTCCAAATTTTTCTTTTTGAAAATCTTTTGCTTCTTTCTCTTTATTGATGATTTCATCTTCGCGATTCTTTTTCATTTCAGGAGTTAGCAGAACTTGTTCTGCTTTGTAAGCGGTATACATTTTTTCGATTTCAGCATATCGAGCCTCAATTTGCTTTTGCCATTTTTCAGCTTGAGCATCTATTTCAGTTTGCGCTTCCTGATAAGCAGGAATTTGCTCTAAAATATAATCGGTGTCGATAAATGCATAGCGCTGAGCTTGTGTGTTTAGTGCAATCATAATAGCGATTGCGGCTAAAAAAATACTTTTTGATTTCATGTTTTTTTCAGTTTTATAATTGACCAAATTGATAACCAAGTGTAAAGTGGAACCAAGAACGTTTAAGATCAAGTCCGGTTGGAGAGTTTGGTTTTTCTTGCCATTCATCAATTTGGTAAGCCCAGTCCACACCCAATAATCCAAACATTGGTAAGAACAATCTAATTCCAAGTCCTGCAGACTTATACACTTGAAGTGGGTTGTAGGTCCTAAAGTTTTCCCAACTGTTTCCTGCTTCTGCAAACGCTAGGCCATAAATAGTGGCACTTGGGTTTAAGGAAAAAGGATAGCGTAACTCAGCAGTATATTTATTTATAAGCGTAGCTCCTGTTGAAGGTGAAAGTGCTCCGAAGCCATAACCACGCAGCGAGATGATTTCTCTGGAATCAAGCTGATTTAATCCTCCACCAGCGCCACCACTACCAAATGGGTCGCCACCAAGATAGAAACGCTCAAAAGGAACTAAACCAACTTTTCTATTATATAAACCTACAGCGCCAAATCCAGCTTTGGTGTAAAGCACAAATTTGTTGAATATCTGGTTGTAAGAAGCTGCTGTAAATTTCCATTTGTTGTATTCTAGCCAGCTGAATTTTTGGCTTAATGAGGCTGCCTCATAGTCTTTCCCATTTACGAAAGAATAGGGTGGTGTCACCTGTAAACTAAAGGTTATGTCAGATCCAGCCTTTGGGAAAAGCGTTTGATCTAATGAATTTCTGTTTAATCGAAATTTCAAGTACAAGTTATTGGCCTTGCCAGTATTAATGAAGAAGAACTGATTGTAATTCTGTAAAGTATATCGTTGATAGCTGGCTTCAATGATTCCTGTAAAATAATTATCCGGCCATTTAAGTCGTTTTCCAAGTTGCACTGAAGCTCCAATCCTCTCAAAATACTGACGATTTGTATTGAAGAGACTTCCTAAATCACCAACATCCACATACTTTCTTGCTCCATTCGAAAAGAATGAATAAAAGGTGCTTACTGTTAATGATGTTGGTTTTTTGCCTCCTAGCCATGGCTCTGTAAACGAAGCATTGAATGCTTGGTATTGGCGACCATTCGTGTTTACTTGCAAGCTCAATGTTTGTCCGTCACCAGCAGGTAAACCGCGCGTTTTCCTCATGTTGAAGAGATTCCTCGTTGAGAAATTATTGAACTGTACTCCAACAGTTGCGATCAATATTCCACCGCCATAGCCTCCTTGAAGCGTGAGCTGATCGTTTGGTTTTTCAGAAACTTGGTATTCAATATCAACTGTTCCTAAAGCTGGGTCAGGAGTAGGAATGACATTCATCCCTTCTGGATCAAAAAATCCCAGAACATTTAATTGACGTTGTGATCGAATAATATCTGCTCTGCTGAAAAGCTGTCCAGGTTTTGTTTGAAGTTCTCTTCTTATAACGTGATCGTTAGTCTTCGTGTTTCCTGAAATCGTGATATTGTTGATGCGCGCTTGCTCACCTTCATACATTCTTATTTCAAGATTTATGCTGTCTTCGCCAACTAATACTTCAATAGGTTCTAATTGAAAGAATAGATAGCCGTTGTCCATATATAATGAACTAATGTCAGTGCTGTTTTGATCCAAATAGAGTTTTTGCTCTAGTTTAACCGGGTCATAAACATCCCCTTTTTTAATCGCTAAAATTTTCGATAAAACATCACTTGTGTATTTGGTATTTCCAATCCACTTGATTTTATTGAAATAATAGCGGTGCCCTTCTTCTATTTCTAAATCGATATTTAACAGCGAAGTACCTGAAGAGTAAATGGAGTCTTTTATGATTCTGGCGTCTCTAAATCCTTTTTGATTGTATTTGCCAATCACAAGGTCTTTATCGGCCTTAAAGTTTGAGGCTAGGAATTTTGAGGTCTTGAACGTTCTTAATCTAAAGTGCTCAAAAGCATAAATTTTAGCAGCTTCAGGTATTGCTCTTCTGTTTCTGATTACATTTTTCAGCACAAATCTTCCAAGCGTATCAAGGTGAGCAAATGGTCTGAAATAGGATTTTTCTTTCGTTTCTTTTAACGATCGTTGAATTTTATATTCTGAGAAAAACTCATTTCCATCTACGTTAATGCTCTTGATTTTTACTTTTTTGTTTTTCTCAATATTGATAGTGAGCATGATTCGATTAGGAAACATTTCGTCTTCCTTTTCGGTGATTGTAACTTCAATGTCATGAAAGCCTTTGTCTTTGTAAAAGTCATTCACCTTGTTTTTAGTAGCAATCACAAGATTTTCGGTAACTATTTTTTCTTTATACAGATTAATTTTTTCACGTAGATCATCTGCCTCTGATTTTGTAGTTCCTACAAAATTGAATCGTGATAATCTAGATCGTTCTTTGATTTTAATCACAAGAAAAACCTTGTTTCCTTCTACTTTTTCTGACAGTAACTGTACGTCACTAAACAAATCTTGTTTCCATAATTTGCGTATTGCTTCAGCAGTTTTATCACCAGGAATTTCAATTTCTTCGCCAAGAGCTAAACCCGAGAGTAATTTAATTGCGCCAGCATCTAAATTGTTGGTCCCTTCTACTCTAAGTGAGGCAATTACATATTTGCGTGGAGCTGAAAATGAAAAGTCGGAGTCAGATCCTAGTCTTATTTGCGCATGTGCACTGGATGTAAATAGTGCAAAGCTTGCAGCAAGTACAAGGATTAATAGAGAGCTATAAAATTTCATGAATTTACCTTAACCTGTTCACTTGTCATACCAAATCTTCTTTCGCGTCTTTGATAGTCGAGCACTGCTTTTATTAAATCTTCGCCTCTGAAATCTGGCCAAAGCTTTTCTAAAAAGAAAAGTTCGGCATAAGCCAATTGCCAAAGTAGAAAATTGCTAATTCGCATTTCTCCGCTTGTTCTAATCATTAACTCAGGATCAGGTAGGTTGCGCGTTGCAAGATAGGAACTGAAAGTAGACTCATTTATTGTGTCAACATCTAATTCACCACTTTTAACATCCAGCGCCATAGCCTTAGTGGCTTCCAAAATCTCCCAGCGAGAGCTGTAGCTCAGCGCTAAAACCAGATCCATGTGGGTGTTATTTTTAGTAGCTTCAATACCTTTTTCCAGCTCTCTCTTAGTAGCGCTAGGTAAAGATTCTAGATCTCCGATAGCAGTAAGACGAATGTTGTTTTTGTTGAGTGTTTTCACCTCTTTATTGATGGTAGATACAAGAAGCTCCATCAAGGCATTTACCTCAATTTTGGGTCTTTTCCAGTTTTCAGTAGAGAATGCATAAAGAGTTATAGCTTTAACGCCAATTCTAGCTGCAGTTTCGGTAGTATCTCTTACCGCATCAAGTGCATTTCTGTGGCCAAATATTCGTGCTTTGCCTAAACCTTTAGCCCAGCGACCATTGCCGTCCATTATTATGGCGATGTGTTTCGGGATATTACCTTTATCAAGTTGCGATTCTAGTTCCATAGGGCGAAAAAAAATTGTCTCACTTTAGGTAAAAGAGAGACAATTGGGTGCGAAGATACATCAAATCCTTAGATGCTTGCATGAGCCTTTCTTTGGTCCGATTCTTATTGCGAGTGTGATTTTAACGATTGAATACCAGTCTTTTGATCTTGCATTTCCGCGTTGCGTTCCCCAGTTACTTCCATCTGGTCCCGATTGCTGTAAACTTCTGTCAGAAAGATTCTCTGCCAAACCCGTTAAGTCACCAGCTTTTGGATACATGTCGCTTACATCATCAATGTAATCGGAGAATGTTTTACGCATTCCCCAATCTGTGGAAACTAAAATGCGATCAGAAAGTGCTAGTTTAAAGCCAAGTCCAAATGGAATACTCACATTAGTGCGAGAGTAGCTTTTGCCTTCGGTTTGTAATGAATGAAGTTTGTAAACGTTTCCTTCTATAGTAGTTTCTGGATCAAAACGAAAAACGCCTAGGCCGATAAACGTGTAAGGACTAAACCTATACTTCGGGATCAATGCATCAAATTCAAGAAAGTTAAATTCGATCATTCCAGCGCCTTCGTAGAGTTTGGATTTGAAGTTTAAATTTCGTTGAAGTTGAAATGTATTTTCACTTAAAGCATCGTCAGCGCTTAGTTCACCATAGTTGCCTTCAAAGCGAAGTGCCCAACGTTGATTTAAATTTCTTCTAAGGTTTAGACCATACATTTTATGCATATAGTCTTGGCCAAATATTTTAGTTGAGTTTAGGTCTCCATTATACCAAGACCAGCCCACACTTCCACCAATTTCCCAATCAGTTTGCCCTGATTTTTGGCTAAAAGTGCAAGTAGAAATGAGCATGGTACATGCAAAAAACAGGAGTTTCATGCGCCATAAACGTATTTTCAATTGAATTCTTGTGATTAGAATTTTGGTCTGTTTGATTTTTTCGAAACGAACTTATAGTTAAGTCCAATTATCGCAAACATGTAAGTATCGTTCGTAGTTCTGTCTCCCCTTTGTTGTGAACTTCCAGAAGGATCTGTTCCTCCTACATATACATCACCAACTCGTATTCTCGGATTGGAGAAATAGGCTGCGGCATCTCCTTTTTCTGTTCCAATACCGCCATTCGCATTGGCAATTTCAGTTGGATCATAATAGGACGCACTTGTGTCATCTAAATAATCGGTGAATGTAAACCTGAAATCGTATTCGAAAGATAGTGAGAGATTTTTGCTCAGGCTGAACTTAGCGCCAATGCCCATAGGTATGCAAACACTGAAGCGGCTGTAAATATCTTCTCTTCCAGCGAAACCTTGCCCCTCTGTTCTCATTGGTCTTAGGCTGTAGCGATTTCCGTTATAAGAGCCACGTGGGTTATAATAAAACGCTCCAACGCCTCCAACTACATAAGCACTTAATGAAGATCCAAGTGCACCTCTGATACCTGTTACTTTGTATCTGTTGGTAAACTTTTCTCTGATAAAGTATAATTCACCTACAGTAGTTAGCTCAAAAACAGGAGTTGAAACTATAATGTTCCTGCTTTGTCTGAATAGATCTTTTGACAGTGCATCTGACCCGTGTAGTTGCGCATACGCAAGGTTGATTCGTCCACTTAAAACTTCATTTAGTTTATATCTATATCCACCGGCAAGAGCATATCTACTGGCTTTCCCATTAAAATCAAAAAATAAATCTTGGGCTTCCTCGGCACCACCGCCAAGTTCTGTAAGCATAGAGGTTGCACCTAGGCCAAACCAAGCTTCATGTCTATATCTTTTCCCGCGCTGAGCATTAGAGATAGAGGCAAAAAGCAATAGTGTAGAAGTGAGTAGGATGAGTTTTCTCATAGTCGCTTGGGGGGCTATTTCGGTGCAAATATAATACTTAGGTTTTAGCTCAAAATTTTAATTAGTTCCGCTTGTCATAACCCCAGTGTAGCTTGTTTCTGAGTGTTTTTAAAAAGCTGTGATTTTTAAGTCTTATGAGATTAATTTCAAATTCACTTTTACTAACGGTCAATACCACGTTTTCAGAGATTGTTTCGCTCCGCGAATCAAGTGATACTAAAAAGTGTTCGCTTCTACCTTCTACTTTTAAAGTAATTACACTTTCATCAGAGATTAGGACAGATCTTACATTCAGATTATGCGGAGCAACAGGCGTTATGATTATGTTTCCTGAGTTTGGTAAAATGATGGGGCCGCCACAACTCAGGCTATAAGCAGTAGATCCTGTCGGTGTTGCTATGATAAGTCCATCGGCCCAGTAAGTATTTAGTAGCTTGCCATTCACATATGCATGAATGGTAATCATAGATTGGGTTTCTTTCTTGTGAACTGTTAGTTCATTCAGTGCAAAATTTTCATCGCCAAACAATTCGTAGTCCGTTTCTACTTTAAGTAATTGTCGCTTATCAAGCATGAAACTACCGCTGAGCACTTGTGCCAAAGCTTCTTCCATGTGGTTAAGGTCAATACTTGATAAAAAACCGAGTCTACCGGTGTTCATTCCCAAAACGGGAAGTCCAGAATCTTTGATAAATGTAGTGGCGTCAAGCATGGTTCCGTCACCACCAATACTTAGCATTAATTCAAATTTTGATGCATCGAAAGAGGCTTTGTCAAATGTTCCGATTTCACCTTTTAGTTCAAATCTGCTTTCGATCAATTTTTTAAACGGTGCGAAAACACAAAGTTTTGCATCATTTGAAATTAGGTAATCAAAAAAACGCGCGATTATATTATCGTACTCTTCAGAAAATTCTCTTCCGTAAATCGCGATTGTTTTCATTAAATAGGGTTTGAAAAATGTATAAAAAAACCAGGTTGCCCTGAACTATTAATTGAGCCTTCAAATCGGATGACAATGTCGTAATAACTCACGAAATCTAGGCCCAATCCGCCACTATATTGAAATGAGTTTGCAAGTGGATTTGTGGTTTTGTTGATTTCGTCAACTACATAGCCTGCATCGCCAAACAGGTTTAAGAAAACTTGATAGTGCAGTTTGTCAAATCGATCGAATCTTGGTTTTGTCAAATCGATCACTCTCTTTTTTATGATTTGATACTTGAGATTGCTTTTGTATAATCCAAAATGTTGGCCATCTATCACGAATAGCTCGAAGCCTCTGATAAATTGATTCGTATATCCCAAACCAAGTTGGTTGTAATAAGGAGGCTGACCGGCAAATGTGGTTTTTCCTTTTAGCCCGTGTGCAAAAAACCAACGATTTTTGAGATGGTAGTGCCAATTTGTTGTAATAGCCGCTGTGCCTAGCTTTAATCCATCTTTTTGGATAATTCCAAACCCATTTTGGTCAATGCTTAAATCAACTAAATATCCTTTAAGTGGATAAGATCGATTGTCGCGTTTTTCTCTTCTGAAACCATAACTTAAATGTAAGTAACGGCTTTGTAGATGGTTGGGAATGATGTATTTGGGATTGTATTGCAAAACGGTATCGCCAATAATTACAGCTTTATAGCCAAGGCTTATTCGGTGGGAGTTGAATAGTTTTTTTCGGTATTCGATTGATCCTATTCCAGAAAGCTCTTGCTGAATGAATCGCTGATCTTTGAAGAACAAGCGTTCGTTGTTCAGCGATGCATAATTGATTTCGCGATTGTTGGCATAAAATAAATCTAAGCTCGCTGCCAAATTTTGTCGCTTTCCAAGATTTGGCAAATAGTAGTTGATGCGAACTTTTCTTTTCCAACCGCCTTGTAGGTCAACAGTGAGTTTGTCTTTGCGGCCACTAGCATTGTACCATTCCACCAAAGCGCCATAATTAATTCGATCAAAATCTTTGTTTTGCCACCAACTATTAAAGTTGGTTTCGGCCAGTGAGAGTGTGGCGCCTGGCCAGATATACCAGCGCTCGTCTACTTTGATGTCTACCAATAGATTACTAGAAATGGAATCGGTTCTGAAATAGATATCTACAAAATTGAAAAGTAACGTGTTGTTCAAATTTTGCGTTGCCACGAACCTCAACTTTGCTGTGTCTGCGTAAGAAACTAGATCGCCCGCAGAAAAAGGAAGTTCTCTTAGAATGGTATTTTCCTTGGTTTTCTTATTTCCGTTGATGCTGATGCTGGCTATTGTAGCATTTTCAGCTTGATTGAAACCTGCAAAAACCAAAACACAGTGAAACAAGAAAAAAGCAAGAAAGGCTTTCAATGCCTTAAACGTTTAGGTAGTTCATGAGTGAATCAAAACGGTCAAGCATATCTTCTTGGTCTGATTCATTGTTTTCGAAATAAACGATTTCGTAATCATGACGCTGAAGCGAGCTAATGATTGTGCCGATATCTGTTTTGTTGAGTTTTAGCGTAAGCTGAAGTTTGCTGGAATCGTCACTTGAAGCGATGAATGTGCCCAGAATACGCGCGTTGTTTTCTTCTACTATACCAGCAATGGCTTGAAGAGAATAGTTGTGAATGCTGAGCTCTAACACCAGAATGGCTCCAGGATGATTGGCCATGGGCAAATTTGCAATCACCTTCATCATTTGACTGATAGAAATACAACCGAGGTAATTGTCTTTCGCGTCAAGCACCGGCACTACTGTAAGATGATCTTCATTGATGACTTTTACCGCTTCAAATACGTGCTGATCTTTTCGCACGAAAGAGTGATTGAAGGTTTCTTTTACAGTACTGATTGCTTCACCAACATCATTCATATTGAGCACATTGTCTTCAGAAATGGTTCCTAAAAACACGCCTTCGTTTACCACGCACAAGTTGGTGACTTTATAATCGTCCATCCATCTCAAAGCCGTGTCTCCATTGTCGCTAGGTTTAAGCGATGGCAATTCTTGCACTATCAGTTCTTCTGCTAACATTTTTTATTGTTGACTTTTCAGCTTTAAAGACGGGTAAATCCCTTCATTTGTAGGGCAAATGTAAAATTTTGGATGACCAAGCTTAGTGTAAACATAAACAAGATTGCGACCATACGAAACGCGCGCGGATCAAATACTCCGAATGTGGTGGAAGCAGCTCAACGAATAGAACAATTTGGTGCGGAAGGTATTACCGTGCATCCGCGACCAGATGAACGGCACGTTACTTATAATGATGTGCGCCAATTATCAAAAGTGGTGAAAACCGAGTTTAACATCGAAGGCTATCCAGATCGTTCTTGGTTAGATTTAGTGCTTGAAGCAAAACCTGCACAAGCCACTTTGGTTCCTGATCCGCCAGGCGTATTAACGAGCAATGCCGGTTGGGATACGATAAGACACCAGCATTTTTTAGTGGACGTGATTGCCGAATTGAAAGCGGCAGGAATCAGAACGTCCATTTTCATTGAAACTGATTTGAAACTGATTGAAGGGGCTCTGGCTTGTGGTACAGATCGTATTGAATTGTATACAGAAAGCTATGCAGTAGATTTTCAAAAAGACCCATTAATAGCCGTTGCACCCTTTATTGCAGCTTCTGCTAAAGCATATGAAATAGGGTTGGGCGTGAATGCAGGTCACGATTTGAGTTTAGATAATTTGAAGTTTTTTGCACAACAATTACCTCATCTTGACGAAGTTTCTATTGGCCACGCACTTATTTCAGATGCACTTTATTTTGGCCTTGAAAACACTGTGCAGATGTATTTGTCTAAACTAGTATGAAGTTAAACTACAAGGAGTTTGGCGAAGGAAAACCAATAATTATCCTACATGGATTGATGGGAATGCTTGATAATTGGCAAGCTCCAGCAAAAATGCTTTGGGATAATTGGCGTGTAATCATCGTTGATTTACGCAATCACGGTCATTCGCCTCAAAGCGATAAGCACAATTATGATGTGATGGTAGCTGATGTGTTAGAATTGATGGACGATTTATCGATTGCTAAAGCGCATTTGCTCGGACACAGCATGGGTGGGAAAGTGGTAATGGTATTTGCGCAGCAACATCCTGAACGCGTGGATAAGCTCATTGTGGCGGATATTGGGCCTAAATATTATCCACCGCATCACCAAGATGTGTTGGCCGCTTTGGATGCGGTTCCGCTAGATCAACTAGAAAGACGCACCGAAGCCGAAGATTATATGAAACCGCATTTGAGCCAAGCTGGGGTGCGACAATTTTTAATGAAAAGCCTTTATCATCCAAGTAAAGACACATTTGATTGGCGTTTTAACTTGGCTTCGATTAAAAAGAACATTGAAAATGTTGGTCAAGCTACAGACGAAGCAGATTATGAAGGCGATACGCTTTTTATTCGCGGAGGAAACAGCAACTATATCACAGATGAAGATTGGCCAGATATTAAAATGCTTTTCCCAAACTCATACCTCATTACTATTGAAGATGCGGGTCATTGGCTTCATGCCGAAAAACCTCAAGAATTTGTAGAAGCTGTGCAAGAGTTTCTGGCTATTTAATGAAGAATGGAAGAATAAAAAATCCCGCTATGAATTTCGTAGCGGGATTTTTTTGGTTGAATATTAATTACTCTTTTATCAACTTGAAAGTTTGTGTTACTCCGCTGTCTTGATTTTGAAGAGAGATGAAGTAAATACCTTGAGTTAATGGGCGTAAATCAATGCTTTCAACGAACGTTATGTTTTGACGATAAACCAATGCGCCA
>JANRBI010000293.1 GCA_030727625.1 Salibacteraceae bacterium
AATCCCATGCGGGCAAGGGAATTTGATCCAATTCTTTCAGATTAATCCTTGGCTTCGTGCTTCGCAATTGTCCATCTACAAGAAATCGAAGTCCTGCAATCGTCTCAAAATTTTCATCTCCAGAAAGCAGTGCTGTTGAAAGTTCTGTCAAGGTTTGCTCTCCTTCGCCAACCAGCACAAAATCAGCGCCTTTCTGAAGGTATTCGAGCGAATGATCCGTTGCATCGCTGCTCGAAACCAGGATTTTACATCCAAAAGCTTTCGCCATTTCAAATACTTCAAAAGCAGCTTCACGCATATTGGTCAAGCACATTTTTGTGAGGTAGTTAAATCCATCGTCATACACTACCAAAATCTTAGGCTGATGCTTTTTTAATGCTGGCAAAATTTCATCTGCACGTTCGGCAAACATGGGATCGTACAAGGCCACGCTCTGCCCTTTTTCACGTAAAGTAGCTGAAGCAGTAATGGTCGCTAAAGGAGCAAAAGGCTGTTGCGCGCGCCACTGCTTTGGATCGAAGCGCAAAAAGTATGAGTGTGTGAATAGAATATCAGCCATTGGTCAAATCTAACGACAATCCGTGTTGTTTTTCGAAAGCTAAAATGCGCTGATCAAGCGAGTCTAGCACCTTCTTTTGGAAGTTTTGCGGGTGATGCTTCGAAACATACTTCCGCGATCTTAATGCATGCTCAAAATACTCTGGTGTGAAGTGGTTGAACTTGCTTTGCCATTTGTTCATGGTTAGCTTCATCAAATAAGCGTCTAAAGCCTCGCCTGCTTTGCCATTCAAGCAAAACTCAACGATTGATTTCAGGATATAATTACGCTTCGGATTTGCATTTAAAGCAGACTTGGTTTGCGCATTTGGCAAAAATTCAGTCGCCCAACTATTTGCTGCAATAAAGGCTTGAAAAACGGCCGCATCGTACATCGGCTCTAGCGTGAGCACTTCTGTAGCTGTAAATATGTTCTTATCGGGAATCTCCAAATGATCGGTGTCCACGAAATAATTCACACAGAAATACTTCTTGCTATTGAGTAGAAAGATCTTTTTGAAGGCGATTAGAATGCTTCTCGCAATCCAAAGTCGACCTGGTTTGGTGACAATGAAGTAATCAATGTCTCCCAACTCATCCGAATAACCTTTGGAAAGTGAACCTGAAATAGCTACCATTCTCACATAAGGAAAGCGACTGATAAATCGACTCATGCGCTTTGCAATAACCATCATTTTGTCGGCTGCTTTATTTCCTCTTAGCCTGTTTTCAACCAAAGCAGGCTTAGGTTCTAGCGCATAAAAATCATTGATTTTGAAGACTACATCTACCGCTACTAAATCACCAATAACTCTTTCTAAATCAGTGAAATTAACAAGATTTGAATAATTCTTTATTTCAACTTTATTTAGGGGGTAATTAAACAAGTCAAAATAGAGCAAAGCACGAAGCACATGACGGTGTTCATCCATCAAATGCAATTCAGTTACAAGGTTGTTTTTTGGCTCGTGCACGCTCAAACCTAAAGGATTTTTTTCAGCTGAAAAATGAAATGTTCTTCCCAGCCGGTTCGTTTTGAAATAAGGGTTTCGAATCTGAAACCATGCTCCTCGCCTATTGTTTGAATAGCTTTCAGGTCACAATCTTCAGACAAAGACATCAAGACGTTGGTTTCGGCATGCAAGAAAGCCGAAAGTTGCTGAAAAAAACGCTGGAAATATTCAAAGCCTTCGCCACAATACCATGCTTGCTCAGCTGCGGTTTTGGGGTTTTTGGGGTAATATGGTGGATTCACCACAATTACATCAAAAAACTGTGATGACATATTTTCAAAAAGATCAGAAACAACAGCACTTGCAGCGCTTTGCAGCGAATTCATTTCGATATTAAGTTGGGTATTCTCCACCGCTAATTCGTTTATATCTATCGCTAGCACCTTTGCACCTTCACGCGCTGTCCAGCATGTGATTAGTCCGCTTCCAGAGCCAAGCTCCAATAACGATTTATGATGAATATCAAAGCGCTGTAAAGCTTCAATGAGTAATCGCGTACTAAAGAAAAAACCAGGATGAAACACGCCTTTTTTAATCACCAGATGCAAGCCATCAAACGAATACGGCCGATCATGCTTCAGGTAGCGCAAAAGCAACGGACGCCAAGTATATTGGATGATTTTCTTTTGAACCGAACGCAGCATAATCAATCCTAAAACCCTTGAAT
>JANRBI010000294.1 GCA_030727625.1 Salibacteraceae bacterium
GGAAACATGATTGTTTTTTCAACGGATGTTCTGTCTCAACCTGTTGATTCAGCGTTTTGGAATTTTGGTGATCCAGCATCTGGAACCAATGACACAACATCTGTTTTCTTGCCATTTCATGTGTTTTCTGATACAGGAATTTTTATTGTAACGCTCAATAAATGGGTAGGCGCGGTGCTCACAGAAGTAACGGATACCATTCGGATTTACCCTCAACCCACATTAAACTTAGGCGCTGATACCACCCTTTGCTTCGGCAATACCATTACTTATGATGTGAGTCAGCCTTATGCTCAGTTTCTTTGGCAAGACGCTAGCACTAACTCAACATTCACGGCTAGTCAAGACACAGTTATTATCGTGAAAATTTCTGGTGTTTGCGACACTCTGATTGATACCGTGGCTGTCTCTTTCGATTTGCCGTTTATATTCAATCTTGGCCCTGACACTTCTTATTGCAAAGGAGACACTATAGCGCTGGACGCTAACATTAATGTGCCAGCAAGCTTTGTTTGGAACACGGGTCAATTCGTTGATTCTATTTCAATTACTACAACTGATCAATATATATTCACTGCTCGCAATGTGTGCGATACCCTTATTGATACCGTGAACGTGGTTTTTCTTCCAGTGCCAACTGCCAATTTATTGCCATCTGATACGGTAAACTGTTTAGACCAATCCATTACCCTTGTAAGGCCGCAAAATGATAGCATCAGTTATGTTTGGAGTGATTCAACGTCCACACTTACATATCAAGTAGATAGTACAGAAACAGTTTGGTTGGCGGCCATCAATGCTTGCGGAACTGCAATTGATACGTTCAATGCAGTTTTCAATGGTGAAATCACCACAGATTTGGGAGATGATACTACTATCTGCTACTTGGATTCTATCTTGTTAATCGCAACAACACCGAGCATTGGCGCGGTTTATTTGTGGAACACAGGCGAAACTTCTGACACCATTTTTACGGACGATGTAGATAAGCTATACAGTGTCACTGTTACGGCAGGTGCTTGCAGCAAAGTTTCTTCGATTCGCGTTCAGTTAAATGAATTGGCTTGTCCGAGCATTGATTGTAAGGTAACTTACGACAATGTTTTTACTCCTAATCAAGATGGTTTGAATGACATTTGGCGAATAAAGTCTGACTGTGATATTTATGAATACGATCTTAGAGTTTATGATCGTTGGGGACAAATGGTTCATTTTAGCGATAACATTGCTTATGGTTGGGATGGATACGTGAATGGTCAACCCGCTCCTTCAGGCACTTACTTTTTTGTAATGGAGTTTAGAGATGGCGTTGTGGTAAACGTGGATCGATCAGTATTTAGAGGAAGTATTTCACTCATGAAATAGTTCCGCTTATGTCAAAAAAAAAGGCTCGTTTTCATATAGAAAACGAGCCTTTTTTTGGGTGAATACTTCTATTTAATTTCAAAAATCACATCGCCTAATTTTCCTTCAGAAGTGAATTCTATAGCAATGTCTTTTTGCATTCTTGTTGAAACATTCATCAATCCTGCGTAAATCGAATTTGCCTTTTTACGGTCTTCATCCTTGATTTCATTTCCAATAATTGGAAGCACTACGGTTATTTGTATTCCTTCTCTAAAATCGACAGTTTGACGAATGTTTTGGATAATGTCTTGACCATTTGCGCTGAGGCTGTTTCCAGTGCCGAATAGTTCTGCATTAGGAATAGTTACTAAGGAAGTTTCGAAGGAATTTGAAACAGAAATAGATGGATGTTTTTGAACTACTCGATCGCTTAATACCTTTGAAAGAGCTTCCTTTTCAATTGATTTTCTAGTATCAATTCTAGTCATCATATCACGCTCGGTAACAACACTCATGTGAGCTCTTTCTTCGCTTTGTCTTCTTATTATTTCTTGCAACTCATCAACATTGATGTTTTTTATACTGCCTTCTTCAACCAGTTGATTCAATGACTTCATGGTTGCTATTTCTTCTTTTATTTGGCGCATCTGAATTTCATAGTGCATATTCTCATCGCGGTTGCCGGCATCCATTCGCATTTGCAAAATCTCATCCAGTTTTTTGTTGTAATCGATTGCAGCGCTATTTTGACTTTCTAACTCAGCATATTTTTTCTGCGATACACATGAAAACATGATTGGAACAATCAAAAACGGTAGTAGCTTTTTCATAATAATATTGGTTTCGGTGCCAAATATCGCATCTAGAATCAAATAAAAAAATCAAAGTTTTTATTGTTTTCCTAGAAAGCGAATATTCTTTGTTTAAATTATTACAACTGAAAATCAATTGTTTAAATATTGATTTTGTAATTAATTTAGTACTATGTAATACATATTACCTAGTAATGCATATATATTTGCATTGCAATACGAAATCATGAACATTGAAAATTCAAAAGCTCAGTTAAGAAAAGGTGTCCTCGAGTTCTGCGTTTTGGCCTTGCTCAAAAAAGAGGAAGCCTATCCGTCAGATTTATTGGCGGCTTTGAAAGATGCCCAGCTGATTGTGGTAGAAGGAACCCTTTATCCACTGTTGAGCCGACTAAAAAATGGCGGTTTGCTCACTTACCGCTGGGAAGAATCGAAAACTGGACCACCCCGAAAATATTACTGCCTTACTGCTGAAGGAGATCAATTTTACAATGAATTGGTAGCCTCTTGGGGCGAACTTAAAGAAGCCGTTGAAAACGTTTTACTAGCTAACAAACCCACCAACTAACATGAAAAAGACCGTACAAGTAAATTTAAGTGGTCAGATATTTACCCTTGACGAAGATGCATTTGATCTGTTGTCATCTTACCTAAATCAAATAGGTAAGCTGTATGATCGAAGCCCTGGAAAGGATGAAATAATCACAGACATTGAAATGCGCATTGCTGAATTGTTGCTAGAGAAATTGGCCAACAATAAGCAAGTGGTTATGATTCAAGATGTAGAAGCTGTCATAACTATTATGGGTAAGCCCGAGCAATTTGAAGCAGAGGAAGACTACCAAGACACTTCAAGTAATTACGCTGAGTCAAATCATAAATCAAAGCGCTTGTTTCGTGATCAAGACAATGCCGTTGTAGGCGGAGTTTGTGCTGGTGTCGGTCAATATTTTGGCATTGAACCCATTTGGTTGAGGCTGTTCATGGCGATCTCCATTATAGTCTTTGGTTCAGGAGCCTTACTCTATATTATCCTTTGGGTTATTGTTCCTGCAGCACGCACCACAGCCGAAAAGCTTAGCATGAAAGGCGAGCCTGTCAATATCAATAATATTGGAAAAACCATTGAGGATGAGATCAACAACTTGGGAGCGAAGCTTGGCTCAAATGGAGCAAAAAACACGACACGTAAAATGGCCTCTGGACTCGATCGCTTTTTTTCGTTTTTGGCCGAATTAATTAGAGGTTTTCTAAAAGTATTCGGCAAAATTCTAGGCGCAGTGCTGTTTCTAGTTGGCTTATTCAGCATTATCGGCATTTTAGGAGCCGTATTCGGTATAGCTGATTTCTTTCATTGGGGCAATGATCATTGGGGAAATAGTATGACTATTTACGAATTCGGAGACGTTGTTTTTTCTTCTAGCGAGTGGTTTGCAGCCGCAGTTGTTGGACTGGTTATCACATTTGCAATTCCTTTTATAGGAATGATTTACGGTGGAATCGGTTTACTTTTTCCAAAAGTTAGAATTCCATATTTGGGTGTGAGCCTAGTAGGATTGTGGTTTATTGGGGTGTCAATTGTTGTTTTTACAGCCTTTGGCGTTGGGCGTGAATTTTCGAAAGAAGATACCTCAAAAACGGAGTTCGTACTCTCAAATTTAAATCAGTTGCAAGACACGATTATCGTTGATTTAGGAGCTGATCCATTTCACCTTTCCACTTCAAAATCCTACAGAATAAATAGAAATGATTTTGTCTTTAAAACAGAAGAAAACGAAATTCTCTTCGGAAACGTTTCTTTTAACGTGGAAGAATCTAGAACAGATGCCATAAGCTTAGAAATTCTCAAATCATCGCAAGGTGCCAGTTTTGATGAAGCGCGCAATCGTGCTGAAGCCATTAAGTATGAGACCAAAATCGATTCAAACAAAATCACGGTTGATGCATATTTTAGGTTTCCGTTGAATCAAATGCTGCGCGATCAAGATGTGAATGTTACGCTGAAATTGCCCACCGGCAGTGTGGTTTATCTTACCGAAGGTTTGCAAAGGGTAATTGACGATATTGATAATATCGATGATATTTATGATCCACACATGGTAAATCACTATTGGAAAATGACCAGTCGCGGCTTGCTCTGTTTAGATTGTGATCGTAGCACTCAAAAGGTAGATGGCGAGTATTATGAGCCGCAAAGTAGTACCACAATTGTCATAGAAAACCATTAAGATTTTGCTCGTAAAATGGCGCAGGTTCGAGCGTTGCGCCTGTTTAGTTAGGTTAAAACCCCGCTTCTTCTTAGGCGGGGTTTTTTGGCTTTAAAAACAAGGCCTCAATCATTATCTTCGCGCAAGCAAATAGAAGGCGAATTTCCTCCTCAGGTTTATTGACAAAACACAGTGATAGATATGGCGCAGACAGCAGTAGCAGAAGAAAAAGAGATTTCAAAAAACGAATTGAAAGCTGAAATTTTAAACGATTTTAAGCTTGCAAATTATAGCCGAGAAATCAGCTTGATGGGCCGTAAAGAGGTGCTCACTGGTAAAGCTAAGTTTGGCATTTTGGGTGATGGAAAAGAACTAGGCCAAATCGCACTTGCTAAGCAATGGCTTCCGGGTGATTGGCGCTCAGGTTATTACCGAGATCAAACCATGATGATGGCTGCTGGCTTATTGACAGGCGAGCAATTTTTCGCTCAACTTTATGCGCATGCTGATGTGGCGCACGAACCTGCTTCTGGCGGTAGAATGATGAATGGCCACTACGCCACACGTTCGCTTGACGAAAATGGAAATTGGCTAGACCTAGCAAATCAAGTAAATTCTTCACCTGATATTTCACCAACTGCGGGCCAAATGCCGCGTTTATTGGGCTTGGCTTATGCAAGCAAGTTTTTCAAGAACAATCCTGAACTTCAATCTGGTTTTGAAAAATTCACTTCTGGTGGAAACGAAATCGCTTTTGGAACCATAGGTGATGCAAGCACGAGTGAAGGCATGTTTTGGGAAGCGCTTAATGCTGCTGGCGTGCTTCAAGTGCCAATGGTAATGAGTGTGTGGGACGATGGTCACGGAATTTCGGTTCCAAAGAAATTTCAAACCACAAAAGAGAGCATTAGCGAAGCACTTTCTGGTTTTCAAAGAACGGCTGACAAACCGGGTTTTGAAATCTTAAAAACCAAAGGTTGGGATTATCCACACTTGGTGTTGACTTATGAAAAAGCGGCTAAAATTGCCCGCGAAGAGCATGTGCCAGTGTTGGTGCACGTAGAAGAAGTAACGCAGCCACAAGGTCACTCTACTAGTGGTTCGCACGAGCGTTATAAGTCGCCAGAGCGTTTGCAATGGGAAAAAGATTTTGATCCGATCAAGAAATTTAAGGAGTGGATTTTAGATAAGAAATTAGCTGCAACCGAAGAGTTGGAAGCAATTGAAGAACAAGCTAAGAAAGATGCGAAAGGCGCTAAATCGAATGCTTGGAAGTCTTTTCTAGAGCCGATTAAACAAGACAAAAACGAAGTGCTTCAATTGATTGATGCGCTTGCTACAGAAAGCAAAAACGGAGTGTTTATCACGAAAGTGAAAAATGAACTTGCCTCGGCAATGGATCCACTTCGTAAAGAAATTTATGAATCTGCTCGCAAGGCTTTGCGCTATGCTAGAGCAGAAAACTTGGCTTCAAAAACCGCGCTTTCAAATTGGATTAAAAAAGGCATCGAAGTAAACTTTGATCGCTATTCATCACACTTGTTTTCACAAAGTGATTTGAGTCCGTTAAAAGTTGCGGCAAACCCAGCAAACTATGCTGCCGAAACCAAAATGGTGGATGGCCGTGAAATATTGCGCGAAAACTTTGACGCACTTTTAGCCAAGACTCCTGAGATGATCATTTTTGGCGAAGACGCTGGAAAAATTGGTGGTGTAAATCAAGGCCTAGAAGGCTTGCAAGCCAAGTATGGCGAGCATCGCGTGTTTGATACAGGAATTAGAGAATGCACCATAGTTGGTCAAGGAATTGGAATGGCAATGCGCGGTTTACGCCCAATTGCTGAGATTCAATACTTAGATTATTTGCTTTACGCGATTCAGATTTTGAGTGATGATTTGGCTACCGTTCAATACAGAACAAAAGGTGGACAAAAGGCTCCGCTGATCATCAGAACACGTGGTCACCGATTAGAAGGAATTTGGCACAGTGGTTCGCCAATGGGCATGATCATCAATAGCATAAGAGGAATGCACGTTTGTGTGCCTCGCAATATGGTGCAAGCTGCTGGTATGTACAACACTTTGATGGCTGGTGACGATCCTGCAATTGTAATCGAGTCGCTAAATGGCTACCGTTTGAAAGAGCAATTACCAACCAATTTGGGCGAGTTTAAGGTGCAATTGGGACAAACAGAAACAATGACCGAAGGCGATGACATGACCATTGTTACCTACGGAAGTATGGTGCGTATGTGTACTGAAGTTGCCAAGCAATTGCGCGAAGTGGGCATTTCTGCCGAAGTGATTGATGTGCAAACATTGTTGCCATTCGATCTTGACGGAAGCATTGTGAAAAGTTTAGAAAAAACCAGCCGTATTTTGATCGTTGACGAAGATGTGCCAGGCGGTGCTTCAGCGTTTATCATGCAGCAAGTGCTCGAAGTACAAGGTGGTTACCAATTGCTTGATTCTGCTCCGCAAACGCTGGCAGCTAAGGCGCACAGAGCGGCTTACGCTTCAGATGGCGATTACTTCTCAAAACCTTCTAATGAAGATATTTTTGAGAAAGTTTATGCCATTATGCAGGAATCTAATCCATCAAAATATCCATCTATTTACGCATAGTTTCTGGTGAGGAAATTTCTGCTCATATCTGTTTTGGTAATGATATCTGCCACTCAACTTAGAGCTGGTGATGGCAAGTATCAAATACTGCTCATGGCAAATCCTACGCTAGAATGGGTGCATTTTAGAAGCAGTGCTTCAGCGCCATATTTGAATGATTTGTGGGGACGTAAATTGAGCTATAACGCAGGTTTTGAGTACAAACGCTTTGTAGATCCATCGCTTTCATTTAGCGTAGGGCTTACGTATATGAACAAAGGCTTTCGCAACAAAGTGCCTTATCAAACCAGCGGTGGTCAAAGCGATGTTGGCTACACTGTGGGAGACATGCACGTGTTAGCGGTTCCGCTTTATATGAATATTCATCAGCGCATAAAGCGAAAAGTAGAGATGATTTATACCATTGGTGTAAGCGGTGGATATTTGTTTGCAGAGCGCGTTCGAAATAAGAATTACACTGCAGAAGACATTCCTGAAAACAGCTTGCTGAGCGGGCTCGATGGTAGCAATGTCAATCTATTCAACAACTATTACATCAGTGCCGATTTGGGTATTGGTATTTCCACTTTCGTGAAAAGTAGAGTAGTGCTGGTGCTACAACCCATGTTTAAATACCAAGTACACAATGCACGAGATTTTGGCGGACAATTCGTGAGCAGCGATCCATTTACGGCACACATGAATAGCTTTGGTGTAAACATAAAAATGGGCTATTTCTTCACCAAACAAATCAGAAATAGACGCAAGGATGCGTAGCAAGCTCACGCTGCTAGGGTTTTTATTATTGCTTTTATTGGCAGGTGTGCAAACGGTTTTTAGGCCGTTTAAAACCATTCCGTTAGCTGGCGCTGAATTTATTCCAGAAACAAAACCGTTCACCATTGATCATTGGATTTCAATGGATTGGCAGCGAAATACTGAGCAGCGATTGAAGAAAACCTTCGGGTTTCGGCCGCATTTTGTTCGCGTTTACAATCAAATTTTATACTCCTTTTTTGATGAAATCAACCCGCAAGTCATAGCCAAAGGCGATACGCTTTTTGAGCGCGGTTACTTGCCTTCCATTCATGGCGAAGATTTTTTGGGCGAAGCTGAAATTGATCTAAAGTTTGATTCGCTTACACAGTTTCAAAATCAGCTTAATTCGCGCGGTAAGCAGCTCTTCATCATCATTGCTCCTAATAAGTGGCGCACATTTCATGCTTATGATTCGCTTGGCGCGAATACCAATTATGCAGGTGTGATGAAGCGTTTTAAGCAAGGAGGTTTTAATGTAATTGATGCACTCGATCATTTTGTGCAACACAACACTGCAAGCCCTTATCCGTTGCACTCAAAACAAGGCACGCATTGGAGTATTTATGGTGCATTTACCTCTGCAATACTACTGGAAGAAAAGCTTCAAAAGCATGGTATAGCTTGCCCCAAAATGCTGGTGGACAGCATGGAAATAGCTGGCCCGAGAAATACAGATAAAGATTTGCGCGATTTGCTCAATGTGATGCTTCCACCCAAAAAAGAGCAGCTTGCTTATCCAAAACTCAGCTTTAAAGGCGACAATAAGCCAAAGGCATTAGTAATAGGCGACAGCTATTATTGGAGCTATTATTACTTAGGTATTCATCAAGGGATGTTTGCTGAAAACAGCCCGTTTTTTTACTACAATAAGTCGGTTGTCTATGATGATGTGAATGCTAAACAACCACTTTCAAAAGTCATACGCGATCAGGCTTTTGCTGAAGCTGAAGTAGTAATATTAGTCATGAGCGAACCAAGTTTAAAATGGTTTGGCTTTGGTGTTTTTGGGGAATCCATCTAGTTTTTTGATTTGATTAGGTCGTTTTTCTCCACTCCTCCTCAATCATAAATTCTCTTCCCCGACAAATCGTCTTTCAAAATCGATTTGATTTTCCGTGAAAACGGCCACATTGTCCTAAAAACAAGGCATGCAGCGCCATTCTGGCTCATAATCGTGTACTTTTCTTTCATGGATTGTTTCTTGTCTATTGCATACCCGAAGTCGAAAAACGGAGTTCGATTTCATGGATTATAACACAAGAAAACACGATATGAATCTAAATAAGTTTACCATCAAAGCGCAAGAAGCCGTGCAGCAAGCACAGCAAATTGCGATGAGCAAAACGCACCAGAGCATTGAGCCTGCGCATTTGCTTAAAGGTATTTTAGAGGTGGACGAAAATGTAACTCCTTACCTCTTCAAAAAACTAGGCGTGAACCAAAATATGGTGGTTCAAGCATTGGACAGAATAATAGAATCGATGCCGCGCGTAGAAGGTGGCGGCCAATACTTAGGACAAAAATCAAATCAAGCATTAGCGAAAGCGCAAGATCTTTTAAAAGATTTTGGGGATGAATTTGTAAGCATCGAACATTTGCTACTTGGACTTTTAGAGATAAAAGACCAAGCAACAGATTTGCTCAAAGATGCTGGAGTGGAGAAAAAAGCCTTATTGAGCGCTATTCACGAATTGCGAAAAGGCAGCACAGTGAACTCCCAATCAGCCGAAGAAACCTACAACTCGTTAAGCAAGTTTGCCATTCACTTAAATGCTCAAGCCAGAAACGGAAAGCTTGATCCTGTGATTGGTAGAGACGAAGAAATTCGTAGAGTACTTCAAATTTTGAGTAGAAGAACCAAGAACAATCCGATTTTGATCGGTGAACCTGGAGTTGGTAAAACGGCCATTGCTGAAGGTATTGCACACCGAATTGTAAATGGTGACGTTCCAGAAAATCTAAAAGACAAAGAGATTTATAGCCTCGATATGGGCGCGCTGATTGCTGGAGCAAAATACAAAGGCGAGTTTGAAGAACGCTTAAAAGCGGTGGTGAAAGAAGTGACCAATAGCGATGGAAACATCATTTTGTTTATTGACGAAATCCACACATTAGTAGGTGCAGGAAAAAGCGATGGCGCCATGGATGCGGCAAATATTTTGAAGCCTGCACTTGCGCGTGGCGAATTAAGAGCTGTTGGTGCAACTACCTTGAGCGAGTATCAAAAGTATTTTGAGAAAGACAAGGCATTAGAACGTAGGTTCCAAACCGTTATGGTGGACGAACCTGCCGAAGATGACGCTATTTCTATCCTTCGTGGGTTGAAAGAACGCTATGAAACACACCACAAAGTGCGGATCAAAGACGAAGCAATCATAAGCGCTGTGCAGATGAGTCAGCGCTATATTACAGAGCGCTTTTTACCAGACAAGGCTATCGATTTGATTGACGAAGCAGCTTCTAAGTTGAGAATGCAAATCAACAGTATGCCTGTTGAATTGGATGAAGTTGAACGCAAATTGCGACAATTAGAAATTGAGCGCGAAGCGATTAAACGCGAAAACGATCAGCATAAGCTGGACGATTTACAACGCCAAATTGCTGATTTGCAAGAAAGACGCGATAGCTTAAAAGCCAAGTGGGAAAGCGAAAAAGTGGTGGTTGAAGGCATTCAGAGTGAGAAAACGAAAATCGAGCAATTAAAACTGGAAGCGGAGCAAGCTGAACGTCAAGGCGATTTTGGTAGAGTAGCTGAAATACGATATGGCAGAGTGGTTGAATCTGAAGCGCGCTTGAAAACCTTAGAAGAGCAATGGAGCCAAATGGCAACTTCTGGTTCGCGAATGATCAAGGAAGAAGTAGATGCTGAGGATATTGCCGAAGTGGTAGCTAAATGGACCGGAATTCCATTGAGTAAAATGCTGCAAAGCGAATCTGAGAAGCTGCTGCATTTAGAAGATGAATTGCACAAGCGCGTGGTGAGTCAAGAAGAAGCGATAACCGCGGTGGCCGATGCGGTAAGACGCAGCCGAAGCGGTTTACAAGATAAAAATCGACCAATTGGTTCGTTTATTTTCTTGGGAACAACGGGCGTTGGTAAAACGGAATTGGCTAAAGCACTTGCTGAGTATTTGTTTGATAACGAAAACTCGCTCACACGCATAGACATGAGCGAATATCAAGAACGCCACGCAGTGAGCCGTTTGGTGGGCGCACCTCCCGGATATGTTGGCTACGATGAAGGTGGCCAATTGACCGAAGCCGTGCGAAGAAAGCCATATTCGGTGATTTTGTTGGATGAGATTGAGAAAGCGCATCCAGATGTGTTTAACATCTTGCTGCAAGTGTTGGATGATGGCCGATTGACCGACAATAAAGGTAGAATCGCGAATTTCAAAAACACGATCATCATCATGACTTCGAATCTTGGTTCCGACATTATCGCTAGGAATTTTGATGGTGCGGTAGAGGCAGAATTGGATCGTATTTCGGACAAGACAGATATGGAAATGAAGGAAATGCTTCGCCATACACTCAAGCCAGAATTCTTGAATAGGATTGACGAAACCATCATTTTCCGTCCGTTGATGAAGAAAGATGTGAAGGCCATAGTAAGAATCAACTTGAATACGTTGACCGAACATTTAAAAGAACAAGATATCCGCTTGACGGCAACAGAAGAAGTAGTGGAGCATTTGGCCGACATGGGCTTTGATCCACAATTTGGAGCACGCCCCATTAAGCGAATGATTCAGAAAAACGTGCTGAACGAGCTGAGTAAGCAATTGCTTGCGGGCAAAGTGAAGCGAGGCCAAGATTTGGTGCTAGACATATTTGATGGGCAGTTTGCTTTTCGCAAACCCATCACTGAAGAAGAGATGTTGATGGAGGGATGATAACGTGAGGTTGAAGGTAGGTTAGTAGGAAAGAAGCCTCGTTCAG
>JANRBI010000295.1 GCA_030727625.1 Salibacteraceae bacterium
CTTCTAGTGCAGCCCCGAGAAAAGAAAGCGTCCACAGAAAACCTTTTTCCACATCCTCTTTAGTTTCTGTTTCATAGCTTTTATACCAAACCAGATTGATGGTTGACGGCTCGGGCTCTGACCAATAGGTGGGCCCTTCTTTTTTGCAAGAAAAAACCAACATCAATAACACAGCTATGTAAATGACTCTATTCATGTTGTTTTAGAGTATTTAACGCAAGCATATTTTGGGTAACGTGGGTCAACCGCTGCTTTCATATGCGCTAGTTTCATGTTTGAATACCAAGATATTTTAGCTCCAAAATCTTTTAATGACTGAAGGTCTGGATAGTCCATATATCCTTTAATGGGATGAATAAACCAATCAAAACCCTGATTGAGCATTACTTCTTCTCTGCTTTTGGCATGCGCCAGTTTCTTTTTCTCGGGATTCTTGTAAAAGGTATTTCCAATGGAGAGCAGCACTCCACCAGGTCTTAAAAGCGATGCGCTATTTTTGAAAAAGTCTACCGGATCAACTTGATGCTGAAGCGCATGATTAATAACGATTAAATCGAATGAATTGGGTTTTAATTGCGCTGTAATAGCATTTGTATCAGCTACTAAGCGAATGATATTTTCTGCTGGAGGAATAGCCAACAAACCATCTTTTTCATGCGTGAAATAATCGGTTGCAATCAATTGATCAGAATGCTTGGCAAGATGTTTTGTCAACCAACCATTCCACGCACCAATTTCTAATGTTTGCTCAAAACGCTGCTGTTTTAATTGATCTTCAATCCAGTTTAAGCTCTGTTGCCGCCATTGCCATGATTTTTCAACGCCCAATTTTCCAAAAGGCAAATCCATTAAATCTTTTTGCGAAAGCGCATGAAAACCCTGTTTTGAGCGCATTGCGTCAAATTTTGGTAAATAGTTTTCTAAAAAAGACTCAAAAGATGGTGTCACAAACCAAAACAGATCGCCCTTTTGCTTCAATAAGCTTGGTTCACGAAAAAGTTGCTCAATCATTTGCCCTTGGTTTTATTGATTTTATGCGCCACTAGGTAACCCAAAGCCATCAGGCATTGATGGGCTGCCATTATCCACAAGATCTGATTTACAGAACCTTTACCAAAAAAGGAAAGCATCATAAAGAAGGCAAACAAGGCGATAATTCCTGCGACATTCACCATAAGAATTATCCATTCTTTGCGGTCTTGATTCAATTTTAAAATCCATTTGAGGTAGACGTATGGCATGATGCAAAAAAGCAGTTGTGGGATAAACACACTTATATTCAATCGAATGTTATAAACCAGTTTTAAGATAAACTGCACAGCTATTAAACCTACTAAAACCAACGGCAATCCAACCAAAATCAAGGCTTTGCTTGATGAGTTTTGAGTTTTGATGTTTGAGCGATAAAAATGATGAATAAATGGACCACTGACAAACATGGCTCCTGCTTGCAAATTCAGCAAAAACATCATGATGATTTGATAATGACCTAGCGCTTGATTGCTTAATAATTGGCTTGCACCGACCAAATCTAACTTACTCAGCAGCATACCGCTAATTCCGAGCATTGCAAAGAAAAAAGCTCCTTTCAGATAGTTTTCAGAGAAAGTAACCTGCCTCAAGTCAAGCCTAAAAATGAATAGGTTTAAGATGACTTTCAGCCAAATTCCAATGATTATTACGAATAGAATTTGAATGAGATTTTGTGTGAAAAAGAGCGCGGAAACTTGGACGATAACCCCAAGAATTTCTATGGCCAACATTGCTCCGAACCTATGTTGTAGCGTAACATTTACATAAAACGATTGAACGATATACCGCCCTAAAACCATGGCAATCAGCACCATCGCCATGGTTTGATCGAAATGCATAAAAGCCAGAACCGCAATTGGCAGCAAAAGCACCAGTCGTTGCACAAAAAATGAGGCAAATGCTTGCGAATAAGTGGCTGGTGTGAGTGCGAAATGTCGTTGTAAAAACTCCTTATTACCCCAATTTAAAATGCCATTGGCCAATTGCTGCCAAACCAAAAGTTCAACCACTGCTCCCCAAGTTTCTGCGCTAAATAGCCGCACTACAATAGCCGCGACAACCATGTTTGCAACTGCTGGAATCAACTGCCAAGCGCCATTCATGGCCGAAACAAAGAGTTTTTTAGCCATTCCTATTCTTTAGATTTTTGGTGCTTTTTCAATGACATGA
>JANRBI010000296.1:0-7629 GCA_030727625.1 Salibacteraceae bacterium
TCTACGTTTTTAGTGTGCCAATCTACTGGTCATTCTAGCAAATTGCAACATGCCGAAGGCATTGTGTTCGTACCGCAATGGCAACCCATTTTAGAGTCAGGAAAATCGACCTTCACCCTTATTTTTAGCGGTTTACCCAAAAACTGCACGCACTTCAACTTTGCCGAAGTAATTCCTGAAGCAGGCGGCTGGCTAGTAAAAAACATCAAGCGCAATGCGCAAGATGTGTATCGGATCGTGTTGGAGTAAAGAATCCTTAAGTAGCATTGAGTATCGAAAGAATAAGCGCAATAAAAGCAATCAATACCCCCAACTCTGGTCTCGCAAGCTGTAGCGATTAATGGCGAACTTAATACGCGGCTTAATTTGACTGTAGTTTGAAACCGCATCAACATAGTAAACTCCCACTCGCCAACGAGCGCGGCTTGCTTTTATATAGCGTTCGGCACCAAAAAACCACTCTGCATATTGGTAATTGCTGTCTTTGATGTACAAACCGCTTGCACCGGCTACAGCGTGTATTCCAAGCTTATTTACCAACGGAATCAGATTCATGAAAGCACCATTAAAATGATGGATATAATGCGCTTGCACAAAAATATCGCGAGCAAAAAGGGTAGTATCTTGAATTTGCATCGATTGCATGAGCGATGCGAAAAAGTAACGGTCACCTCTAGGAAAAATGGCGTAATCTACATAGCGTAAATCTTGTGTATTGATGAATTTACCTGATTTTACGCGATAAGACGAAGTGCCCAAAGTGCGCAGTTTAAAGCTTTGAAAAATGCTTGCTTCTGCATAATCAAAGTTGATGTCGCTGCCAAATATTTCAGGCAAACCACGTTTGTAAAGCGCTGTAAATGTTGGCCATTTGCTACCCAAAATCACTTTGCGATACGGCTCGGTCATGTATTTCTGAAAAGGTGTATAATCAACCTTTAGCGTGGTGATAAAGGTCTGATAACGAGAAAATTTCAACGGATCATTTCCATTAAACCAATCTTCGGTCAATTGACCAAAAGTGTATCGATCAAGCGGCAATCGATCAACATATTCAATGGATAAGGTAGCTTGAAGTCCATTTTTCATCTCGCGCGTGATGTAGGGCGTAAACCTGATTTCTTCAATCCAGTTTGAGCGCTGAAACAAAAACGTAACCGCATCATTATTCACAATGGTGCTAAACATGCGGCCTCCATAAGCGCCAATATAGCCGTTACGCATGGGATCAAACCGAAATCTCACACTGGCCGAACCTTTCAAATCTTCATTTCTAACGCCAATATCCGCTTTCGCGAAAAGCTGTAAAATCTTCTCGTTTTTCCATTTTTTAAACCAAAATGCATTTGGTCCAAGGCGCAATCCTCCAATTTCGAATGGATTAATCATAGCGGGAAGCGATGGTAAATACAGGTAGCGTTTTTCTTTTCGATTACTAAAACCAACGCCATCCCAAAGCACATCCATCACCGTAACTTTGTTAAAAGCGCTGTCTAGCGAATCGAGGTAATGCTCACTCGAAGTCACGGCCAAAATGCTGTCTTTCACATATTGATAGCGCTGCTCTTCAGGTGTAAGTGATTCAGGTCTGATTTTGTCCCAATAGGTAGAATCGCGATCATAAGCTTCTTGAGAGGTCACTGCCACTTCGTTCTTGAAAAAACGCTTTTCAAAGGGCTGGTTTAGTTCATAGTTTTCATAGCGCGCAATGGTCTTTCCTTGAAAGCGCTTGCCTCCGCCCTTGCTGTCATAATCAAAAACTTGACGCTTGAGCAACACAATAGAATCGGTCTCCATCTCAAATTCTTGCTCAATTTTAAACCCTGAATAAATCATGAGTCCTTCAGGATCAAGCGTTAAATCTACTTTTTGAATGTAATACAGTTGATCTACAATCCAAATATGGCCTTCCCAAGTGGCGTTTCCTTTTTTGCGCGGTGTCACCTCTATTTTATAAACAAATGGAAATTGATCTGTATTGGTTTCTATCAACCTAAACTTATAAGTGAGTATAGATGTGGCATGCAGCGGACTGATGACAGGCAATTCGTTTAGGTTGCCCATTTCCATTAAATTGTCATAAAAATTGAAATCGGCTTCGTTGGTGCTGGTGTAAAAAAGCGCAAACGTGTTACCGTATTTCTTAAATCCTTGGCGTATTTCCTTGATTTGATTTGGTTGCTGAAAGTGGCGCTTCATCTGCACTTCTGCCATATTTCTGCTGCCAGCAATCTTGTTAATTTCTGCTTTGCGTTTCTTAGCTTCAGCATCAGCTAAATCTTCTTCATCGCTCTCTTCTAGTTCTTTCAATTCTTGATCTGCCTCAGCTTCTCGTCTGCGCTTTTCTTTGTCAGAAATTACTTCGCTAGCTTTTATGTAAACATCACAAGTAGAGGTTTCAAACTGATTGTTCCAGCGCGCTTTTGCATCAATGGTTGCCGCAATAATATCATACGCTGGATCACGCTTTTTGGCATTCACAGCCACTTCTTGCAACTCCGTTTGATCTACGACCAAGTAAAAATTCTGAACCACATCTTCGCGGTGCGCCACTTTCACTTTTAGCTCTGCATTTTGATAACCAATCGCTGTTACCACCAAATCAATCACTCCTGGATCGTTAAGCTGCAAATAATAGCGGCCTTGTGCATCGGCAGCCGTGCCTGTTTGCGTGTTTTTGATGTAGACATTGGCAAACGGAACGGGCACATTCATCTCATCCATCACAAAACCACTAATGGTTTGTGCATGTAATGAGCAAACCAAACACAGCAACATCAGCACCATTACCAATTTAGTAATCGAAGCAATGAGAGCGTGAAAGAATGGAAAGCGAACTGAAATCAAACGGGTCAAAATGATTTAAAGCCGTGAAAATAATAGCACAGGCGCTATTATCACTTTTTGAAAGTAAAATACACTGAGAAAATACATTCTTTTAGAAACACATTGGCTTTACAGTGAGCATACATTCTTTTAACGCTTATTAAATATTACTCACAATTATCTGACTCACCTTTGATTAAGTTCAATTACCACCATGGAAAACTTAGTTAACAAGGAAGATATAATGCAGGCCGCCAATTTGAAAAAATTTGGAGCCGACCGCGTTGCAACATTGATCATGAAAACACTCCGCCTTGAGCGCGTAAACAGTGTTTACCAAAAGGCACAATCAAGTAGTTCGCTGGAGTTTATAGATAAGGTGTTTGCAGAACTCAACATAAAGTTTGAAGTCAGCGAAAAAGATTTAGCCAACATTCCAAAAACAGGCGCTTTTATTACCGTATCAAACCATCCTTATGGTGGAATTGATGGCTTGATTTTGCTTCGAATCTTATCGCAAGAACGCAATGACTATAAGTTAATGGCCAATTTTCTACTTCAAAAAGTAGTGCCGCTCAAAAGTCAGTTTGTATCTGTAAACCCGTTTGATTCTGACATCAGCGCCAAAAGCAGTTTGAAAGGAATCAAGCAAACACTTAAGCATTTAAGCGAAGGTGCTCCTTTGGGCATTTTTCCGGCTGGCGAGGTGTCAAGCATTCACAATGGCAGCGTTACAGACAAGCAATGGAACGACAGCGTAATCAAGTTGATTAAAAAAGCAGAAGTGCCTGTTATTCCAATCTTTTTCAGTGGTGGAAACAGCATTTTCTTTCATCTTTTGGGCTTGATCAATCCTAAATTAAGAACCATAAAACTTCCGTCTGAATTACTGAACAAGAAGAATAAAACGATTGAAGTGCGTATTGGCAAACCCATATCGGTAAAAGAGCAATCGCAATTTGAAGACAACGAAAAATTCGGTCGTTACTTGCGTTCTAAAACCTACGCACAAGGCAGCGCCATTGAGGTAAAACGCTTTTTCAGAAACGGACTCAAGAAAAATCCGCATCAAGAAGAAATCATATCCGCAACTGATATCCATTCCATTATCGCTGAAATTGAATACTTGAAACGCGATCATTTTTTATTCCATTCTTCTAACTATGAGGTGTATTGCGCTCCCAGCGAAATCATCCCAAACACATTGCAAGAAATTGGGCGCTTGCGCGAAATCACTTATCGCGAAGTGGGCGAAGGCACAAACCACGCATGCGATTTAGATGAGTTTGATCTTTACTATCAGCATTTGATTATTTGGGATGCCGAAGCCAAAGCGATTGTTGGTGGTTACCGAATTGGAAAAGGAGCCGAAATCATGCGCGGTTATGGCATCAGAGGTTTTTACCTGCACGAATTATTCAAAATCAAAAAACCGATTTGGCCCATTTTCAGCCAATCACTTGAGTTGGGCCGCAGCTTTATTGTGAAAGCCTATCAGCGAAAGCCATTACCTCTTTTTCTTCTTTGGAAAGGAATTTTGGTGTTTTTACTCAAAAACCCAGGTTACAGATATTTAACTGGTCCTGTTAGCATTAGTAATCAGTTTTCAGGATTTTCAAAAGGAATTTTAATTGAGTTTTTGAAACGCGATTTCTACAATAATGAACTGGCAGAACACATCAAACCAAGAAAAAAATTCAAAATAGACGCTTCTTTGGTTGATGTGGATATACTGCTCGAATCTTCGCAAAAAGACTTGGCCAAATTGGATAAAATCATTCAAGAAATAGAGCCTATGGGTTTGAATCTGCCCGTACTGTTCAAAAAATATATTAAGCAAAACGCAAAAGTTATTGGCTTCAATACCGACCCAAAATTCAACAATGCCTTGGACGGATTTATGCTACTTGATATTTACGATATGCCTCAAGAAACGCTCAAGTCACTGATGAAAGAGCTTGAAAATCCTGATTTGGATGCTGCTCTAAAAGCGCGAAATCTGGTTTAAAATTGTTGTAAGGTTTCTGGTTTCAGCATCGTCTCTGCAAATCTGCAATTTGCATTTGCACGTAAGTGAACACATCTTTGGAACCAAACAACAAAAAACATGGCAAGCTATTACGAATCGAAAGACCTTAAACTATTCGGTAAAATCAAAGATTACGACAAAGAACTTGGAACTAAATTCTTTGATTGGTATGGCGAAGTGTTTAAAGAAGGCGCACTAACAGCGCGCGAAAAAGCCATCATAGCATTAGCAGTGTCGCATGCAGTGCAGTGTCCGTATTGCATTGACGCATACACCGAAGATTCGCTCAAGCATGGCTTTAACAAAGAGCAAATGATGGAAGCGGTGCATGTAGCTGGCGCAATTCGCGGTGGTGCAAGTTTGGTTCACGGAGTGCAAATGATGAACAAAGTGAACAAACTGGAAATGTGATGCAAGCAACAAAATCATTAAAAGCGAGAAAAAACAACTTATCCGACCCAAAAGAGCAAATAAAACTTTTGAGTGACGGGCCTTTTGCCGATGGCGAATTACCAACGTTTTCTCAAAAATTGAGCGAAATTGGTCAGAGTGTATTAAGACCAACAGGTCTCGATATTTTGCAAATAAACGTTGGCTACATTTGCAACCAAACGTGCAAGCATTGCCACGTAGATGCAGGACCAGATCGAAAAGAAATTATGACACGTGACACCATGGGTCATATCATCAAAGTGCTTGAAAGCAACAAGATCAAAACACTCGATTTAACGGGTGGTGCACCCGAAATGAATCCTGACTTTAGG
Source organism: Salibacteraceae bacterium (assembly GCA_030727625.1). Taxonomy (GTDB): domain Bacteria; phylum Bacteroidota; class Bacteroidia; order Flavobacteriales_G; family Salibacteraceae; genus SHAN690. The sequence continues at coordinate 5,620 of JANRBI010000296.1, forward strand.
TGGTTTGTTGAGCAAGCATCTCCTTTGGTGGATGAGATTATTGTTCGATCTAATTTGACCATTATTACAGCAAACAAAAAATACTTTGACCTGCCCGAGTTTTTTGCTCAAAACAAGGTGCGTGTGGTTTCAAGTTTGCCTTTTTACAATGCAGACAAAACCGACAGACAGCGTGGCGAAGGCGTTTTTCAAAAATCGATTGATGGACTGCACATGCTCAACAAAGTAGGCTATGGTGTGCCAGGAACAGGATTGTTTCTAGACTTGGTTTACAACCCAACGGGAGCATTTTTACCTGCTGCACAAGAGTCGCTTCAAGCAGAGTTTAAAAAGGCGCTGAAAGAAGAATTCGATATCGATTTTAATCACTTGTTCTGCATTACAAACCTGCCCATTAGCCGCTTTTTAGAATACTTAGTAGCAAGCGAAAACTATGAAGAATACATGGACAAATTGGTAGAAGCATTCAATCCAGCGGCAGTAGACGGTGTAATGTGCAAAAACACTGTTTCTGTGAGTTGGACAGGCGATTTATTCGATTGTGACTTTAACCAAATGCTAGCGTTGCCCTTGGCGGGAAAAGCTCCAAAAAACATCAAGGATTTTGATTTGAACAAGGTAAATGATCGCAATATTGTGATCAACCAACATTGCTATGGATGCACTGCTGGCGCGGGTTCGTCTTGTCAAGGAAGTTTAGTTTAGATTTGCACGGTGACCGCAAACGACAGCCTTATCATTTTCGTGAAAAACCCTGAAAAGGGAAAGGTAAAAACACGCCTTGCAAAAGACATTGGTGATGATCAGGCATTGCATGTTTATCATCGTCTGTTGCAATACACCAAAGGAATTTCAAAGCCATTGAACTCAGAAAAGTTAGTTTACTATTCTGATTTTATTGACAATAATGACCTTTGGGACAACATGACTTTTGAAAAGCATTTGCAAAACGGAGCCGACCTTGGCGAACGCATGCAAAATGCTTTTGCTGAAGCATTTGCAAGAGGCCAACAGCGTGTGATGATTATTGGCAGCGATTGCGTTGAGCTGGAAACGTACATGATTAAAGAAGCATTTGCAGTGCTCGAAAGCAATGATGTGGTGATTGGTCCGGCCAAAGATGGCGGCTACTATTTGCTTGGCATGCGCAAATTCTATCCTACCCTTTTCGAAAACAAACCTTGGAGCAGCGAAGACTTGTTGATGGACACCATCATCGATCTGAAAAAACTAAACGCGCCTTATTATTTGCTCAAAACGCTGAGCGATATCGATCATGCAGAAGATTTGGCATTAATGTCAAAATTGCCAGAGCAAAAGTCAGAAGACTGGTTCTGATTCAATCCCTTTTATCACCTTTGAATCCATGTGTGGCATTGTAGGATTAATCCGCTTAAACGATTATGGTAAAACGTCATTATCAAACATTGATAATGCTGTTCAAAGCCTGCATCACCGCGGTCCCGACTATCAAAATAGTTGGAAAAACGATCGAATAGCATTGGGGCACGCTAGGCTATCAATCATCGATTTAGATCCAAGATCTCATCAACCAATGAGCGATGAAAGCGGCCGTTACAAACTGGTTTTTAATGGTGAAATCTACAATTTCAAGGAGCTAAGACAAGAATGTGAAAACAACGGCTATCACTTCAAAACAGAAGGCGATACCGAAGTTTTGCTGGCGCTCTTTATGCGCTTTCGCGAAAAATGCCTCGACAAACTCAATGGCTTTTTTGCTTTCGCAGTGTATGATCAAGAAACGGAAACAGTGTTTGTTGCAAGAGATCGTTTCGGAATAAAACCTTTGGTCTACTATGCTAATGAAGGCGAATTTGCTTTTGCATCAGAAATGAAAGCTTTGATGGCTTTAGGAATTCCAAAAACCATTGATAAAGTTTCACTTTTCACCTATTTCAAACTCAATTACATACCTGCACCTAGCACTATTTTGCAAAAAGTGCACAAGCTTGAACCAGGTAAATATGTAACCATCGATTTAAAAAGCCC
>JANRBI010000296.1:7729-11518 GCA_030727625.1 Salibacteraceae bacterium
TTAGGTGTAAAACATCATGTGTTTGATGTGAAGCAGCAACAACTTTATGAAGCTGGTCAGAAAGTGCTTGATCATCTTGACGAACCATTCGCGGATTCATCTGCATTGAATGTTTATGTGCTTTCGCAAGAAGTAAGCAAGCATGTAAAAGTGGCTTTGAGTGGCGATGGCGGTGACGAACTTTTTGGTGGCTATCACAAGCATGGCGCTGAATTCAAATTGCGTCATCCAAAACTTCAAGAACATATTGTGGGTAATCTTCACAACTTATGGGCGCAATTGCCAGCATCAAGAAGTGGAAAGATTCCAAATTTGGTGCGTCAGCTTCAAAAATTTTCGGACGGTTATCAACTCAGCAACCGCGACAGATATTGGCGCTGGGCTGGAATAATGAAAGAAGAAGAAGCTAATTATTTGATTAGTGAACAAATGCTTGAGCGTGAGCACAGACTTTCAGACGCTGGCCATGTTTTCAAAAAGCGCAAAGACGCGTTGCTCAGAAACATGACCAAAACAGGAACATTGAATGAGGTTTTGCTCACCGATATGCAAATGGTGCTCACCAACGATATGCTTTTTAAGGTAGACAGTATGAGCATGGCCCACGCCTTAGAAGTGCGCACACCTCTACTCGATCCGCAAATTGTGAAGTTTGCTTTCAGACTACCCGTTGAGTTTAAAGTAAACCACACCTTCAAAAAGAAAATACTGCAAGACAGCTACCGCGATATTCTACCCGAAAGTGTTTTTAACCGCCCTAAAAAAGGCTTTGAAGTGCCTTTGTTAGAATGGTTTAATGGACCAATGCGCAGCATGTTTACTGCGCTTTGTAGCGAAGAAGAATTTATTCGTGATCAAGGTTTACTCAACTTTCAGGCGGTACAAGAATTACATTCGCGGCTTTATAGCAAAAATTCAGGCGATGCGCCATCCACAGCTTGGGCTTTGGTCGTATTTCAGCACTGGTATAAAAAGTATATGTTGTGAGTTCCCCCAAACGCCCGATTAAAGTATTAAGAATCATCAATCGCTTTAACTTAGGTGGACCTACGTTTAACGTAGCCTATTTGAGTAAATACATGTCAGAACCTTTCGAAACAAGGTTGATTGGCGGTATGAAAGATGATTCTGAAGCATCATCAGATTTCATTCTAAATTCTGTTGGTCTTACGCCAGAATATATTCCAAACATGAAGCGATCCATATCGCCAAAGCATGATAGAATTGCATACCAACACATTGCAAAAATCATTCAAGAATATAAGCCTGATATTGTTCATACCCATGCATCTAAGGCTGGAACTTTAGGCCGATTAGCTGCAATGAATAACAATGTGCCAATTGTGTTACACACCTTTCATGGCCATGTCTTTCATTCTTATTTCGGGAAATTGCAAACACTTGTTTATAAAACCATTGAGCGTTTTCTAGCAAAAAATTCTACTCGGATTATCGCGATAAGCGAAAAACAAAAAGCTGAACTCGGAACCGAACATAATATTTGCCCGAGCGATAAAATTGAAGTGATTCCGCTGGGGTTTGATTTAAGCCGATTCACAGAAAATCAAGAGACCAAAAGAGAAAAATTCAGAAAGCAATACGGACTAACGAGTGATGAAATAGTAGTGAGTATTGTTGGTAGATTGGTTCCCGTAAAAAACCACGCCTTTTTTTTAGAAGCCATCTCAAAATTACCTGCTGAAATATTATCAAAAGCTAAGTTTATCATTGTTGGTGATGGTGAGTCTAAAGAAGAAATTATTACCCAAACAGAAGTGCTTAATCTTGCATATAAATGGTGCGAGCAACCAGAAGAAAAGACACGAGTTTTATTTACTTCTTGGATTAAAGAAGTAGACGAAGTAGTAGCTGGAAGCGACATTATTTGTTTGACTTCGCTAAACGAAGGCACACCAGTGAGTTTGATAGAAGCCCAAGCCGGAAGCAAGCCCGTTATTTCTACCCGAGTTGGCGGTATTAAAGACATTGTGATAGAAAATGAATCGGCATTACTCACCGAAACAAATGAAACAGAGCTCTTTTCAAAGCATTTAAGCAAACTGATTTCAGATAAAGAATTGAGGTTAAGAATGGGTGCTAAAGGACGCGAACACGTGATTGAAAAGTACAGCTACAAGCGCTTAGTAAAAGACATGGAACAGCTTTATTTAAAGCTAATTGAAGAGAAGAAATTGATATGAATAGAAAGAAAATACTTTACTTTGTAATTCAAAGTGCTTTTAAAATGAAAATAAATCTAAAACACCTTTTGTTTTTTGGACTACTTACCGTTCTTTTCTCTAGCTGCCGAATTTTCAACCCGAGTGTAATGCTCAGAACTCCAAAAGATTATCCGTACAGCGCTGGTATTGACACACTTCCTGCCTCTTACATTATCCAAAAAGGAGATCGTGTCAGTTTTAGATTGTTTTCAAACCAAGGTTTCAAAATCATTGATTTGACAACACTAGGCGAAAGTGGCGCAACCAGAAATACGATTTCAGGCCAAAATCAAGTAACTTATTTGGTAGAGCAAGACAGTAATATTAACCTTCCTATAATTGGTCGAACAAAGCTTGCAGGGTTAAACCTTAAAGATGCTGAACTCTTTTTAGAAGATAAATTCAGCAATTATTACAATGATCCATACATTATGCTGCAGGTTTCTAACCGGAGGGTTATTGTTTTTCCAGGTTCGGGCGGTGGGGCCAGGGTTATACCAATTGAAAATGAATACACTTCGGTAATTGAAGCATTAGCTCTCGTTGGCGGCATAGCAGATCGTGGTAAAGCACACAAAGTAAAAGTGATTAGAGGAAATTATGCAAACCCAGAAGTTTTTAAGGTAGATCTTTCTACAGCGGTAGGTTTTGCCGAAGCACAAACCTATTATGTGCGTGCTAATGACATTATTTATGTAGAACCCTCTTATAGACCTGTTCAACAGGTTATAACTGCAACCTCTCAAGTATTGGGCTTTGCAAGTACTATTCTGGTATCGTTGCTTTACATACGAAGCTTCAGCAACACCATTTAAACCACTCAAATGGCAGATTCTTTTCAGAACAATAGAACAAATACTCGACCTGAGAATGAAAGTTCAGGTGCTGATTTTGATTTAGGTCTTCTCATTTTCTTGTCCGTAAAATCAATTCCATGGGTATTGATCATAATATTGTTGAGTATTGCTTCTGCCTATACATTCTTGCACTATACGGCACCCGTTTTTGAATCGAAAAGTATCATTCAACTTACCAGCGACAATCAGGCTAATCGGATCTTAAATGTTGAAGACATTTATCAAAACAGCGACATCTCGAAAGAGATAGAACTTATTCGTTCGCCCGAATTTTTTAAGCGAGTAGTCAATGCTCTTCCTATTGACATCAGTTATTTTAGTGAAGGAGAAGTACTAATCTTTGAACGTTATAAAGGAAGTCCAATCAACGTTGATTTTAAGGTTAAAAACCCTTTACTGTATGATATTCCCATTTATGCAACTTGCCCTAACAAATCAACTATAACGCTTAGTTATTCTCTTTCTGGGATAGCTCAAGAATTGGAGCTAAGTTTTAATGATTCTGCAGAAAATGATGACTTAATTGTAATCATCACAGAGAACTTTCCTCAAGCTTTTGAACTTTTGAACCCCAAATATGAAGACAAGTTCTTCTTCGTTTTAAACTCTCAGGCTGCAAATATTAGATCACTTGGTTCGAGCTATTCTGTGCAGGTACTTAACTCGAGTGCACGCACTGTTCAAATCTCTGTTCAGAATCAGAATGGACT
>JANRBI010000296.1:11618-15632 GCA_030727625.1 Salibacteraceae bacterium
TAAATAGTTTATTCAAACTTCAAGAGAATCTAACAAGTAATCTAGGAACGGTAAAGGCTAAAATAGATGAAATAGAAAAGAATTTCTCTAATCTGCCGAGTCAAGAAATAGAGTTTGCTAGACTCCAAAGAATCTATAATTCAAACGAGAAATACTACACTTTACTGCTGGAAAAAAAGACAGAGTATGCTATTTCTGAAGCTGGATACGTGCCAGGAAATACTGTTTTACAAACATCTAATCTGCCAAAAACACCAATATCTCCAAGCAAAGGAATCACCTATGGAATAGCTGTAGGTGTTAGCTTAGCCCTAATTTCACTTCTGATTCTGATAAGATATCTTAGTCATAATGAAATCAGTGGACTTCAAGATTTGGATCGTCTAATTGATCCAGGAATAAGCAGACTAGGTATTGTCCCTAAGTATAGTCAGGATATTCCTCTTTCTCAGCTAGTGGTAGATAAAAAACCTAAATCTATCATGGCCGAATCATTTAGGAGCATCAGAAGCAATCTTGAGTTTTTTGAAAGTAACAGTGAGAAAAAAGTAATCTCCGTTACCTCGACCATTAGTGGAGAAGGAAAGACATTTGTCGCCCTAAACTTAGGCGGAATACTTGCTTTTGGCGGCAAACGGGTGATTATTCTTGACCTTGATATGCGTAAGCCTAGGATTCATAAAGGTTTTAATGCCACCAACGAATTTGGAATGAGCACACTTTTGAGTGCAAGGGATGAAATAGGAAACCTTATTAGAAAGAGTGAATTAGAAAATCTTCATTTCATTACTGCAGGACCAATTCCACCGAATCCGAGCGAGTTGATTATAAATGGAAGACTCTCAAAGGCAATAGAAACTTTGAAACATGAACTTGATTATGACATTGTAATCATCGATAACCCACCAGTGGGTCTTGTGACAGATGGAATTACATGCATGAAAATGGCAGATTACCCCATCTACATCGTTCGCAGTGAGTACTCTAAGAAAAACTTCACATTCAACATCAATCGCCTCTATCACGAAAGCAATCTTAAAAACCTATCGGTTATTTTAAATAGTGTAAATCTCGATAGAGCTCGGTATGGAAATTATGGTTCAAAATATGGATCGGGTTATGGATATGGATACGGTTACGGATACGGTTATGGTAATGGATATGGATACACATCAAATGGCTACTATGATGAAGATTCTAAATCCATTAAAAAAGGTTTATTTAGCCGACTAAAAAAAGACAAGAAGAATGACGATTCAAACCACAACACTTGAAGGACTCCTAATCATTGAGCCTAAAGTATTTGCAGATGAACGCGGATACTTTTTTGAAAGCTTTAGACTTTCTATTTTTCAAGAGCGTGGTCATGACATACGGTTTGTACAAGACAACGAATCAAGAAGCAACGCCAATGTTGTTAGAGGCCTTCACCTTCAAGCTCCGCCCTTTGGACAAGCAAAACTGCTAAGAGTAGTGCGCGGGGCCATTTATGATGTAGCTGTTGACATTCGCAAAAACTCGCCTACTTATGGACAGCACTTTGGCATTGAGTTGAATGAAGAAAACAAAATCAATTTCTTTATTCCTGAGGGTTTCGCGCACGGTTTTTCTTGCCTTGAAGACCATACAATTGTGCAATACAAATGCACCAATTACTATCATAAAGCATCTGAAATGGGATTAAAATGGAATGATCCAAAACTTAAAATTGATTGGAAAGTATCAAACCCAATCATTTCGGAGAAAGATCAAATTTTAATCAATCTTGAGGATTTTGTGAGTCCATATTAACTTTGGCTGTTCACAACTCTCACTTGTTTGTATCATAAAAGCTCTAGTCAATTCTACTTTTGGCAAACCCTTTTATTGATTTATGCAAAGTACCGAAATTCTATTTTCATTATTCGTTTTCACCTTAATAAGCCTGATTTTCAACTATTTAATTCTCAAATGGACTAAAACATTAGGTGCTAAAAATGCTGCCAATGTAGGTGAAATTAGATGGAGTGACAGCTACAAGCCAGCTATCGGTGGCGTTAGTTTTTTCATCGTATTCTTAATTGCATACTTGGTCTATTTATTTGCCTACAGACCATCACTTTCTTTAACAGAAGAAACCCAACACCTAGGAATATTAATCGCTATCACCATTGGCTTTTTCACTGGTTTGGCAGATGATGCTTACAATACAGTGCCTTGGTTAAAGCTAGTTGCGCAAATCACCACTGGTTTCGTGCTCATTTACACTGGCGTTGTCATTGATTTTTTTGGGATTGAACTTGCTGATGCTATCCTGACTATTTTTTGGACTGTTGCCGTTATGAATAGCATCAACATGCTTGACAACATGGATGGAGTTACCGCTTCAGTCAGTGTATTCATACTGTTTTCTGCGGCCTTAACGGCCTATCCACTCACTGACAACAACCTGTTTTACACCTTTGTTTGTGGTGGAACTGCGGCTGCTATTGTTGGTTTTTTATACTTCAATTGGAATCCTTCTAAAATGTTTATGGGCGATACCGGAAGTCAAATGCTTGGCGCGTTGTTGGCCGCCATTGGCATTCTATTTTTCTGGAACAATGAAAACGTGATTGAAACTGGTGCTTGGTGGCAAAAAATAGCCATCGTTGCAGTTGCATTTGCAGTGCCAATTGGCGATTCACTCACGGTAACCATCAACCGCATCAAACGCGGCCAATCTCCGTTGGTTGGTGGTCGAGATCATACAACACACCATCTTTCTTTTGCAGGTTTAAGCGATAGAAACGTAGCTTTAGTAATGGTTGGTTTTTCGCTGATCTCATCTGCACTCATCGGTTTACTTTCTTTATCAGAAAGCCTACAACAAACAGGATACTATATCGTCTTAATTTGCTATGCGGTTGCGGTGATTGGCTTTCTGTACAGTACCACTGTTTGGAAAAAATCTCGGCAGGTTTATTTAGAAAAACATGCTCCAAAAAAATAACATGAATACATTCATCAAAACTTTTTCAGCATCGATTGTAATTATTGCTGTTTCTGTGATTTCAATCGAACTTTTTACTGCTTCTACCTTTGAAGAAAAAGAGAACGAAAAGTTTACCGAGCACTTTCAAGACAACTACAAAATCTTTGCGCTATCGCTGCCCGAAGCTATTGATTTTGCTGGTGAAAAAGTGCCATTGAACTTGGTTGATGTAAGCGAAAAACTTGACCGAGAACTTTCCGTTAATACCTATTGGCAAAGCAATACGCTGCTAATGCTTAAACGCTGCAACAGATGGTTTCCTACCATTGAAAAAATTCTAAAAGAAGAAAATGTGCCAGACGATTTCAAGTATTTGGCATTGATGGAAAGTGGATTAACCCAAACTGTTTCGCCAGCTGGTGCAAGTGGTTTTTGGCAATTGATGAAAGATGCGGCTAAAGAACGTGGACTGGAAGTAAACAGCGATATTGATGAACGATATCACATAGAAAAGTCTACACGCGCAGCATGTGCTTATTTGCGTGAAGCAAAAGCCAAATTTGGTTCTTGGACGCTTGCTGCAGCTTCTTACAACATGGGAATGGCGGGCATTAAAAATCAACTAGATCGCCAACAGGCAACTAACTATTTTGATTTGGTACTCAATGAGGAAACCTCACGCTATGTTTTTAGAATTTTAACTGCCAAACTGATCATTTCTAATCCAAGAAATTATGGATTTATTTTCCGTGATTCTGACTTGTATCAACCCCTAAAATATAAGACCATAGAAGTTGATTCAAGCATCGCTAATTTGGCTGAATTCTCTTTTAAACAGGGCATTAACTACAAAACTTTAAAGTTTTTAAATCCTTGGTTACGCGATAATGATTTACCAAATCCTGAACAAAAAAAATACGTAATCCAACTTCCATTACAACCTCTTGCAGACCTCTTGGTTAATGACAAGGAGCAAGTTGCTAATTTCGCGCGCTCGCAACAGCAAGGATCAAATGAAAGTGGAGAAGGAAGCAAACAATAATCACGATTTTATAGAAATA
>JANRBI010000296.1:15732-26953 GCA_030727625.1 Salibacteraceae bacterium
AATGGACTTGGCGAAGTGCGCGAAATTGATGTAAACAAGATTATTCCTGATCCTTCGCTTTCTATTAAACGCGGTGGTTTAGCGCCACTTGGCGACTACAAGAAAAACTGGATTTTCAAGCAAATCGAAATTCTTGGCGAGAAATATGAGTTCAAACTTTCTACTCCGCTAAGCGAGATTTCTCAGGAAGTAATTGACATTATCCTTTACGGAACAAGCGAGCAATTTGAAATAAAAAGCGATACGCTCGGAATCACCAAATCTTACAACATTAAGTTTGATGGTGTTGCCAACATTTTGATGGATCAATTTGAAGACGGAAACTCTGCAAATTATCAGAAATGGGCATCCGAATTCATGAACAAGATTGAGTGCGGCACTTGTAAAGGCACTCGATTAAAGAAAGAATCACTTTATTTCAAACTCGACAACAAAAACATTGCTGAACTTTCAGCAATGGAAATCAACGACTTAGCTGTTTGGTTTCATAATCTTGAAGATCGTTTGAGTGCAACTCAAAATAGAATTGCCGAAGATGTTTTGAAAGAAATAAGAAGCCGACTTCAGTTCTTATTGGATGTTGGTATTGAGTATTTAACCCTAAACAGATCATCAAAAACGCTAAGTGGTGGCGAAGCACAACGAATTCGTTTGGCCACACAAATTGGCTCTAAACTAGTGGGCGTGCTCTACATTCTTGACGAACCTAGTATTGGTTTGCACCAGCGAGATAATCATCGCTTGATTACTGCCCTTAAAGAGCTGCGTGATATTGGCAACAGCGTGCTAGTGGTGGAACATGACAAAGACATGATGCTTGACTCTGACTACATCATCGATATTGGACCTAGAGCTGGTGTGCATGGTGGCGAAGTGGTTGCAAAAGGAACTCCGGCAGAAATTCTTGCCTCAAACTCTATGACTTCACGCTTTTTGAGCGGAAAAGAGTCCATTGAAGTACCGAAAAAGAGACGCGAAGGAAATGGTAAATTCCTTGAGCTGAAAGGTGCAACTGGACACAACTTAAAAGGCATTGACGTTACTTTTCCTCTTGGTAAATTCATTTGCGTAAGCGGAGTTTCAGGAAGTGGAAAATCTAGTTTGATCAATGGAACCCTCTTCCCTATTCTGACCACTCATTTTTATGGTGGATCAAAAGTTCCATTGCCACATGAAAGCATTTCAGGCTTAGAACATTTGGATAAAGTGATTGAAATTGACCAATCACCAATTGGTAGAACACCGCGTTCAAATCCAGCTACTTACACCAATGTCTTCACCGATATACGCCAGCTATTTACAGAAATGCCCGAATCTAAAATTCGTGGCTATAAACCGGGGAGATTCTCTTTTAACGTAAAAGGTGGTAGATGCGAAACCTGTCAAGGTGCTGGAATCAAAACCATTGAGATGAATTTCTTGCCTGATGTGTATGTAGAATGTGAAACGTGTCGTGGCAAGCGCTACAACCGCGAAACGCTCGACATCAGGTACAAAGGCAAAACCATCAGCGATGTGTTAGAAATGACCGTTAATCAAGCGGTTGAGTTTTTCGATACGATGCCTTCTATTCGCATCAAAATTCAAACCTTACAAGATGTCGGTTTGGGATATGTTAAGCTAGGACAATCATCTACCACGCTATCTGGTGGCGAAGCGCAACGCGTAAAACTTGCGACTGAACTTTCTAAGAAGAGCACAGGAAACACCTTCTATATTTTAGATGAGCCTACTACAGGATTGCATTTTGAAGATATCAGAATGCTGCTTGAGGTATTGAACCTTTTGGTAGACCAAGGAAACACTGTGCTAGTGATTGAGCATAACTTAGATATCATCAAAGTAGCCGATCACGTAATTGATATTGGATCTGAAGGTGGAAAAAATGGCGGTAAACTAATCGCACAAGGAACACCAGAAGTAGTGGCCGAAGTGGAAGAAAGTCACACAGCTAAGTTCTTGAAACAAGAACTTAACGCATAAAAAAAGGCTCTCCAATGGAGAGCCTTTTTTGTTTTAAACAAGTGCTAACGCTTGCTCTATATCTGCGATCAAATCTTCGTAGTGCTCAACGCCTACTGAAAATCGCACTAAGCTATCTGTAATACCGTAAAGCGCTTTGTCTTCGGGCGAAACATCAGAGTGTGTCATCGATGATGGATGCTCCACCAAACTTTCGGTAGAACCTAAACTCACGGCAAGTTTGGCTAATTTCAATGCATTTAAGAATCGGAAAGACTCTTTTTCACCTCCAACCAAATCAAATGAAATCATTGCTCCTGCTGATGAAAGTTGACGCTTAAAAACCTCATAATTTCTTGGATCTTCTTTTTCAGACAAGAAGCCTAAGTAATGCACTTTGTTCACTTTTGGATGATTGTTCAAGTAATGCGCTATTTGCTCTGCATTTTTAGCTTGTTGATCCATACGAACCTTAAGCGTTTCAAGACTTCGCATAAGCAACCAACCTGTCCATGGACCAGCCATATTGCCTAAAAACGTACGCAACGTTTTTACTCTTTTAATCACTTCCATATTACCTAAAACAGCACCGGCAATCACATCACTGTGGCCACCGATGTATTTCGTGGCTGAATAAACAATAAGGTCAGCGCCATGCTTTAACGGATGCTGCCAAAGCGGACCCATGTAGGTATTGTCAACCGCTAAATACACTTTCTTGTCTGGCGTAGAATACTTGTCTGCCACGCGTCTGCATCCTTCAAGATCTACCAATGCATTGGTTGGATTAGCTGGTGTCTCAACATAGATCATTTTCAGCTTTTCGCCTATGCCCTGCTCTTCTATGTATTTCTCAATGTTTTCTGGCGACTCAAAAGCATGAAAACCAAGACTTTTGATGCCATATTTAGTCAATACATTTTTCACAAAATGGTATGTTCCACCATACAAAGGATTGCTGTAGAGAATGTAATCTCCAGGTTCTAAGAACTCGAGCATGACGGTAGAAATTGCGCTCATCCCACTTTCAAACACGGCACAATCATCCGCTTCGTCCCAAAGACTGAGTCTGTTTTCTAAAATCTCAAGATCTGGATTATTCAATCGGCTGTAGATCAAGCCCATTTCTTCTGTGGCTTCCTTTTCGCGAAGCCCGTAAGCTAACTCAAAAAAGCCCTTGCCTTCTTCGGCACTTTTAAAAACAAACGTTGATGTCTGAAATATTGGACACTTAAGAGCGCCTTCCGAAAGTTCTGGTTTGTAGCCGTAGCTCATCATCAAACTTTCGGGTCTCATTTTTTTCTTTTCCATGTTGAATCTGATTTCACTGCAAAGGGAAAAAACTCATTGGAATGGAGCGACTGACTTTGAACAGCATTCGCATTAGATATCAACAATTGATCAAAACCTAGCCTTAAGGGTTGCTATTTCTAGCTAGAAGCTTCTGCCAAATCATTTTCACGCTGAGTGCATTCAGTGGAAACTCAAGCACAATATGCAGCAAAGCCATAAAAAACTGCTAAATAAGCGATTTCATAATCGTATAAAAACAAAGCAATTGCGCCAAACCAGATAGAAACGATCACGACCGTTTTTGTGCTACTTATGTTTTTGCGCCAACCAATGGTAGACACTTTTCCAAACCAATTCAGGTAATGGTAAGTGTAGCAAAACGCAACGAACGTTTGGATTTTAAGCCCAATCGCTGAGTAAGAATCTATCCTTCCATTTTCGGCTGCACTAAAGGCTTCTGCAATAAAGTTCACAAAACGAAAATTTTGAGCCGTTTCAACTGATTTAGATGATTCTAAGGATAAATAAAAATCAGGATTCACGTTGACAAACCAAATTAACAAAGGACTTGTGAGCATAATGACCAAACCAATAATGCTAGCTTTTGAACGACTATTAAGCGCGCCAAGCACCATAAACAGGAGCGTAAAAACATAAACATGAATAATGGTTGGTAGAAAAATACCAATCACGATAAATGATTGCAAAACATACTGTGTGATCAACTTACTCAGCACCAAACTAAAAACGAAAAATAAAGCGATGTGCCATCCTTTTTTCAAAAACATGAGCCCGATGGCAAGTACTAAGATGGTGAGCAATAAAATATCAGACCAATCGGTGATTAAGAAAACCAACTTTCTAAACCAATCGGGTTGTGTATTCAGTTTAACCCAAGGCAAATGCGTCATGGGTGGAATTGAAATCAAAAGTCCAAATGCGATGAAAACCCAAATCCAAGATTTGTGTTGCACGAAGTATTGCTTCTGGTTAAGCCAATTTATTTCGGTGATATAATGCAAAGGACCGAGCACTGCATAAGACAATAAAAACAAACTAAATGGCAGCAAATAAGCCAATATCAGCGAAAGCAAAAGAAGCCCAACGTTGAGCGCATCTGCCTTGCCTGTTAATATTTGATTTAGTTTGTTCACCATAGATTAGCATTGCGAAAGATAGCAGAAGCGAGAAGTTTGAGCACAAAAAAATCCCTAACACAAAGCATCAGGGATTTTCAAAAAGTTGTTTTTGTCGCTTAGTTAGAAGCTAAATACGAAGCAACACCCGCGTGTGTAGCGCTCATACCTTCAGAACCTTTGCTCCAGTTTGCTGGACAAACTTCACCGTTTTCTTCAAAAAACTGAAGTGCATCTACCATTCTCAATGCTTCGTCAACGTTTCTTCCAAGTGGAAGATCGTTCACCAATTGGTGACGAACAACACCTTCTTTGTCAATCAAAAACAATGCACGGTAAGCGATCAATTCGCCTTCTGCTTGCAACATATTGTTGTCATCATAAAAGAAATCACCAACTAAAACATCGTAGTTGTAAGAAATCGTTTTGTTCGTATCTGCAACCAAAGGATAAGTAATCCCTTGAATTCCACCTTGGTTTTTAGGCAATTGTAACCAACCCCAGTGGCTTTGCTCTGTATCCGTTGATACAGCAACCAACTCTACTCCTCTTTCTTTAAAATCTTGAAATCGCGCTTGAAAAGCATGCAATTCTGTTGGACAAACAAACGTGAAATCTTTAGGATAGAAGAACATCACTACATACTTACCCTTGTATTGTTCCAATGAAAAATTGTCTACAAATTCCCCACCATTTACTACTGCTTGTGCTTTAAATTCTGGTGCCTTTTTCCCTACTAAAACTGCCATGATCTATGTTTACTTAAATGCGTTTTTTTCTTGGCGCGAAAGTAGGTTTATCAAAGCCTTTTAACAAATGACATAGGTCTGTTTTCTCAAGAATTGTGAACCAAAAAACGGCTTCCCGCAAATGATTCTGAAATAAATGAACGAACGCTGTAATATTGCAGCAATGGGTAGCTTTAAACTGTTTGATTTCTTACCATTTGGTATTCTTGACTTTGTAGATATTGTTTTAGTGGCTTTTTTGCTCTACAAACTCTACGAACTCATTAAAGGCACCATTGCTATTCGCATTTTCTTCGGGGTTCTTTCTATTTATTTGATTTGGTTGATTGTGGCAGCGCTGCAAATGGAACTTATTGGCCTTATACTGCGTCAGTTTATCAATGTGGGCGTTATTGCGCTCATCATCGTTTTTCAACAAGAAATCAGAAGGTTTTTACTGTCTATCGGAAATTCAAGTTTTTTTAGAAACATTGGCGCAAAAGGAGGGCTTTGGACTTGGCTAGGAAAGACCGAATCGAAACTAAACTTAAACTTACGTGCACTTAGCGAAGCCATTTTTAGCATGGCCGAAACAAAAACAGGGGCACTTGTAGTCATAGAACGCCAAGCCAATTTGCAATCATTAATTGACAACGGCAAAAAGCTAAATGCCGATATCAGCGCTGCTATTATCGAAAGTATTTTCTTCAAAAACAGTCCTCTACATGACGGAGCTGTGATCATAAGAGGAAACAAATTAGTGGCTGCTTCATGTATGCTTCCCATGACTCAAAAGCATGGTTTGCCAGATCATTATGGTATGCGCCATAAAGCGGCATTAGGCGTTACAGAAGATTTTGATGCTATTGCAATCACAGTGAGCGAAGAAACAGGCGAAATAGGCATTGCCTATCATGGTAGTTTCAGATCGTTTGAAAAAGTGACCGCATTTAGAGATCGTATTCAACAGATTTTCGCAGAAAACTAGGTGAGTTGATAGTATTTAGTTAGTAGTAGGTAGTTCCAGTTTGCCTAGTACAATGGCTAAATTAGATTAATCCTTTCAACTCTTTAACCCTACTCTCTTCAACTCTGTACTAAATACTTCAAAACGTACTGCCAACTCTAAGCAAACGCCTCACTAAAAACTGCAAACTAGCCACTACGAACTAACTACTTTGCCGCTTTCTTCAATTTAGCCAGTAATTCTTCTTCGGTAAGTGTTAGATTGTCAATAGCAGCTTGTGCGTCTTTGGCCAATCTATGATTTGGATAAGCGTTGATCAAATCCTTGTAAGCGCGAACAGCGTCTGCATGCTGATTCATGTGGTATTCGTAAACAAAACCTTTCAGAAGCATCACTTCGATGCGCTTATCATAAGTCGGATGATTTTCCAAAACATTGTCTAGATAGCCCACTGCTTGTTCAAAATTTCCTAAACCGATTGACAAATCTGCCGCCTTAAATAAATACAATGGTGTAATGCTATCGCGTGGATTAATGCTCGCATAATCGCGGTATTTACGCACCAAATCCATCGCTTTAGGTTTCTGAAGTGGCTGCGTCAAATCTGCATTTTGGGTCAATTCCTTCTCTAGGCCAGCAATGTCTTCCAACATTTTTGCCTTTCCTTGTTCTGGAGTTAACGACTCGGTAGCAGCTGAGTCGTTTTTCGTTTCATTGTTCTCACTTCCGCATGCTACTAACACAGCAAGCATGGCCATCATCGCTATTCTTTTCATCTTTTTGCTTTTGGAAATTTCATTTTATAATCAACTCTCGCAATTCCCTTGCTGATATCGTTGAGTCTTTTTTTCAAAAATTGCTTGCGCAACGGATTCAAATGATCGGTAAAAAGAATGCCTTCAATGTGATCGTATTCATGCTGAATCACACGTGCTTTCAAGCCATCATACACTTCTTCTACCAACTCAAATTTCTCGTTGTAATATTCAATCGTAATGCGCTCATGGCGAAACACATCTTCGCGAATGCCAGGAATGCTCAAACAACCTTCGTTAAAAGCCCATTCTTCACCCGATTCTTCTAAAATAATAGGATTGATAAATATCTTTTTGAAACCATCAAGTGATTTCATTTCCTCGCGTTCGGCTTTGTTTTTTATTTCATCTGCATCTTCAGCAAATGGCGAAGTATCAACAACGAATAATCGAATACTTTGTGCAATCTGTGGAGCAGCCAAACCTACACCCTGAGCGTGATACATGGTTTCGAACATGTTATCGATCAACTCATTCAATTGAGGAAAATCAGATTCAATTTCATCCGCTTCTCTTTTCAAAACGGGATCTCCATAGGCTACAATTGGTAAAATCATCTCAGTTACTTATTCAAATATTCTTGCAAAATTATGGTGGCGCTCACTTTATCAATGTTGCCTTTTTCTTTTCGTTGGCTTTTTTTGGCTCCAGCAGAAATCATCGCGTTCATCGCCAATTTACTGGTAAATCGTTCGTCCATTCTGGCTATTTCCTTGTCAGGAAAAACCTTTTGAAACGACTCGATAAACAGTTTGATGTTCTGCTCTACGCTAGATTCTTCGCCATTCATTCTTGTTGGTTTCCCGATAACAAGTTTGTAAAAACCTTGATCGCGATCCAGTTTACGCAAGCGATCCATTAAGGTAACGGTTGGCTCGGTATCTAATCCGTTGGCAATCATACCGAGTGGATCAGAAATGGCCAAACCACATCGTTTCATCCCAAAATCTAGTGCTAGCGTTCTTTTCACAGCGGCAAAGGTATTATTTGCACTTGCATTTATCTGTCCTCTTATCAAGCCTGTTGTACCAAATTCTAAACATCAAAAAACGGAAAAGTGAAAAAAGGTGTTGAACTTATATATGCATATCAACTTACTTCGCGCCAAGCACAGCAATAAAATGAATATTCAAGAAATAAAACCATCAGACAATCAAGCACTCGCAGCAATGATCCGAGGCGTGTTTATTGAACATGACGCGCCTACTGAAGGCACGGTATATACTGATCCAACTACCGATGCACTTTTCGAATTGTTTCAAATTGAAAACGCTGTGTTGTGGGTTGCAACAGAAAATGAATCCGTCATTGGCTGTTGCGGTATTTTCCCAACTGAAGGTTTACCCGAAAACTGCACCGAGTTGGTGAAGTTTTATTTACCAAAAGAATCTCGCGGTAAAGGAATCGGCAGAGCGCTCATGGAAAAATCCATCGAATCAGCGCGAAAACTAGGCTATTCAGATATCTACATCGAAAGTTTACCTGATTTCGCGAAAGCGGTAAAAATCTATAAGAAACAAGGATTTGAGCAATTGATTCAACCATTAGGAAACTCTGGCCATGACGGCTGCACCTTATGGTTTCTCAAAAAACTAGATTAAGTGAAAGCTTAACTTTTCAACGCGTCTATTAAGGCGTCAAGATCTTCTTTTGTATTAAACACATTGAACGAAACCCTTACGCCACTGCCTCTTGCACTTGCGTAAATTTTTCGGTCGGCCAGCGTTTGCGAAAACACATCAGAACTAATGTTCTCTGGCAGCTTCAGGCTAAAAAGATGGCTTGCAAACAAATTGGAAGCACCATGGCTTAAACCATTAAAATCCATAAAAGTATGCAGCGGTTTAGCCAAGTCTTGGCAATAAGCCTGAATGGCTGCTGGATTCCAATCATTCACTTGCTTTAAACCTTCTATCAATAAAGGCATCAAGAGGAAGTTGCTGGTTTCGCCTACACTGTATCTTCCAGCGCCAGGCGTGTATGTTTCGCCATAATTGGTGAGCTCGCTAAACTTGGTTGAATTGGTTCTGTTCATCCACGATTCTTCGATCGGAATACCCTTATTGAAGCGTTCGCTCATGTAAAAACAACCCAATGAATAAGGCCCAAAAAGCCATTTATAGCCTGCGCAAATAAGTGCATCAATGTTTGCTGCTTCTACATCAATATGCATTGCACCAGCGGCTTGTGTGCCATCTACCACAAAAATGGCTTCCATTTCTCTGCACCTTGCTCCTATCGCTTCTAGGTCAAACTTGTAGCCGGTAATCCAATGAATGGCAGACATCACCACAGCTGCCGTTTCTTTATTGATCGAGGCCAAAATTCGAGCATTCCAATCATCTGCAGATTGATCGGCATCAGTTGCAGCAATGGTCTTTATCGTTTTTTGAAAATTGGAACACCACCTTTCTACAGCTAAATAATCGCTTGGAAATTCGCTTTCAATGACAACAATATGTTCACCTTGGGTCGCGGGAATATTTTTCAAAACAGAGCTAAAACCATAAGAAACCGCTGGCATAAACGCCACCTGAGCGCTATTACAATTGATCAACTTCGAAAACAAGCCTCGTGCAATTTCTAAACGATCAAAAAAATCATTGGCTGTGCGTAAATGAATCTGCTTTTCGCGATTCAAAGCATCTTGCATGGCTTTTTCACTTGCCAGCAACAATGGCGATTTTGCCGCACAGTTTAGGTAATGAATGTCTTCGTCAAGAAAAACAAGGTGTTTTTGATTTTGCATAAAGCTGCTTTAAGATCAAATTCGAAAATCGTCATTAAGAAGAACAAACCTACCTGTTTCTAAATCTCAAATTCAGATTTCAATTCTTTAAATGAATTTACATCGATGAAAAAGTCAATACTATCAATTGGAATGGTCATCATTGCTATGGCCACCTATTCGCAAGCAGAGATTAACTCCGAAACTAATGTTGATTCCATTGTTCTGGAAAAACCATTAAACAAGTTAAAAGTCACCGAATTAAAAGTGCAAATGGAAGATGATTGTAAAAAGGTCACTTGCTGCTATTACATTTATATCCCGCAACGATTCAATGATCCATTTGGTCAAAGTTTATCATTCACTCAAAAGGAAATTGAACGCATGACACGGACACTGCGCTAGATTTATCTTTGAGGCACATCAGAAATTCAAATTCATGTTTGCAGTAATTTATTCCTTCACCATTAAGCCCGAACGCACTGAACAATTCATTGCTTCTTGGAAAGAAATGACCCAATTGATCAAAAAATATGAGGGCGGTTTAGGTTCGAGATTGCACAAAAAATCGGAAACCGAATTTATTGCCTACGCCCAATGGCCGAGCGAAGAAAAATGGAAATATGCGGGTAAAAACCTCCCAAAAGAAGCTGAATTGGTAAGTCAATCCATGCGAGAATGCTGCATTGAATCCGAAACTTTACATGAAATGGAAATGGTGGAGGATTTGCTTGAGTGAGATTTATCAAAACAGGACTAAACACTTATTTTTGAAAACAACTCACTTCAACGCTCAAATTGTATGACCAATATTCAAGCATTAAAATCCAAATTGATCGATCGAATTCTGATTTCGAAAAACGAAAAAATGCTGTCGGCAATTAACGACTTACTAGCGTCCACTGAAGATTCCACACTATTTGAATTTGATTCGCATCAAATTGAAATGATTCAGCAAGGCGAAGAAGATATTGAAAATGGCGACTTTTTAACGCAAGATGAATTGGATAAATCCGATGCCAAATGGCTGCATTGATTATTCGATGGTCTAATACCGCCATTTTTCAACGTGATCATAATTTCGAGTATTGGTTAATCAGGAATAAATCAAATCAATACGGAATCAGCTTAAATAGGGCAATCAAGAAGAAAACAGATCTTCTTCGTAAAACTCCTGAATTGGGTAGAAAAACGAATCGAGTAGATGTGCGAATTCACTCAATGAAGCATTAATCCATCATTTACAAGTTTGATGAAATACACCTTGACATTATTTCTTTTTGGGACAATCGTCAAGACTCAAAGTCTTTAGCCGACTATCTAGCTCAGCTATAGCTTAAAAAAGATCAGCGCCAATTTTCTTATCACTTCGCTTACCGCCATTCAACAAAGAAGCTTTCCTACCTTTGCGGCCTCAAAAAACTACGACCATGGCTGATACTTCTTTACCTCAATTAGAACAACTGATAAATGCCGCTTGGGAAGACCGCTCATTGCTCACCAATGCTGGAACTATTGCTGCAATTGAAGAAGTAATTGAACGTATTGACAACGGTGTTTTGCGTACTGCGCAACCAACCGAAACAGGCTGG
>JANRBI010000296.1:27053-48158 GCA_030727625.1 Salibacteraceae bacterium
ACTTGGGCCACAGTAGGCAGCTGCGCTCAAATTGGCAAAAACGTTCACTTGAGTGGTGGCGTGGGCATTGGCGGAGTTTTAGAACCTGTTCAAGCGGCTCCGGTAATCATTGAAGACAACGCTTTTATTGGTTCAAGATGCATTATAGTTGAAGGCGTACATGTTGAAAAAGAAGCTGTATTAGGTGCAAATGTTGTACTTACACAAAGCACTAAAATCATTGATGTTACGGGCGATAAGCCAGTTGAAATGAAAGGCGTAGTGCCTTCACGTTCGGTGGTAATTCCTGGTAGTATGCCTAAAGAATTTCCTGCCGGAATATTTAATGTGCCATGCGCATTAATCATTGGAAAACGCAAAGCAAGCACTGACGTGAAAACATCGCTGAATGACGTGCTTCGCGATTTTCAAGTAGCCGTTTAATCATTCGTTCATTGAACAAAATACTCATCATACAAACCTCCTTTTTAGGTGACGTCATTCTCGCAACCAGCTTAGTAGAAAGCTTAAAAAGCGCTTTCGCGAATGCAGAAATACACATGCTCGTTCGCAAAGGAAACGAAGGACTTATCCATTCAAATCCGCAACTTAAAAAGGTCTGGATTTGGGATAAAAAAGAAGGAAAATACAGCTCACTCATTAAGCTTGGCAAAGCGATTCGAAACGAAAACTTCGACTTAGTAGTAAACCCACATCGCTATGCAAGCTCTGGTTTGATTGCGTTAATGAGCGGTGCTAAAACTAAAGTTGGATTCAAAAAAAATCCACTTTCTTTTACTTACACCAAAAGCTTTGATCATCGATTTGATGGTCAACATGAAATTGAACGAAATCATCAATTAATTGCTGAAATCGTTGGGATGAAGTCGCCCGAAAAACCAAAGATTTATCCAACTAAAGAAGACCAAGAAGCTGTAGAAAAGTATGTGACAGGATCGTTCGTTTGCATGGCGCCAACTTCGGTTTGGTTTACCAAACAATGGCCTGCAGAACGTTGGATAGAATTGACGAACAAAATCCCGCCAACACAAGCCGTTTACATGCTTGGCGCACCAGCAGATGCGGCCATTTGCGCAAGCATAAAAGCAAAAAGCAAGCATCAAAACATCACTGTTTTAGCAGGAAAGCTGAGCTTAATGCAAAGTGCAGCCTTGATGCACAAGGCAAAAATGAACTACGTAAACGACTCGGGACCAATGCATTTAGCCTCAGCAACTAATGCTCCTGTTTCAGCAATTTTCTGCAGTACGGTGCTCTCTTTTGGTTTCGGACCATTATCAGATCAATCTTTCGTGTTAGAATTAGAAGAAAATTTGGATTGCCGACCTTGTGGAATTCACGGTCATCAAGTCTGCCCAAAAGGCCATTTTAAATGCGGAAACTTGCTTACCGCTGAACAAGTTTACCACACTGAATCATGAAACTAATCTTAGATCAATTATTTGAAAAAGGATTTGTTGAAGTAGATCAAAGTACTGAAAACGCAATGTTTTTAGTCGATCCAACCTCAGAAAATAGTTGGGCTATTTTGGCGAAAGCTAATCCCAAAATGAAAATCTATTTCGAGCACGAAGGTGTTATTGAACGCTTTTTTCCGAACCTTCCAGAAACATACTTTCAACTGCTAGATGCAACAAATAACCAGTTGGATGCGATTCTAGAACAACCTCAAGGTTTTGCCACGTATTTGCAACAGCAAGCGCATCACTATTGCGTTTTAGCAACCGACAACACACTGAAACAATTGCTTCAACGGTTCAGAAAACCACTTGCCTTGGTTGAGATGAGTACTTCAATGTTAAATACTGAGCAATACCAAGTACTTTTGCGCCCCGAAAATCAAAAAATTCAACTGAGAATTGCCAATCAAAATGAGTCTTCATTGATTCATTTTAAAGCAGATGGCTCTTTCAAAATGTTGAAAAAGTAGCATGAGAAGTCGCGAAGAAATTAAGCAAATCATTGATCAACCTATCTACCGAACCATTGGCAAAGCTGCCGATGAATTCGGAGCTAAAGTGTTCATTATAGGTGGTTATGTGCGCGATTTGATCTTAGAGCGACCATCAAAAGACATGGACATTGTGGTGGAAGGTTCGGGAATAGAATTCGCTGAATTTCTCTCCAAAAAACTTCATGGCACACCTGTCAATTTTTTCAAAAACTTCGGAACCGCCATGTTTATGCATGATGGTCTTGAAATAGAAATTGTGGGTGCGCGCAAAGAATCTTATCGCTACGAATCGCGCAAACCTTTGGTTGAAAACGGCACATTGGCCGAAGATCAAGAGCGAAGAGATTTCACAATCAACGCGATATCTATTGGACTTAACAAAGAAGTTTTTGGAGAACTAATCGATCCGTTTAACGGAATGAATGATCTGAAAGAAGGCATTTTAGTTACTCCAAAAGAACCTGAACAGACTTATTCAGACGATCCTTTGCGCATGATGCGTGCTATTCGCTTTGCAACACAATTGCATTTCAAAATAGAAGGCAAGTCGCTAGAAGCCATTAAAACACAGAAAGAGCGCATCGATATTGTAAGCAAAGAGCGCGTAATTGATGAGCTGAACAAAATTGTAAAAGCTGACCGACCAAGTCTTGGTTTTAAACTGCTGTTTACAACAGGACTTTTAAATCATATTTTCCCGAAAATGGTTGAGCTTCATGGTGTTGATATAAAAAATGGTCAAGGTCATAAAGACAATTTTTACCATACACTGCAAGTGCTTGATAATGTGGCCGACCGAAGTGATGACCTTTGGCTGCGCTGGGCAGCGATCATGCACGATATTGCAAAGCCAGACACCAAAAGATTTGACAAAAAAGCAGGCTGGACATTTCACGGGCATGAAGATTTAGGGGCGAAATTGACTCCAAAGATTTTCCGCGATTTAAAACTTCCGCTTGATCATAAAATGCGCTTCGTGCAAAAAATGGTCAAGCTGCACCTCCGCCCTATTGCGTTGAGTAAAGACGAGGTTTCTGACGCTGGAATTAGACGTTTATTATTTGATGCAAGTGAAGATTTGGAATCATTAATGATTTTGTGCGAAAGCGACATTACCTCTAAAGACGACTCAAAAGTAAAGAAGTATTTATCTAATTTTCAAAAAGTTAGAGAGAAATGCCGCGAAGTAGAAGAAAACGATAAAATGCGCAATTGGCAGCCCCCCATAGATGGTGCTGAAATAATGGCAACCTTTAATATGGAACCAGGAAGAACCGTTGGGTTGATTAAATCAGCAATACGCGAAGCAATTTTAGACGAAAAAATAGAAAACACATACGAGGCAGCGCATGCTTTTATGCTTTTTGAAGCAAAAAAAATGGGCTTAACTCTTAAAAACTAAAAATATGAAAACAGTTCTACAAATCAGAGCTTTATTGGATTATGAAAAGAACGTATTCCGAGATATAGAAATTGGAGCAGACGATCACTTTGGTCAATTACACGATATCATCCAAGAAGCATTTGGTTTCGATAATTCTCAAATGGCTTCGTTTTATGTGAGTAATGAAGAATGGATAAAAGGCCGTGAAATCACTCTTATGGATGTGGGTGAAAAGGATGAAAATGGCGATGCTATTTTATTGATGCACCATATTTCTGTAGGCGATTATTTGACCGAGCAATCTGAGAAAATGATCTATGTATTTGATTTCTTGCTTATGTGGTGCTTTTACTTAGATGTAATTAGCGTTTCAGAACTTGAAGACACCGTAATTTTACCTCGCATTACGCAGAGTTTTGGTGACGCACCAGCCCAATACAGCAAGTCAAGCGATTTGATGTTCGAACCAGAAGATGAAATCTACGATCCAAATGAAGAGTATGGGAGCGAAGATGATGAAGATGATGATATTTTTGGCGAAACGGGCGGTACCGAAGACAGCTATGACGAAAACGATTACTAATTCAAACCATCGTTGCAAGGCACTCTAATCATTATTTCTGGCCCTACTGCTTCGGGTAAAACATCACTCTCTATAGAGCTTGCAAAGAAGTATGATGCTGAAATAATAAGTGCTGATGCGCGACAGTTTTATGTGGGAATGGACATAGGCACGGCCAAAGTCAGTAAAAGCGAACAAGCGGAAATTCCGCATCATTTTTTAGATGTTTTAGCGCCAAATGAAAGTTACAATGCTGGAAAATTCGAAACAGACGTTTTGAATTTTCTAGAGGATTATTTCGCTCGAAAATCAGTTGCTATTTTAGTTGGAGGTAGCGGTTTATACATCAATGCCGTGAAAAATGGTTTCGATCCATTGCCAAGTACAACTCCTGAAATGCGAGAAAAGTGGAGTCAATTACTGTTTGAAAATGGAATTGAATTCCTGCAAAAAGAGCTATTAAGACTTGATCCCGATTACTACGATATAGTAGATTTAAACAACCATCAACGTGTGCAGCGTGCACTTGAGGCTATTGATCAAACAGGTAAAACGTTCACTTCGTTGCGCACATCAAGCGTAAAAAATCGATCATTCAAAATGGTTGAGATTCAAATTATTCCCGAAAGGGAAATGCTATATGATCGAATTAATGAGCGCGTAGACCAAATGATGCGCGCAGGATTGCTTGAAGAAGTAAAATCACTTGTAGCTTTTAAGGATGAAAACGCACTTCAAACAGTGGGTTACAAAGAGTTGTTTGATCATTTATCTGGAGTATACTCTTTGGAAGAAGCCATTGAGAAAATAAAACAACACACACGAAACTTCGCCAAAAGGCAGTATACTTGGTTTAAGAAAAATGCTGGAGACCTTATTTTGTCTGAACCAGATTTAAATGAAGCTTCGAAGCATCTCAAAAAGATTATTTCCGTCTAACGAATGATATCTTCGCAATAGAAAGTCAATTATGAAAAATCTACTAGTGGTTGCTGTAATTAGTTTAGCGGCATTTGGAGCTGAAGCTCAAGGCCTTGAAAAAACATTTAACGCTTCTTGCAATTGTTACGAAATCACCAATCATTATGACAATGGTCAAATTTCGAGCACAACACATCAAAACGCCAAAGGGCAAATGGATGGCAAGGAAATAGTTTTCTTTCACGATGGAAACGTTCAATATGAGCGCACTTGGAAAAACGGAAAACTAGATGGTGCGGGAAAACACTATTTCAGAAATGGTAACTTGTATTATACCGAAGTTTACGAAAACGGAACGAAAGCTGGCGAGTGGAAGTTTTATGATGAACAAGGCGATATGGTTCAAACAATTGCTTATTCTGGATTAAACTCTGACGGTTTATACAAATATTTTCATGGTGGAGTGTTCTATCTAGAGCAAACCATTGTGCAAGGTTCTATGTCAAATCAGATTGTACACAATCAAGAAATATACGACCAGCTACTTGCAGAATACGAAAGCGGACGAAACGCTACCAAATAGTTTAGTCTAACAGATTAAAATTTAGAACATTGTTACCGGGCTTAATGAAAATTGAGCCCGTTTTTTTTGCCACTTCACCAGCTTCAGTATCAATCAATTCATAACCGATTGTTTGGTTTGAATAAACATTACAAACCACCGTAGTATCGCTGAAACTATTGAACACATAAGAACCAGAGTTACAACAAGACTCACAACCTAAGCTGTGTTCAGACAACCTGAGTAGGTATTGATTATTAAAATTGTTATTGGTCAAATTGATCTCAAGACTTGATTGGCCAAGCATTCTCTCATTAACAATGTTGGTTTCATTTAATGCCCAATCGTCACGTTGATAGACAAAAATGCCTTGAAAATAACCTGACCTTGTT
The DNA here is from genome assembly GCA_030727625.1 of Salibacteraceae bacterium. Lineage (GTDB taxonomy): Bacteria > Bacteroidota > Bacteroidia > Flavobacteriales_G > Salibacteraceae > SHAN690. The sequence continues at coordinate 32,829 of JANRBI010000296.1, forward strand.
GCTCGAATATTGTAGTTAACCGCGCTTACGTAATCAAATTCAAGCTTAAAAATGCCATTTTCATCGGTTTCAGCCTCGGCTATGTTCAGGTATCTGTTTGAAAAAGTTCCATTGTTTAGCGAATTGTAGAGTAATTCGATCTTCACATTTTGAACCGGATGATCGCTATAAAAATCTGTAATTCTACCTTCTACCACAAAAGTTTCATTCTTTTGACAATTACTTAAAAACAAAACAACCAACAGAAGAACTAATGACGCAAATATGTGGATAGTTTTCATCAATTTACTTTTAAACGTTTGATGAAGATAGCATATTCCCATATGATAAATAATCTAATTTAGGCGCCCATGAAATTACCCTTAGCAGCCTTGTTGATCTCAAGTCTTTTGATCGCATGTGGCAATACAAAAACAAAAACGGAAGACCCCCTCTCAACCGTTGAAACAGAAGGCACACCATTTAAAATAGATGACAATAGTGATCCTGAACTCATTATTGCACATCATGTAAAAGAGTTTGAGCTATGGAAAGCATCTTTTGACCTTGCTGAAAGTGTGAGAGAAAAGTATGGCATTCAAACAAGAAAAGTTTATCAAGGATCTTTGGACACGAACCTAGCGGTTGTTGCAGCTAATGTTGTAAATCTAGATACTGCGCGCTTTTATCTCAACTCAGAAAAGCTTTACAAAAGCATGGAAATGGCTGGCGTGAAAGCTGAAATTGAAACCTACTATTTACAAGATAGATTACACTATACAAAAACAATTACGGACACTATCCTAATGTTCATGAGCTTTAAAGTCATTTCTTATAATCGATGGCAGAAGGCATTTTTGGACGATTATAAAGACGATAAAAGCCACGATTTTCAAGTAATCAAAGTAATGCAAGGCGTTGAAAACGAAGATCAGGTAGCAATGCTTTTCGTGGTGAATGATCCTGATTACGTTAAAAAAATGGAGAGTAATGGCGCGTTTCGAATGAAAATGATTAAAGCTGGCGTAATTTCCTATCCTGTTATTTACAAGCTGAAAGAGCGTTTAATTTAATAACTTTTAATTCTTTAGCTATTTAGGGCTTTCAGTTTTAAAAAGGTAGTTCTAACTTTCGCCAAACTTTGAAACAATGTCAAGCGATCGTTTAAAACTCATTAAAGAAATGCTCGAGACGAATCCCGATGATTCGTTTTTACAATACGCGGCTGCAATCGAATATGAAAACCTCGGCAATAGAAAAACTGCCATAGAGACGATTAAGAAGCTTTTAGATAGAGATCCAGCATATTTGGGAGCTTACTACAAGCTTGGTAAATTACTTGAGCTTGATGGAAAAGAAAAAGAAGCGATTAAAACCTACCGGAGAGGCTTGGATGTTTCTAAGAAAAACTCAGACCTAAAAACCGAAGGTGAACTTTCTGAAGCGCTGATGTTATTAGGTGCGGATGATGAAATTTCGTGGAACTAACTTCCCGAAAATAAAAATCGGTTAGGGCTAATTAAGTTTTCTTTTACGGCATAAATAATTAGTCCAGCAGTGTTATTGATTCCCAATTTGCCCATCATGTTTTTTCGGTGGGTCATTACCGTATGAAAACTAAGATGTAATTTTTCTGCAATCTGCTTTGTCGTTAATCCCTCTGCAACATGATGTAATATTTCGAGTTCTCGTTCTGAAATAGTAACTGCATCACAACCATGTTGGGTGACTTCTCCTTCGCTTTCGTTAATCTTGTCTAGTATCTGCCCGCAAAAGAATTTTTCTCCCTTTGCTGACGCAAGAATACTATCTACAATTTCATCATGATCGCAATCACTCATCAAGTGCCCATTGATACCTGATTTGATCAATTGCTTGATTTGATCAACTTTGCACTCGCTAGTAATACCGACCACCTTAATATTAGGATTAGCCTTCATAACAGCGAGCACATCACTCACACTAAAATCTGCTGTGGCATAATTGATAATCATAGCATCAGGCGCTAAAGTATGAACCTCTGTTGCCAAATGCTCACCTGTTGCGCATTCACCCACGATCTCTACATCAGGGGTTTCTTCAAAAACCTTTCTCAAGCCTTGTCTGAATAGATAATTGTTCTCTGCAATAAAAAGCTTGATCGGTTTCATGGCTTCGAATTTATTAAGAATCGTTCTTAATAAGACGTGTCTTTCAAATTAATTTCAAATTCTTTTCCCTCGATTGCCAAATCCGTGTTTTCGAATTCCTGCTTGGCCTCATCCAGCAACGGGATAAGATTATCATAACGCGCGCTAAAATGCCCAATGAGCAATTGTCCCACCTTTGCATTTTTGGCAACCTCTCCTGCCTTTAAAGCCGTTGAATGATAGGTTTGCTTTGCCCTACTTGCTTCAATAAACAAGAATGTGGCTTCGTGATACATTACATCGGCATGCCTTGCGTATTCTGATGTAGACTCAAGCGGCCGTGTGTCTGTGCAGTAGGCGTATGTTCGTTGCAAATCAGGAGGATGAGTAACATCTTTAAAAAAGATTTGTGTTCCATCATCTCGCACTACATTCTTACCTTTTTTCACCTGAGGAATCTCTTGAATTTTTATTCCAATTTCAGATCCTTTTTCCGGTAAATACTTGTATTCGCCTTTTACTTCCTTAAAAGTGAATCCACAACAATCAATACGATGCTTCAATGGAAATGCCTCAACCTCAATGTGTTTATCTAAATAAATTGGTCGCTTATTGTTTCTCTTTTGCACATCGTCAGTAAACTTATACTCGATTGGAAATTGCAATTTTCCGCCTGCTGCATTCATTTGAATATCAATTATTTGCTTTAACATACTAGGACAAATAATTGTGATTGGTGCAGTTCTGCCCAGCAAATGCAAACTATTGAGCAAGCCAAGTAAACCGAAGTAATGATCTCCATGAAGGTGTGAGATGAAAATGGCAGAAATACGCTGCATTTTTAGTCGATAGCGCCTGAGTTGCATTTGCGTTCCTTCACCACAATCAATCAAGTAATATTGATTGTTAACGTTCAGTAATTGAGATGTTGGGTTGCGGCCATTTGCCGGCAACGCAGAATTAGAACCGAGAATAGTAACCGAGAATTTTTGCATGAAAATATTTACTTCACTACAAAACGCAATGTGCGGTTATAGTCTTGCTGCTGCAAGGTAGCAAAATAGATTCCAGCATTTAGCGAAAGCTGGCCCAGATTAAACTGCTCAGCATTGCCTTGAGTAGAAGATTGTGCGTTTAAAATTTCTGTTCCAAGAAGTGAATAAATCTTGAGACTGTAATTGCCCGCATGCGGCAGTTGATAATAGATTTTGGACGAAATGTTTGCTGGGTTTGGCTCCGCTAAAAAAGGAAGTTGCTTCAAGTTACTAGCACTAATTCCTGCAGGAAAACCTGTCAGATCAATGTTGTAATCGGTAACTTGATCTGAAAAAGAAAAGGGCGATGTGCCAAACGTAATCCAATAGTCAAAATTTGCGACTACATTCCAAACCTTTGCGTCTGATGTATTAAACGCGGTACCTGAAATACTGATACATCCCGCCTCACCACCATAAAAAATACAACCACTTGGATTGCATTGATAATCAAAATCATCGGGTATACCAGTAATGGATGTGAGAACCATACTATCTAGGATCACCGTTAAACCAAGATAGGTAGTATCTAAGGGAACATTAAGTGTTAGAACGGCATCATAAAAAGATCCTACTTCACCAACAGGAAACCCCTCTTCTGGTGTAGGACCGTAAATTTGGCTTGAAGAAATACTTGAATCAGGAAAACATTGCGCAAGAAGAACTTGATTTGAGCCTATTAACAATAGGGCAAGCGCAATTATTTTGAACATGTTATTCGTTTTCTAATTCTCTACCCACTTCTTCCATCAGTAAGAAGTCTATTGCTTCTTGTTCAGTTGGAGTGATATTGAGGATAGATCCAAGTTGAGAAATATTCACTAATTTCTGTACCATGTCGCTTAAACCGCACATTACAAATGAGCCGTTAGAATTCTTGCAAAGCCTATTACCCACTAAAATGGCACTTAGACCGGAAGAATCACAATAGCGAGCGTTATTCATATTGAGGATAATATTGCGCTCACCTAGCCCATTCACTTCTACAAACTTTGCTTTTAGTTCTGGCGAAATTAAGCCACCCAATTTTTCGGTTTCAACCTTTATTATGGAGTACTTATCTCTTTTTTCTACCGTGAAGTTCATGGTCTTGGGTTTTTAAGGGAAGCGCAAAGATAATAATGCAAGTTAACTGATTGTATTTGTTTGACCCGCTAATAAATATAATACCGCCATGCGCACTGCCACACCATTTTCTACCTGATTCAAAATGATGCTATGTTGCCCATCGGCAATATCACTTGTTATCTCAACCCCTCTATTTATAGGACCTGGATGCATAATTATTATTTCCTTTTTATCGATCGACTCCAATAAATCATTGCTCAAGCCATACTGCATCGAATACTCTCTAAGTGTAGGGAAATACTGAATATCTTGTCTTTCGAGTTGTATCCTAAGCATATTTGCTACATCACACCATACCAAAGCTTCTTTAAAATTAGGCATCACCTTTACCCCTAAAGACTCAATGTGTTTTGGAATAAGGGTAGCTGGACCGCAAACTCTAACTTCAGCTCCTAACTTTTGAAGGCAGAAAATATTTGATAATGCAACTCTTGAATGAAGAATATCACCAACAATAAGAATTTTCTTTCCTGTTAAATCTCCGAGACGTTCCCTCAAAGAAAAGGCGTCTAACAACGCTTGAGTTGGATGCTCATGAGCTCCGTCTCCAGCGTTTACGATTGCACATTTCACGTGCTTAGATAGAAATACGTGTGCTCCTGGGTTTGGATGGCGCATTACCACCATATCCACCTTCATTGCCAAAATATTATTTACCGTATCAATGAGCGTTTCACCTTTTTTTACGGAAGACGAACCTGCCGAAAAATTAATGACATCAGCACTCAATCGCTTTTCTGCAAGCTCAAATGAAAGCTTGGTTCGAGTAGAATTTTCAAAGAAAATATTAGCAATGGTAATATCACGAAGTGAAGGGACCTTTTTTATTGGTCTATTAATTACTTCTTTGAAATTATCGGCTGTTTTAAAAATGAGGTCGATATCATCACGGGTGATGTTTTTGATTCCCAACAAGTGTTTTGTGCTGAGTTTACTCATTATTAGCTGAACTATATAGTGTTACTTTATTATCAGAATTATCTTCAGACCAATGCACCTTAACGGTTTCGTGTTTTACCACATCTACCATTCTGCCTATATAATCGGGCTGAACAGGTAATTCACGGCTAAATCTTCGGTCAATCAGAGCCATTAGCTCAACTTGAATTGGCCTACCAAAATCAAGCATTGCATCCATACCAGAGCGCACGGTGCGGCCAGTGTAAAGCACATCATCAACAAGAATGATGCGCTTACCTTCTATTGAAAAGTCCAGATTGGTTTTCGCTGGTACTAAAGGCTCTTCTCTTCGCCTAAAGTCATCGCGATAGAAAGTAACATCAAGTTCGCCATACGGCACATTAACTCCTGTTAGTTCTGCAATTCTTTCCACAATTCTTCGCCCTAGCAGTACGCCACGTGGCTGCAGCGCAATGATGGCGGTATTTTGAAAGTCACCATGCTTTTCGAATAATTCAAAAGCCAACCTATTCAAGGTATGCTCTAGCGCTTGGTGATTAAGTAGTAAGCGTGATTCCATTGTTGAGGCGCAAATATACTCTTGGTTTGGGTCAAAAAAAATCCCCATCAAAATGAATTGATAGGGATTTCTCTATTTTGATAAAACTAAGCTAATTACTTTTTCTTTTTGTTTTCAGCTTGTTCCATTTCTTCTTTCAAGTTTGAAAGAACGCTCAAATCGCCAAGGGTAGTTTTCTCAACTGAATCGTTGATTTTCTTAACTGCTTTTCTATCTGGTTTTCCACCTTTAGGAGCAGCAGCACCTTTGCGCTTGTTGTCTGAAGTCTCAGCAGGCTCGTCAGCCATTTCTTCAAATGTCTTCGTGTGCGAAATGATGATCTTCTTAGCGTCTTTATTAAACTCAATGATTTGAAAATCAAGTGTTTCATCGTTTGCGGCTTTACCACCATCAGCTTTAGCTAAGTGACGGCTTGGTGCAAATCCTTCAACACCGTAAGGTAAGTTTACAACTGCACCTTTATCGTTGCGTTGAGTAATTGTTCCTTGGTGCGTGCTGCCTACAGTGAATACTGTTTCGAAAACATCCCATGGATTTTCTTCCAACTGCTTGTGGCCGAGGCTCAATCTTCTGTTTTCCTTGTCTATTTCAAGAACTACAACATCCATGTCTTCGCCCACTTTAGTAAACTCAGATGGGTGGTTAATTTTCTTGCTCCAAGAAAGATCAGAGATGTGAATAAGACCATCGATACCTTCTTCCAACTCAACAAATACACCGAAGTTAGAAAGGTTTGTAACCTTACCTGTGTGCTTGCTTTCCACTGGATAACGAGCTTCAATATCTTCCCAAGGGTCTTTTGTAAGTTGACGTGTGCTTAAAGAAAGCTTACGCTCTTCACGATCAATCGCGATTACTCTTGCTTCTACTTCGTCACCAACTTTAAAGAATTGGTCAGCTGTACGCAGATGTTGTGACCAGCTCATTTCTGAAACGTGAATCAAACCTTCTACACCTGGAGCAACTTCTACAAACGCACCGTAATCAGCAAGAACTACTACTTTACCTTTTACTGTATCGTTTTCTTTCATGTTTTCATCCAAAGAATCCCATGGGTGAGCAGCAAGTTGTTTCACACCAAGTGCGATACGCTTCTTCTCATCATCAAAATCAAGGATAACAACATTGATTGTTTGATCCAATTTAACCACTTCTTCTGGGTGGTTAATACGACCCCAGCTAAGGTCTGTAATGTGGATAAGACCGTCAACACCACCAAGATCGATGAATACACCATATGATGTGATGTTCTTAACAGTACCTTCAAGTACTTGACCTTTCTCCAATTTCTGCATGATCTCCACTTTTTGTTGCTCGATTTCTGCTTCGATCAACGCTTTGTGAGATACTACAACGTTTTTAAATTCATTGTTGATCTTAACAACTTTGAATTCCATGTTTTTACCAACGTAAACATCGTAGTCACGAATTGGCTTCACATCAATTTGCGAACCTGGAAGGAATGCCTCTAAACCAAATACGTCTACGATTAGACCGCCTTTGGTTCTGCACTTAACATATCCTGTAACAATTGTATCTTCTTCTTTAGCAGCATTAACTCTTTCCCAAGCACGCATCATACGGGCTTTCTTGTGTGAAAGAACTAACTGGCCTTGTGCATCTTCTGTTTTTTCAATGTAAACTTCAACAGGATCGCCAACCTTAAGATTTGGGTTGTGACGGAATTCTGGAGCTGGAATTACACCTTCGCTTTTGTAACCGATGTTTACAACTACTTCACGAGCAGTCATAGAAACTACAACACCATCGCGCACTTCGTGCTCGTTGATAGATGTTAATGTTTCGTCATACATCTGTTCCATTTCAGCGCGCTCATCATTAGAGTACTTCTCGCTTTTCTTATCGATTTTGTTCCAATCGAAAGAAGCCAACTGTGCATCAAGCTCAGCTCTGCGTTCTTCTTTTGTTAAAACCTTACGTGGAGCTTTTTCTTCCGCTACTGGAGCATCTTCAACTTCGGTCACCTCTACTGGCGCTTCAGCTTTTTTTGTTCTTGGCTTTTTTGGAGCTTCAGCCATTTCTTCTGCTGCAGTTTCTGCAACTTCAGGAGTAGTTTCAACAGTATTTACTGTTTCTTCTACTTGATTTGCAGCGTTTTCTGCTGCTTCGTTTGTGTTTTCAGCCATGTGGCAAAATTTGTATCCTTCTCAAGCCGATGCAAGAAGGAGGATTTTATTTGTATAGGAGCCATCGGTAACCCCCATTATTTAAAGGGGTGCAAATGTAGATTTATTAAGGCGAAAAACAAGGTTTTTTCTGCTTGAAAATCTGTGCCAGCTAAATTAAAGACCTAAGATATTCGACTGCTTGGTGGCAAAGAGATTAGGAAGTCGAATGCAGGTTCTTTTCTGGTTAGAAGTCCGGAAGCATAAAAATCTTTCTTTTTAACTGATAAACAAACTTTTACATCATAATTCAGCCATCAAGATTTCAACTATCCTACTAAATTAGCAAGCCTTTTGAGCACAGTTGGATGAGAATAGTGCACGAAAACATAAGCAGGATGAGGCTTCAAATTCGAAAGATTTTCGCGAGTCAAAATCCTCAATCCTTCGCCTAACGCCTCTCCACTAAAAGTAGATTTAGCGTAGTCGTCAGCTTCATATTCATTTTTTCTACTGAGCATATTCATTCCAATGCCAATAAGCGTGCTGATGGGCGAAAAGATGATACTAAAAGCAATAATACCCACATGAAAACTAGCACCAATAGATCCTAATGCTTGACTAAAAACATCCATTCTTAAAAACAAACCCAGTAGAAATAACATGATTCCAGTTTGCACGATTGATAGCACCAAAGACTGCGCAGTATGCTTTTTCTTATAGTGACCTACTTCGTGTGCTAACACTGCAACTATTTGATCTGTAGTCAATTGATCAATTAAAGTATCGTAAAGTGCGATTTTCTTCTTTGGCCCAAGTCCACTAAAAAATGCATTGGATTTAGAACTGCGCTTTGAGCCATCCATCACAAACAAATTAGTAAGCTTAAAATCTACTTTAGCGCAATAATTCTCAATAGCAGTGCGCAGTTCGCCATCAGGTAGCGGAGTGAATTTATTGAACAAAGGCATGATAATACTCGCGCCAAACATGGTCATAAACAGACTGAAACCGCTGATTATTAGCCAAGCAATCCACCAGAAATCTGTTTCTAATTCGTAATAAATCCAGATGATTAAAGCACCAAGAGGCGCACCTATTAGCAAGGTTAAACCAAGACCTTTAAGTAAATCAAGCACAAAAGTGCCTACTGTTGATTTATTAAATCCAAAGCGTTCTTCTATGACAAAGGTTTGGTAAATGCTAAAAGGCAATGAAATGATGGAAGAACCTAATCCTAAAACAGCAAAATAAACCAAGGCCAAAACCACAGGACTATCAAAGAAAAACGATAGGTAAATATCCAAAAGGCCAAAATATCCGCCAATCAAAAGCACCAACGATACGATGATTGAAATACTAGAACTGATCACCTCTACCCTGCCATTGGCTTTGTCATAAGCCAGCCATTTTTCATATTGCTCCTTATCATAAATACCTGCAGCTTCCGCAGGCAGTGTTTTGGATTTTTTTCGATCATTTAGAAAATCGAGTGCTTTTTCAAACAGAAAATCAATGATGACAATTGACAGAATAATGTAAAAAAGCGTTTGAACCATCTCGCGAAAGTAAGATCATTCGTTCTCCAATCTGAAATATTGCAATAGACGAATAATTCATGAAAAACTATGTTCTGATAATACAAGCAGAAAAACAAGCAAAACTCAAAGTTTGAAATCAATTTGACTTTTTCACAAAATAGAACTCCATGGTTCCTGATTTTTTCAAGACAGCAGCGATTTTGCTCACCAACCAAAACAATGGCAACGTGAAGTAGACAAAAAGTCTTTGAATGAAAATATTGAACGCAGAAGCATGCACTTCATGCTTATTGCCTTTTAGCCATTCGTAAAGTGACTCACGTTGATTTTGCAAAGCGTTTAATATACTTTGTTGAAAACCATAAGGGTTGTATTCAAAATGATCGTGTCGCTCGTGCTTTAATTCAAACCCGAGTTTACCCAACTCTGAGATCAATTTATTACGAGACATAAAAAACAAGTGGCGTGGCGGATCGAGGTGAAACCAGTTGCTTTTGAACCATTTGGCTTGGTATGATTCGATGTTTGGAATAGCAATCATTAGCACACCATTCGACTTTAGCAAACTGGCAGATTTCTCCAACACGAACTTTGGGTCTGGTAAGTGCTCAAACACATGATTTAAAGTGATTACAGAATAAGAATTCTCAGCTAAATCTAAATCTTTGAGCTGGCCAATGTGTAATTTTACGTGTTCATTTTTTGATGCTCTCAACGCACTTTCAGCATCTATTTCAATGCCTTCACATTCAAAATTTCCTAAAGCATAAAACTGACTAAGTGCACTGCCATCAGCACAACCAATGTCCAAAACCTTGCCGCTACCTACGTGTTTTGCAATCAATTTTGCTCTTCGCTTTTTTGATGCTAAAAGCATCTTTTCAATGGCAGGATTAAATTTTGAATCTCCAGCACCGTAGTAATCACGATTGTAAGCTCGTTCTAATTGAGCCGCAGTTGGTCTAGGACTTAGATTGAAGGTATCGCAGCTCTGGCATTGAATAATCGAAAAATGATCGCCATAAAAATCTTCCGTATCAAAGCGCTTTGCACCTGCATTTGATTGGCAGTAATAACATTGGAAAGCGCTCATGAATTTGTTTAGTCGGAATGATTTAATTAGGCTTCGATGATAAATATTATTTCTAAAAGCGAAACTTCAAGAATAAAAAAAGCTCGAAATCAGCATTGATTTATGCCGATTTAGAGCTTCATTTTAGTTTTAAAACCTTCTATTGTTTAATCAACTTCTCCATGAATGCAGCACCACTCTCCGTCTCCATTTTTAGGGAATATACTCCTTCAGAAAACCCGCGCTAGCTCGGACTTGCAGTCCGAGCCTAAAAAATACGTGATTATTCCAATTGTTCCTCAACATCATTCAGTATTCTTTTAATGGATTTATCTTCAAAAGCATATTAATACATCTTTCGATAAAGTATCTCCACTTGGGCGACAAGTCCGCGCTAGCGTGCTCTATTTCAAGAATTTCACTTCTTACCTTTCCACAAATTGCGTTACCGCATCAATGTATTCTTCAAAGCCCATGATAAACGGCACATCGCCATGGTTGGCGCCTTCTATGCGATGGGCTTCGCTGTATATGCCCTGGTAGTTTTTAAACACTACTTCGCCATGTGTCTCAATGCTTAGATAGTCATCATCAACCCCATGTATCCAGAAAAATGGTTCATCTACTTTAGCAATTTCATCGGCATTGTTTATTTCTAAATTAGAAATATAAGAACCTGGCAAAGACAAGCCTGAAGCATCTTGCAGCATTACTTCGTCTGAAGCAAATGGCGCTTCGAGCATCAATTTTGACGGCTGCAATGTTCTTGGGTTTGCCGTAAGTTCTGTGGCTGGCGCGCTTCCCATACTAAAACCATAAATCACCAATCGGTCGCTGGTCAAGCCTTTTTCTTTCAGCCATTTCATAGCAGCATCGGTATCTGCATACAATCCGTCTTCAGATGGCGTACCTCCACTCAATCCATACCCACGATAGTCGATGGCCAACACACCAAAGCGGTTTTTGGCGCCTGTGTTTGCAAGCAGTTTAATTCTATTCCAATAAAAATCTAAATGGCCTGCATTGCCATGCAAATACAAGATTACGGTATCGGTTGAGATTAAATTTTGGTTGCCCACATACACCGCGTATATCTCTGCCTTATCGCCTTCTAAATCGCTTTCAAGCGTAAACACTTCAATCAATGAATCGGGTAACGCATAAGCCTCAGGCAAATCAATTTCTTGCCTGCCCTCAAACGCGTCAAGTTGATATGTTTTGATAGAAGTATCTGGGCTAAACATCAAACTGTCGAGTCTTATGCAGCTGCTCAACATAAGCACTGCTATCACGGTCATTAGTGTTCTCATTTGATCAACCTCCTGCTTATTCCAAAATACAATCCTAGCGCACCGTAATGTGACGGGCCAATAAAATCAGGAACCAAATATCGATTATCATGCTGAAAACCAAGGTATTTTGCTTCTGTAGTAAACGTCCATTTTGGACGATTAAATTGATGGCCCACCATGATGTAAGGCAATAATTCGTTGGTTTGAACTTCGTTGTGCGCCTTCACTTTGTTTAGTTCTACCCAGCTTCCTAGTCCGCCATAAAACAAGTTTGGCTTTTCGGCATATTGCCAGTAACAAAGCGCATCTAGTTGAGGATAAGCGCTGAAATTTTGTTCCCAGATATCATACATCAAGTTCATTGAAGGCGAAATGGTCACTCCAAATTTTTCTGATTTAGTTTGATACGCTTTGATTCCCAAACCAATTTCGGCATGCATTACACCAAACAATATGTCTGTGGTATGAACCGCTGCACTCAAGGTGATTCCTGTATCTAAACCTTGCAAATAATTGATGCTGGTGAGCGGCAGTGGAATTGGCGCTCCGGCATAGTTGATCATGGCGCCACCAAGGTTTGCGCCAATCTGCTTCTCCCCTTTTTCTAGTGGTTTGATAACCCTTGCAGGCGCGCATGCTGTTGCAAACGCCAAGCAGCCAAGGATAAAAGTTGTTCTAATAATACCCATTGAATTTTCTTAAAAACCATTCGATTGTGAGCAAAGTAGCAATTAGAAATAAAATCCATTGCCACTCGATGATACTTTTCCAGTCGCGCGAAGTGTGAATCACGGCTTTGGCAGTTTCTAATTCGGCCAGTGTACTTTGCATTTTACCAAGCTGATCCATGGTAAACATTTCGCCTCCTTTTTGGCCTGCCCACGTTTGCATGAAATTGAAATCGGCTTTGGTGCGGATGAATTCTGCTTTGTTTTCTGTGACGATAAATTCACCTGTTTCTGTAGCTTCCTGACCAGCAATATTAGCTTTTGCGAGCCATTTATACGTGCCTGTTGGCAGCGAACCTAAGTTGAGTTGGTAGGCATTGCCACTGCTCAAAAAGCGGTAATCGAGGTCGTTATCCAAAGAATCGGTCACCACAAGGTCAAGCTCAATATCAGTTACTAATTCATAGCTTTCGTTATACAATTCAGCCTTAAAGGCGATGTTTTGTCGTTCAGAAATTTGCTTTGGCGCCAGCACGTTCAATCGATTTCGCTTTTGTTTCAATGCTAAATATTGTACGGCTTTCAACACCACTTGATCAGTCCATTTTTCGCCATCTTGGGCTTCGTCTATCATGCGCCACTTCCACCAACCTTCGCCCATCAATACACCTGTTTTAAACGCGCCTTGATTGTAAAATGCCAGCAACGGCTTGTCCGTTTTTATTTGACCAATGCTTTGGTACAACAACACCTGATGATCGGCTTTAGCCTGAAATTCGCCAAAAGGCGACCATAAAGGTGGAAAACGTTTGATTTTATCATTCGGCTTGACCGAAAACAAATTGAAATCTTGGTTTACGCTAGCGCCAACTTGCTCGGTAAGCGCGCCTTTGGCTGTAATGTTCAGTCCAAGACCTAATGCATTGAATTGCTGTAAAGCCACTTTTGAGCTAAACACCAATAAAATCGGTTTTTGCTTGCCTTTGATTAAACTGATCAAGCTCAAATCTTGTGCATTGGTTGGCAATCCGTGCAATAAGAACAGATCGGCACTTTCCACATTTTTATCCCAATCTTCAAGCAAAACGGTTTCTACTTCATATTGCTCGTTGGCAACAATAGCTGCCTTAAACGCAGCCAAATCAGGATGTGGAGCTTTGGCTATGATCTTGATTTTGGTGCGATTGTCAAGCACTTCAATAAAAGTGCTTTGTGCATTATTTTGCGGATTGATTTCAGCATCGTTTAGTGCAATTTGCACTACGTATTGATTCACGCCCACTTTATCGGCTGTGGTTGTAAAATCTGCTTCGAGCGCCTGATTTTGCGAAGCAATTTCCATTTCTTTTGCTTCGAGCAATACTCCATTTCTATACAAAGAAATCTTTGCCGTTTCGCCTTGCAACTTAGTGGCAACGCCTCGTGCTTTGATTTGAAAATCGTTGCCTAAAAACACCAATTTGTTGTTGAGCACTTGGCTCAACTCAAAATCAGGTGCGGTGCTGCTGTCGCCCAAGGCAAGTGTGAAGACGGGCGCAGTGCTTCTTAGTGTTGTGTAAAGTGGATTTTGACCTTTTGTTTGAATTCCATCACTGGCCACCACAATTGCTCCGATGTTGTCGTTATAAAAGAAATTGTTGATGCTTTCGGCCATTTTACCAAAATCGGTGTGCAAACGATTCGAAGCCGAAGGTTCATCGTCAAAGTGCGCATCTTCGCCAAACTTGATGTATTCTAGTTTGTATTTATCCGAAAGCGAAGGGTCATTTTCAAAAGTCGATTTTACGCTTGCTATTTGCGTAGAGTCCACAGAATAGGATTCATCCAAATAGACCAATAATCTTGGCTTTTCTTCATCACTTTCTTCGGTAACGATAAAAGGTTTGAGTAAAAGCACCGCTACAATAGCCAGCACCAAAAAGCGCAGCACCGTAATACCAATGCGCAGGTTTGGTTTCCAGTCTTCGTAGGGCTTTTTATAAAAATAAACCCACCATGCCAAGGCAGCAGCCAAGGCTATGATGGGTAAAATCCATGCTAATGAATGTTCAAATGATATTTCCAATCGATGTGTTCTTAGCCTGCGAAGATATTAGGTGAGCATGCCACCATCAACGTTTATTGTTTGTCCGGTGATATAAGCACTCATATCGCTTGCTAAGAAAAGCGCTAAGTTGGCCACATCTTCAGTGGTGCCGCCTCTTTTCAATGGAATGGCATCTCTCCAACCTTGCACAGTAGCTTCATCAAGTGCGCCTGTCATTTCAGTTTCTATAAATCCTGGAGCAATGGCATTGCAACGGATGTTTCTTGAACCTAGTTCTAAGGCTACCGACTTTGTAAAACCAAGTAAACCTGCTTTCGAAGCAGCGTAATTTGCTTGACCTGCATTGCCTTTTACACCCACAACCGAACTCATATTCACAATACTGCCTTTACGTTGCTTAAGCATGGTGCGTTGCACCGCTTTGGTCATATTAAATACAGACTTTAAGTTGGTGTTGATCACTTCGTCCCATTGCTCTTCGCTCATGCGCATTAACAAATTGTCGCGTGTAATTCCGGCATTGTTCACCACCACGTCTATGCTTCCAAAGTCTTTTACCACTTCGGCAGCCATGTCTTCACATGCTTTGTAATCGGCAACATTGAATTTATAACCACGTGCTTTTACGCCCTTTGCTTCTAATTCTGCCTCAAGCTCACGGGCTTTTTCGTCAGAAGAAACGTAAGTGAAAATAACGTGTGAGCCTTGATCGGCAAACAATTCGGCAATGCCTTTTCCTATGCCTCGAGTGGCACCTGTAATGATCGAAACTTTGTTCTCGAGTAATTTCATGGTAATGATCTAAGAATTTGGTTCAAATAAAGGAAATTGCCT
>JANRBI010000297.1 GCA_030727625.1 Salibacteraceae bacterium
GCGGCAAATTGCCCAGATACCAATGTTTGGAAGTCTCAACTCACATACAATTTACCTTATCGAGATTATTACTTAAGACATGTTGCTTATCGAGATTATCCTGTTGTTGGTGTAAGTTGGCAACAAGCGAATGACTTTTGTAAATGGCGCACAGCTCGAATAGAAGAGAATCTAGAAAAGGCAGGAAGTCGTGAAAAAGCACCAAAACACTTTTTTTATCGCTTACCAACTTATGAAGAATACATAATGATGTATAGCGATATTGCTGAAGTATCTAATTTTATTGGTGAAGAAGGTAAAAAGAAGTATCGTGGATTTGTTCGATTTAATATGTTGAGAGCGCAATCAGAATATCCTGCAGCAGGAGGCAAAAAACCTATTGCAGCTGATATTACTGCTCCTGTTCTAAGCTATTGGTCAAACTCGTTTGGGGTTTATAACATAAAAGGTAATGTTGCCGAATGGCTTGCTGAACCTAGTACTTATGTTGGCGGAGCCTGGAACACACCAATGACAGCCGATGTAACCCAAAAACAAACCCTTGATTCTGCTTCAGCTTTTGTAGGTTTTAGATGTGTGTGTGAAATTAGCGATGAGGAATTGCCACCTATGTAAGCCTTTTTAGTTTCTTCAAAAAATTCCTTTTTCTAGCCTGTATACTTGCAGGTTCTTCAGGACTTAGATTTTCGAAAATCAGCTTTACTTCATGCGTTAAATCAGGATAGCGTTTGGCTACGTTAAACGCTACTTCCATAGCATAAGCCCGCACTGCAACTGCTCTTTTTTGGGATGGAATAGTGCGCATGGCTTCATCGTATGCTTTTCCAATTAAATCATCATTGAGCGATATGCGTGTGAGCAACTTCCAAAAGTCGCGTTCAATGCTTGGGTGCGTATTTTCTATCAATACTTCCCAAAAAAGGGCTTGTCGGCTTTCAATGGGTTCAGGATCTTCTTCAGCATAATGACTAAGCCACCAAGTCAAATACCACTTTGATGGTAGCGGTGTGCTCAGAAAAATTTCGATAAACTGATCCCAATCAAGGCCAGTTTTTAGCACTTCGTTCACTAAGCGATCTACAGTTTGCTTGGTGCGGTTTTCAGTAAGAATTTGTGCAAGTTGAGTGGTGATCAATCGTTGCGGGTTTTAAGTGTTATTCAAAACGCAAATGGCGCACCGAGCGGCCTTCTTCGCGTATTTCTTTCAAGGCATCAATGCCTATTTGAATGTGCATATCCACAAAATTGGCGGTTACTTTTTTGTCGCTTTCGTCTGTTTTAATTCCTTCAGGTATCATGGGCTGATCGGTCACTAAAAGCAAGGCTCCAACAGGAATATGATTGGCAAACCCAACAGAAAACAAGGTTGCTGTTTCCATATCAATGGCCATTGCACGTATGTTTCTTAGGTATTCTTTAAATTTTTCATCATGTTCCCAAACCCTGCGGTTGGTTGTATAAACCGTTCCTGTCCAATAATCTTGTTTGTAATCTCTGATTGTGCTTGAAACAGCGCGTTGCAGCGTGAAAGCGGGTAGTGCAGGCACTTCTGGTGGAAAATAGTCGTTGCTGGTTCCTTCGCCACGAATTCCCGCCAAGGGAAGAATAAAATCACCGACTTCGCTTTTGCGTTTCAATCCGCCACATTTGCCTAAAAACAATACAGCTTTTGGTTTAATAGAACTGAGCAAATCCATTACAGTGGCCGCATTTGGGCTGCCCATTCCAAAATTGATGATACTAACACCGTCAGCAGTGGCATTGCGCATTGCTTTGTCTTTGCCTTTTACATCAACGCCATGTTTTGCGGCAAACGATTCTACATAGTTGTCAAAATTGGTAAGGAGAATGTATTCTGAAAAATCAGTTAGCGCGGTGCCAGTATAGCGCGGCAACCAATTTTCTACTATTTCGGGTTTGTTTTTCATACTAAAGTTTGCTTTTGTTTGGAAGGTTGAACTTGTCAATCATTTCGATGGAAATCGGATGCTTATAAGTTTTATGATTATGCACTAAAACACCTTTTTGTTGATTGAATGTTTCAATGGTAAACACATATTCTCCTGTTGCTGAGTCGTAAAAGACTTGATCACATTCAAATTCATCAGTCGTAAAAGACTTTTCTGTAGTTTGATTTTGTAGCGCGTCAAATCTGATTTCGAAATCGATGGTGTATTCGTTTTTTCTAAGCTTCGCGATGCTTGTTTCTAATGTTGATGTCTTGGTCATGGGCTGTTACTTATTGCTTATTAAAACATTCGAAGTGCAGATTGTGTTGTGAATTGGACAATATATGGAATAAATATTTCTGCAAGTGGAAGTGTCAAAAGCTTCTTGAAAAAGTAACGTGCAGTTGCATTATATATAATTCCTTTGCTCATTATGAATAACGCGCTGATTGATTTAATTGAACTAGAAAAGCTGGACGAAAACCTGTTTAGAGGTCAGAATTTTCCAGCTGTTTGGGGAACCGTGTTTGGAGGGCAAGTGCTGGCCCAATCGCTCAATGCGGCACGCAGAACGGTAGATGAAGACCGTGTATTGCATTCTATGCATTGCTATTTCATTTTGCCAGGTAAGTTAGATTCTTCGATCTTTTTTCATGTAGACAGAATAAGAGACGGAAAGAGTTTTACGACTAGGCGAGTGGTGGCTGTGCAAAATGGCCGACCTATTTTTAACATGAGTTGTTCGTTTCAAATTGCAGAAGAGGGTTTTGAGCACAATAGCACCATGCCAAATGTGCCGCATCATTCTCAATTGAAAACCGATATTGAACTCTATGGTAAGCAGTTAGATATGGTTCCTCCATCCATAAAAAACTACTTGAGTAATCGCTATTTTCACTTTAAACCAATCAAGGCTTTCAATCCATTTGTAAGAGCGAAGAGTGAACCAATACAGCAAATTTGGGTGAAAAGCGATCAGAAATTACCCGATAATCAAGCCTTTCACAGAGAAGCATTAGCATTTGTTTCTGATTTTAATTTGATGCTTACCGGATTGATGCCACACCGCGATCAGTTTGATTTTGGGCAAGTGCAAACAGCAAGTTTAGATCATGCCATGTGGTTTCACCATGACTTTAGGGTAGACGAGTGGTTGCTGTTCACAACCGAAAGTCCTAATGCTTCGAATGGAAGAGGTTTAAACTTCGGTCATTTTTACAATGAAAAAGGCGATTTAGTAGCTTCCACAGCCCAAGAAGGATTGATGCGAATGAGAAAGTAAGCACCTATTTCCGCGAAAGCGAACAACTAAACGAGCACCTGCTCAAAAAAACCGCCAATTTCCGCTGAAGCATCAATAAAATGAATTTCTAAAATCCATTCGCGCTTGTTGCCTTCGGTGTCAGGTGCAAACATATCTACATGATTGTCAGGATGTATGTAATTCGTTTTGTCTTCTTTATCAAGCCGCTCGTGCGGAAAATGTCCAATAAGGTGACCAGCAATTGGTCCGCCAAATTCCCAGCCAAATTTGGCAGCTGATTTTACTGCGAAGTCAAAATATTGGGCTCCGGTAATAGAAGTTTGAGTCAAGAAATAATCGCGGCAATGTTTCCAAGCCAACTCAATGTCTTGCTTTAGTTTGTGCTTTTTAGCATCGTTTCCAACGACATAGGTTCTACCAAAATCGGCTTCCCACTCGTCAAACACTGGCCCGAAGTCTAAGAAAACGATGTCATCATTTTGCAGTATCAAGTTGGGCGGATTTTCATCATAAGGTGCAAGAGTGTTTTTTCCCGCTCTCACAATGCGCTTGTGCCAATACTTGCTTATTCCAAACATTTCAAGTGCCAAATCATATACATCGGTATTTAGCTCTTTTTCAGTTTTTCCCGCACTGATCATTCCTCGAGCTTCAATCTCACTAAATAGTTGAGCAGCTTTTTGCTCTGCAGCAATCAAATTTTGCAGTGTTTGATTCATCAGGTTTTGTTTGGCGATGAATATACATGCTTCTTTTAACGATCGTGTTCAGCCATCTATTCAATTGGTGTTGGCAACAATTAGTCAATTGAACTATTATGTTTGTTACATGCTAGACGAACAACCCGAACACTCTTTTCAGCTTTACTCAAAGCGCTCCATTTTAGGTGCCACATTTTTAGGTGGACCTTTGGCTGCAGGAATTTTAATGCATATAAATTTTAAAAATGCAGGTGAACAAGAATTAGCCAATCGCAGCCTATTGATCGGTATAGTTACTTCGTTTTTGTTGATTCTTTTATTGCTCATTTTACCCGAAAATGTGCTTGATGCTATGCCCAATTCGGTTTTTCCTTTGGTTTATACAGGAATTGTTTACTTATTATTAGATCGCTATCAAGGCGACATGCTCAAGGCACATGAGTCTCAATTCAAACCTTTTTATTCTTGGATTAAAGCTGCGCTTATAGCGCTGTTGAGCGCAGTTTTGTTTTTGGGTGGTGCTGTGGCCGCTGCCATGCTGCCGAGTGCCAATGTTACCGATATAGCATATGATAAAGGCATCGTTCAGTTTTCGGAAAACGAATCAGAAGCTTTGCGCGTATTTGATATGATGGACACCGAATCGGGCTCAGATATCATTCAATTTATTCAGCGCAAAGGCATTCCGCTTTGGATGGCGAATATCGAGATATTGAACGATTTGGATCAACTTGATGACCTTGATTCTGAATTGATTGATCAGAATAAATTGTTGCGTGAATACTGTCAGCTACGTGTGAAATCATACCACGCACTTTCTGAAAGTTTGAAAGATTCAACGCCTGAAAATTTCGCACGCTTTGAGGCTTTGAGTGAACAAATTGAAGTCATTTTAGGCAAACTGTAATATGTCTGGAGGTCTCTTATTTATTGCGTTGCTTTTTGTGACACTCATGTATTTTGTGTTTTTCAGAAAAAAGCGCATCAAGAAACTGGATCAAGAAACAAAGTTCCCAATTGCTTGGCGCAAAATTCTTGTACAAAAAGTGGCGTTTTACAATGCGCTTTCTGCTGCTGAACGCAAACAATTTGAATTTAGAATTCAAGAATTTCTCTTGAATCATAAAGTAACAGGGGTAAAAACCGACATTGATATTACAGATAGATTGTTGGTTGCATCAAGCGCTCTCATTCCTGTTTTTGCTTTTGCAAATTGGCATTACACTAACTTCTTTGAAGTGTTGATATATCCGAATAGTTTCAATGAACACTTTGAAACTACGGGCGAAGAGCGCAGCATATTGGGTATGGTTGGTAATGGCTATATGGATGGAAAAATGATTCTCTCAAAAGATGCGCTGCATAAAGGTTTTTCGAATGAAAGTGATAAGAAAAATACGGCCATTCATGAGTTTGTGCATTTGATTGATAAGATGGATGGTAACATAGATGGTGTTCCAAGTGTGCTTTTGCAAAAGCAATATGCCATTCCATGGATTGAGTTGATGAACAAAAAGATGGATGAAATCTATGAAAATGAATCAGATATCAATCCATACGGAGGAACCAACCAGAGTGAGTTTTTTGCTGTGGCTAGCGAATACTTTTTTGAGCGGCCAAAGCTTTTAGAGCGCAAGCATCCTGTGTTATACAAAATGCTCGAACGGATTTTTAACCAAGAAATGGATGAGAAAACGCTTCATACGTTGGGAAAAGATATTGGCCGCAACGATCCATGCATTTGCGGAAGCGGTGAAAAATATAAGAACTGCTGCGGATTACTTTAGACTAGACTTTTTGGCATAAAAAAAGCCCGAACATAGGTTCAGGCTTTTTAATATTTTCTTGTAGCAATTATTGACCGCCTTCAAAGTTTGAAAGTGGGCCGCTCATAAAAGTCTTATTAGTATCGTCTATACCTTCTTTTTTGTGATAGACCTCTGATAGATGTTCAAAAATTTCATCTTGATTGTCATGAAATTTAGCAGCTATTAAATGAGCCACATCTCTTTTGCTCGGGTCATGGCGATCAAAAAACTCTTTTAGCTTTTTCTCAAATTCTTCTTTGCTTCTGTGCATCTTACAAATTTTAAAGTGGTGAAAATAGGCAAAAGCATATCATCACACCGCGATTCACTTATTTTTGAATAAGCAATTAACCTACTCAGCCCCAAATTTAATATGAGAATCATTTTACTAGCAGTGTTAGCACTGTTCATTAATGCTAAAAGCCATGCACAAAACGGATTGCGTTTTGACGGCACTAATGATTATGTGCAAACCAATTTTACAGGAATTACTGGTGCTAATGCGCGCACAGTCGAAGCTTGGATTAAACCTTATTTTGCTTCAACACAAAAAGTAATTGCTTCTTGGGGCACAATGTCACCAAATGGAACTCGGTTTACATTCAACTTAACCGGTGGAACGCTCAGAATTGAAATTGGTGGTCAAGGATTTAATGGTTCTACATTTATTGCTGATACTACTTGGCATCATGTAGCTGTTGTTTATGATCCTAGTGCTACGCTCAAATTTAAATTGTACGTGGATGGAGCTTTGGATGGGGAAGCAAACTTAAGCACATATACAATGAACACATCGAGCACTGGCCCGATGGTAATAGGAACAAGAACTGACCTGATTAATAATTTTCAAGGCTGGATAGATGAAGTGAGGGTTTGGGATTATGCTCGTTCTCAAACAGAGATTGCAATTAATATGAGCAACGAGTTTTGCGCGCTTCCTACTGGTTTAGTTTCTTATTTCAAACTAAATCAGGGCATTGCAAATGGCACTAATACAGGGCTAACAACTGCAATCGATCAAGTGAATAGCTTACAAAACGGAACGCTGACAGGTTTTAGCTTATCAGGTTCGGCATCAAACTGGTCTGATGGCTATCCTTTGACTCAAGGTGCTTCATTCTACAGCCTTACGGTAAATACTTGCGGTAGCTATACTGTGCCAAGCGGAAATGCCACTTACACTATGCCAGGAAATTACTCAGATACCATTAATACTGTATTTGGTTGTGATTCTATTATTAGCATCACTTTGGCATCGGTTGCACCAAACAGTTTTTCAACGATCAATGAGTCTGCATGCTCGTTTTATAATGTGCCAAGCGGAAACGCAACTTACAATGAATCTGGTACTTATAATGATACTATTCCAAGCGCTTCGGGATGTGATTCGATCATCACCATCAATTTAACGATCGAACAAAGCGCAGCTACTATTTCAGCATCTTCATGTTACAGCTATACTAGCCCAAGCGGAACTAATACTTGGACCAGCAGCGGAACGTATCAAGACACAATTGCCAATAGTGTGGGTTGTGACTCCATTCTCACGATCAACCTTCAAATAAAAGGCACTACTACAAGCAATATTACTGAAACAGCTTGTTTTGAATACACCACACCAAGCGGTAAGTTGATCGAAAATTCAGGAACTGTTTTAGACACCATAGCCAATGCAAACGGCTGTGACTCTGTGATTACAATTAACTTAACGGTAAAGAAGTTTAACAATTCAGTTTTTAAATCTGTAAATGCTTTGATCTGCAGTGTGCAAGGCGCAACTTATCAGTGGATTAACTGTGAAGATAAAAGTGAGATTGTAGGCGAAACTGCGCAAGCTTTTCTCATTACACAAAGTGGAAGCTACGCTGTAGTTGCTACTAAAGATGGCTGTATTGACACGTCAACTTGCGAAAATGTGGTGATAATTGGGTTGAATGAAATTGAGACTCAGGCCGCATTTATGGTATTTCCAAACCCAAGCAATGGATTAGTATCTATTCAAGCTGCGGGTAGCAAATCATTGCAATCCGTATCGATTACCAATGCACTTGGAGAATTAGTAATGCATGAACACAATATTGGTTCAGCATCATACCAGTTGCAGCTAGAAGTGGAGTCTGGTCTATATTTTATCACCATTACTGATACTGATGGCAATACGGCTACAAAGAGTATTTTAAAACAATAAGAAAGCTTTAATTAAATAGGAAAAGCAGCTCAAAAGGCTGCTTTTTTTATGTTTTGCTAATCCAACTAATCAACTTAAAATGTTAAACATCGGCCACTCACCAACACTTTCTTTCTAGAGTAACGTCTTTAGCGTACTTTGTCACCTTATCAATGCATTACACTATGAAAAAGCTGATTATTCCAATACTAGCACTTAGTTTTTCAATCACATCTTGTTATAAAACATCGCCAGATGTTCTTGATTCCGAATCGCAAGATGCTGGTGGTTCCGAGGCGGGTGAGGCAGGTATATTAACTGCTGCTGAATGGAACGACTTGGAGAATTGGTCGTTTTGGAACAACCTCATGAATTCAAATACAAACTTGAAAAACACGTCATCTGAATGGTCTTTCTATACCAACAATCGCATATCAGTAATAGTGCAAGACAATGATAGAAACCCAGTGGCAAATGCTACTGTGAGCTTGAAGAAAGATGGTTCATTAGTTTTTGAGACCATAAGCGATAATAGAGGTTCAGCAGAGCTTTGGATTGGGTTGACTGATGAAAACTTGAATGTAAATCCAGAGGATTATACACTTTATGTAAATGGAGTAGAGGCATTTCGAGGTTTTACATCAAGCACAAATTATTTAATTGCTACTGAAATAAATGATTTTGATAATGAAGCTCAAGTAGCTTTCATTGTTGATGCCACAGGCTCAATGTCAGATGAATTGAATTTTCTAAAACTCGATCTCGAAGACGTAATTAATAAAGTAGGAATTAAAAATCCGAATACTACTATACAAACTGGCTCAGTGTTTTATCGTGATCAAGGAGATGATTACCTAACTAAGCTGTCTTCTTTCACTACAAGCATAGCAAGCACGATTAAATTTATTGAAGACCAAAAAGCTGGTGGCGGTGGAGACACTCCTGAAGCTGTGCACTCGGCACTTGAAGAAGCGCTAAGTAAACTTGCGTGGAACGAGCATGCAAAGACTCGATTGGCCTTTTTAATGCTCGATGCACCTCCGCACCATAAAAGGGAAGTAATTGAAAGCCTTAAAAAGTCGATTAACGAAGCCGCGAAACGTGGGATCAAACTCATTCCAATTGCTGCAAGTGGAGTAGATAAGGAAACAGAATTCTTAATGCGTCATTTTGCCATTGCAACTAATGGCACCTATGTCTTCATTACTAACGATAGCGGCATTGGTAGCGATCATATTCAAGCTACTGTGGGTGATTATGATGTAGAATATTTGAATGATCTGCTCGTAAGGTTGATACATGAAAACACGAACTAAACCAAAGTGTCTAGATGTTTGATCTAGTTCTTTTCCTAATGTTATTACATTAGATTCAAGAGCAGATTTACTACAAAACGTGGTGACTTAGGTTTGAGCTGTTTGTTCACCTACTACAGAAACCATTTTCTGAACCAAAACACTGTTAGGTATGGTTAATTTTTCACCTTCAATCGTTTCAATATGAACGAAGTAGTAACCGATATCTTTAACCTTACCTTTAATTGGGTAATCCTTATCATGGACTTTAATTTCGTCACCCAATTTTAGTGGATGATTAAAGAAAAGAATGAGTCCAGAAGTGATGTTTGATAGCAAAGACCACTGTGCAAAAAATGCAATACCTAAAACAGTAACAAGTGACGAAAGGAAAATAAATAAATCTTGTTGTTCGATTCCCCAAATGCCTATAATAGCTAACAAGCCAAGTAATACAACCAAGAAATTGATGAGTTTTACAATTAGTTTTCTGCGTTGGTAGCTAAAATTGAATTTTCTGAGTGATCTACTAATTGCGCTGCGTGACAGCAAACGCAAGGTGATCATGAAAAGAAAAACAACGGCAGTTTCAATGACTTCAATACTGAATTCGAACATAGAAATATGCAATGGTATGAATAGGCGAAATTACAATGGCAAACTCATTATTTAAGATCTATTATTCCTGAATTGATAAGGTTTAATCCCCATTCATTTTAATCGCTTCAAGTTGTTGATTTAGAGATTTTTGAATTTCTGAAAATGACTCGAATTTTTGGAGATTCGGCATTTCATTGCTTTGAAAAATTTCCATCATTTTTAGAGTGACATCCACTTGAAGGCCGATAAAGCGATCATGAAACAAACTGTCTTCGTTGTTTAATGAGCGAATCGCGTTTTGAAGACCCGAAATCGATGTTTTGTATTTGTTTTCGGAATCTTCTATGCGGCTGAATAGCCATTTAGAATAAACAGAATCGTGAATCATTAATGCATATTGCTTGGATAAAGCATAGTATTCTTCTGAATTTGCATGGTAATGATCAAATGACTGGTTAGCCTTTCGAAGCTTTTCCTTGTAATCCAATCGTTGGTCTTCAAAATCGCCAATTTCTTTATCATTTAACACTAGCTCAGCATACAATTCTTGGATTAAATCACTGTAGCCTGAATACCTTGTGGTGATTTTGAGGTTTGGACTCGAATCATTGAAAACTTCAGGAGTAGGTTGATGTTCAACCTTGCTTTTAGGATTGTTACAACCCATTGTGGTGCAAATGGTAGCGAGGAGTATGATTCTATGCATGATATGAGATGTTGAAGTGTATAACAAGCATACATTGAATTTTGGCTTCAAGAAAGTTTGTTGGCTTTATTTGGCATTTCAATAGCGGTTTATTGCATAACGCTTTCGCATAAGTTTGATTAATCCATACTTTCGTCCTAGCCAAACAATATGAAAGAATTACGTACTAATACGCGAGAGCTTTCACACATTGACGTGCACTTAATTCTGGCTTATTGGTATACTGCCGATGAGCCTTATTTGCGCAGTCTGGGAGCCGATATTAACAAATTGCCTCCTAAAAAAGTGATGGAAGACATGCTTCTGAAGCAACTTAAATCAAAGTATTCTGTAAAATCTATCTATGCCATAATCTGGGAATTGGATGATATTCCGATTGGCCATTGCAATGTAAACCAAATCAATTTTGGGAAAAGTGCTTTTATGCACTTGCATTTATGGGATGATGAACATCGGGAAAAGGGCATAGGCACCAAGCTGGTTTTACAATCATTACCTTATTTTTTCGAAAATCTAAACCTTAAGTTGCTTTACTGTGAACCTTCAGCCTTGAATCCAGCTCCAAACAAAACGTTGCAAAAAGTGGGTTTTGATTTCGAAATGAAACATATCACCACGCCAGGTTCCATAAATTTTGAGCAAGAGGTAAATCGATGGAAACTCACCAAAGCGCAGTATGAAGCACTGTATCGACCCTAGTCTTGCACTTATATCGTGAATTGTACTCAAATTCAAGGCTCATTTAATTCCTGGGAATTCTATGGTTGTTATAATCAGTATAAAGCAATGTTTGCAACAATTCACTGCTAAATAAAATCTTTTGAAAGCTGTTTTTTGAATAATAGCACTTGCTATCTTCACATTGCAATGACGCAAAATCAAACGGAATAATTATCATGGCAAAAACTCAGGATGCGAAGAAGACCGCAAAAAAAGAGCCTGTTAAATCTGCAAAAGAGAAAAAAGCAGAAAAACGAGACAAGAAACCGAAATACGATTAATCTCAACTGAAACGCCCAAAGGAGGACTTTGGGCGTTTTTTTATGCTATTTTG
>JANRBI010000298.1 GCA_030727625.1 Salibacteraceae bacterium
GCTATTTGGCCGCTCACGTAAAGCGTGCCATTTTTCAATACAGCTTGTGAGTATGGCCCAATGGGCGCAGGAGCATTTTTGCTTTCTATAATTTGTTTCATATTCTATTTTCTGATTTTAAGGGCTGCAATCTAATATTTCGCACTTAATTCGCGGATTCAAAAATATGCCGACTTCCATTTTTGTCATAGATAATTACGATTCGTTTACGTTCAACTTGGTGCATTTGCTCGAGCAATTAGATGTGCCTATTGAAGTCCGCAGAAACGATGCCTTCGAAATTGCTGAGCTAGCTACTTTCTCGCATATTTTAATTAGTCCAGGCCCGGGTTTGCCTGAAGAAGCTGGTAAAACTATGCAAGTTATTGAAACCTATTTAGGTCAAAAAAGCATGCTTGGCGTTTGCCTCGGTATGCAAGCCCTTTTGCAACATGCTGGAGCTCAAATCCAAAACATGAAAACCGTACAGCACGGTGCGCAAAGTCAGATTAGTGTTCAGTCAGATTCCAAACTATTCAAAGGTTTACCCGACATAATCAATGTTGGGCGATACCACAGTTGGGCTTTTGAAACAGATGCGCTTCCTTCAAATTATCGAGAAATTTCGAGAAGTGAGGACGGCTATTTGATGGCTGTTCAGCACAAAGAGCTCGATGTGCACGGTGTGCAGTTTCACCCCGAAAGCATTATGACCGAATTTGGTTTGGAGATGATGAAGAATTGGGTGGGTTCATAATTACCCTTCCACCTTCTCCTTCATCTTTCTCAACCCCATTAATCTCAACCCAACATTAAATGTGCTACCTGCGCCAGAATAATTGGTGCCCAAAAGAAAATTGGTGGCTAAAAATTCAAGCTCCATTTTCCCAGGAATTACCTGCATTTTGGCGCCTAATCCCATTTGGAAGAAAAAGCTATTGAATGCATCTGCTCGGTTAAAATTTACTTCAGAGATTAGATTTTCGCGGGTATGCGTTGGCCAAAGTTCAGCCATGGTATACAGCGTTAATTTACTGCTTGGGAAATAGCTCAGAAAGCTGGAAACGGGTGTTTCTACGAAATTATTTCTTCGATAACTGTTTCTTACAAAGCTGGACCAAACAGCTACTTTGGTAAATAATTGCCACTTGGGGCTCAGTTTCGCATCCCAAAAAAGTTCATTGATCCATAAATATCGGTCCCATTCTAAGAACAAAAATGCTTTTTCATCTGTGCGACTTCGGCCTTCTAAGTCTTTGCCTAATGGCACTAAAAAAGTCGTTTGTAGTGAAATTCGAGCAATCTTTTTAATTGGGTTAATCTTCAGTTTTGGACCCAAGTAAAGTGGCGAAGCCCGATAGTTTGGATCGTTAAATGCGGTGAAAATGTTGAGTGCATTGTTCGTTTTAGGTCCGCCATTTAGCACGTTTTTAGTCCAAAATTCAGCACCAATATTGATTTGTTTATTCAGTCCATAATTGAATTGATGTATGGTAGTGAGGTACGTGCTGCGCGAAATGCGCTGCTTACCTAAGTACAAAAACTGTCGCGCTTGGGTATACATATTCACAAACGCTTTATACTCCCAACGACCTTTGTCAAGCAAAATAGACGGAGTAAAATTTTGGACATTAATTGGTTGATCACCAATAGCTAAAAGTGCATCATTTAAGTTCCAGTCGTAGCTTCGATAGACAATTTCGTAGCCATAGGTTACTGGTTTTTTTCGGTATTCGTTGATGAAATAGAGCAAGCCGCCCGCATCTTCAAAATCGCTTGCATACCAATTAAAAAGCATGCTCAGCTTCAGTTGATTATTGACCGTGTCTACCATCACAAAATTGGTATCGTTGAGCACCAATCTCGTTTGGGCATCAAGCTGTTCATCTAGGTTTTGTGGGCGATATGCCTTTTGTGTCAAAGGTGGGCAAGACATGGCGCCACAATTCAAAACAAAGTGAAGGCGTGGATCATTAAATTGCTTGAAAAGCAATTCTTTTTCTAGTTCGTCAAGCGAAAATTTCTGTTTGCCAAGAGGATATTTTAGTCCATCAAAAAAACCTGGAATCTTGGTGACAGAGCTGGTTGGATAAAAGCGTAAGACGTTTTTTATGACCGAAAAATTATAAGCGTTGATCAGGTGCGCCTTGAGGTCATTTCCGCGAAAGCGAGATAAATCAGCCACAGAAATGGCACTAT
>JANRBI010000299.1:0-2924 GCA_030727625.1 Salibacteraceae bacterium
ATCAAAGGCTTCAACATGATTATTGACGGAGAAATGGATAAGTATCCAGAAGCAGCTTTCAACTTGAAAGGTAACATCGAAGATGTAATTGCAGCTGGAAACAAAATGCTTTCAGAATCTAAGTAATCATGGTATTAGAGATTATTTCACCAGACAAAATGATCTTTCAAGGCGAAGTTGACTCACTTCAACTTCCTGGAAAAAGTGGATCATTTGGAATTTTGAACAACCACGCTCCTATCATCGCTACATTACAAGCTGGCACTGTAAAAGTGCAGCAAGATGGCAGTGAGAAGCTATTTGAAATATCAGGCGGTGTAGTTGAAGTGGTGAAGAATAAAGTGATTGTGCTTTCTGAATAAGAAATCAATCATAATCAAACTCGTAAAAGGAGGCTTTCGTTAAAGCCTCCTTTTTTATTTAACAACACTATATAATTGGTATTTTTCGCCAAACATTGCGAGCATGAGGAACTCCATATTTACGACCATCATCATTTTGGCCTTAGCAGTAAGCGCCCAAGCACAAAAGAAAGTTTCTTTTGTAGCACCTGACAACCTGAAAATCACCGCAGACCTTTATGATGCAGGAGCTGGCGCACCCGTTGTGATTCTATGCCACGAAGCAAATAGCAGCCGTGGAGAGTTTAAAAACGCTGCTCCAAAGCTTGTAGCTATGGGCTTTACATGCTTAGCAATAGATATGCGCGCTGGTGGCACCAAAAATGGAGTAGCCAATGAAACCACACCTGATGCCATCGAGAAAAAATTCCCAATAGCACTACTTTATGGTGAGCAAGACATGCTCGCGGCTGTTGCTTATGCCAATGAAACATTGAAGGCTGAGAAAATCATTTTACTTGGCAGCAGCTACAGTGCCGGCCTTGCACTCATGATTGGCGCTTATGATGATAGAATCACTGCCATTGCTGTTTTTAGCCCAGGCGAATACATCGAAGATTTGAGTGTGAGCACTTATGTGCAGTACATTGCCAAACCAACTTTTGCCACTGGTGCTAACAGCGAAATTGGAGATGTAAGAGCAATGATGGCTGGAATGAACGAAGATTATCTGGTGCTTTTTTCACCAAGTGGCGGTGGTGTGCACGGAGCTAAAAATTTAGACCAAAGCACTCCAAATCACAAAGAATATTTGGATGCGCTAGAACGCTTTTTGAAACGATATCTGTAAAATAAAAAGGCCCGAAATCAACTGATTTCGGGCCTTTTTTATGAGTTATAGTTTACTAGAATAAACCGTGTAATTCTGCGTCAATCTTTCTGATGATTGCTCCCAAATCTTCAGGATCATCTCTAAAGTTGTTATTATCCACATCAATGATCAACAGCTTGCCTTTGTCATAAGTAGAAATCCATGCTTCGTAACGCTCGTTCAAACGCTTTAAGTAATCTAATCTGATTGCTTCTTCGTATTCACGACCGCGGCTTTGAATTTGGCTTACCAAACGTGGCACGCTAGCTCTCAAATAAACTAACACATCTGGTGGCTGCACAAACTTGTCAAGCAAGTTGAAGAGTGAGAAATACGTTTCAAAATCGCGCGTAGTCATCAAGCCCATTGAGTGTAAGTTAGGAGCAAAAATGTAAGCATCTTCATAGATTGTTCTATCCTGAATCACTCCTTTTTTGCCTTCTCTAATCTCTAGTACTTGATTAAATCTATTGTTTAAATAATAGATCTGCATGTTGAATGACCAACGCTGCATCTCTGCATAAAAATCGTTGATATAAGGATTACCGTCTACATCTTCATAGTGACTTTCCCAGCCATAATGTTTTGATAAAAGACCGGTAAGCGTGGTTTTACCAGAGCCAATGTTGCCCGCGATAGCAACGTGTAAATTTGATTTCTTTTCTTCCATTAGTTTCGCTTTGGTGATCAGCACCTTAAGGTTGCGAATTAAGATAATTCATAGAATTATTAGACCTTAATTTGCGGTGGTGAAGATAAGCACACCATTTTTCTCAGCACCTATTATTCTTGATCTATTCACATCAAAAAACAATGTTTTACCTAATTCTATATCTACCTTTTCTTCTCTTTGATCTATTAGGTTATATGCCAACAACGAATCATCCTTTTTGTAGAATAATCTATCGTTGTGTATAACCAAATGCTCAATACCCTTGATGGGCAATAAATTCAAATAATTGCCATACACATCAAATACAAAAATACCATGTGCAGGATCTGTCATGTATACTTTGTTTGATTGCTCCACCAAATCTGTTGGATACAATTCTAGTCGCAACAATTGACCAAGATTTAAACTTCTGCGCTCTTCTTCAGAATTTTGATCAAATCGAATCAACTGAAAATTGATTGGATCATATAACCAAAACCCGTTGCTGTGTGATGTGGCTGCGAGCGAAATCTGTTCAAATCCTTTGGCAAAAAGATTTATCGGTTCTCTTAGTTCAGCCAACCGCGAATCGAGAAAAATCAACTTCATTTGGTTGGGCGAATACACCAATATTTTCAATGGATTGGTCGCGTCTAGCATGATGTCTTCGCCAATCAATTTGTTGCTATAAATAGACAACACTTTGTTTTTTTCATCGCGCAGTTCTACTTCACCCTTCTTTACCAAATAAGCACGATTTAGCGGATCTAAATAGCATTGTTGCGCCTTCGCATCAATAGTGTACAATGCAGTCCAATGACTAGATTGACCAAGCAGTGTTGTGCTATAAAATGCAATGAAAACAATCAATAAACTACGCATTCGCTATTTCTAATATTTGCTCCATGTAATCGCGATTGTTTGACAAACGTGGTACCTTATTTTGCCCACCTAGTTTGTTGCGCGATTTCATCCAAGTGTAAAAAGTCTCTCTCGGAACAGCCCTAATAATAGGCATTTTCAAAATCTTGTCCATAAAGCGTTTTGCTTCATAGTCGCT
>JANRBI010000299.1:3024-11487 GCA_030727625.1 Salibacteraceae bacterium
CGGCCTTCCATCAATTTACTTTCAGGAAACGCATTGTAATACAAAGACATCAAGTCTTTACCGCCTTTGTAATGGCACTCTTCAAGCGATTCTTCGCTCACCGGAATAAACTTGCTTTTATCGCTCGTAGTTCCGCTTGATTTCGCAAACATTTTTATTTCCGAAGGCCACAAAATGCCCTGCTCGCCTTTTATGATTCGATCTATATAAGGCTTTAAATCTTCGTATTGGCTAATCGGAACCCGAGCCTTAAACTCTTCTACCGACTGAATATCTGCATAGCCATACTTCATGCCCCACTCTGTGTTTTGCGCGCTGCTAATCAATCGCTCAAACCACTCGTACTGCACATCATGCGGATATTTCACAAAAAGCTCAATCTGATGCATGCGCTTCTTGATCACCCAACTAAACACAGAATTTATTATTCCCATTCCATCACAATTCGGAGCATGAACTGCCGCTAAACCTTGCGCGCGTCATCACCGTTTTAGTGCGCTCAATATAGCAGAATCATCCCTTCTTAAAAAGCAAAAATCCGTCAGCTTTTTTGTGATTTTATTTGGGCGCCTTAACGCGCTTTTGCTCCAATCTGCTCCTTTCAGTCACAGGATTTCCGCGCCAATCGCGGGCGCAATCGCTTCGATAGAAGCTTTTCGCTAGCTCACACTCACCACACTAAACGCATTACCGTTCAGCGTAAAGCTTTCGCCAACGGACTTTCCGTGCATGGCCATTGCCAACGGACTTTCCATAGAAACACCAAAAATCATGGTAGCGCCAAGCATTACTTTACCGCAAGCTGCACCAAGAAGATAAATGCCTTTGTTGGTTTCTACCAAAGCACCTTCCGCCACTTTGTTGTAGCTTTTATCTGGATTTATTTGTCGCAACTGTGTCAAAATCGTTTCCTCAATCTCCACTTGATTCACCAATTTTTCCATTTCCTGGTGCACCATCGAGCGTTCGGTTTCATACTTATCTCCTGCACTCGATTTATCATTGTCTTCGTTGCTCTCTTTTAGCGAAAGCAATTCTGACTTAAGCACCGCAAGCTTTGCAACCACTTGGTTTTTGCAAGCTGTTATTACACTACTTTTCTCAATTGTTGGCATACTGCAAATGAAGCGAGATTTAGCATTAGAGCATTCACTCAAACAACAATTTCAAGCTAATTTTATCGACAATCAGAAGAAAAACTAGACCATAAGAATCGCGTTGTCTTAAAGTTGAATAAATTCAAAATTCCTTCAGAATCTACTGAGTAATTTGCAGCATGAAAATTCTGATCATAGAAGACGAAACTTTGCTTGCTACTGATATTGAAGCTTACTTGAATCAATCAGAATATAAATGTGAGTTTGCGCCCAACATTAGCGTTGCGCAAGACAAACTCAGCAACCACGAATACGATTGCGTTTTACTCGATCTTATGCTGCCCGATGGCAGCGGACTCAGCGTGTTAGAATCGCTAAAAGCAAAAACGCGCAACGAAGGAATCATCGTCATTTCAGCTAAAAACTCCATTGAAGACAAGGTGAAATGCCTTGAACTTGGCGCTGATGATTACCTCGCAAAACCATTTCATCAGGCAGAATTGGCCGCTAGGATTCATTCCGTTATCAGGCGAAAAAAATTCAGCGGCAATGACCTTTTTCGATTTAATGAAATAGAAATCAACTTACAATCAAAGTCGGTAAGCGTTGCCAATTCGGCTATTTCTCTGACTCGAAAAGAGTTTGAACTATTGCTCTTTTTAATCAGCAACAAAGGCCGAGTATTGTCAAAAAACGCTCTAGCAGAGCACCTTTCGGGCGACTTTGCTGACATGTTTGACAACCACGATTTTGTCTATGCTCATGTCAAAAACTTAAAACACAAACTAAGACAACACCATTGCGATCAATACTTAAAAACAGTGTATGGCGTAGGTTATAAATGGGAAGCATGATCAATTTACTCCACAAATCATTCAAGGCTTTTGCCATCTACGCTTCCATTTTATTGCTCGCGAGCATTCCTATTTACTTCCTAGTAGTAGACTGGATTTGGGTGAACGAAATAGACGAACATCACCTTCACGTCAAGGAAAAAATCGCGCTTCAACTCTCACAATCTAAGCTAGATGCTGCAAGTCTTGAAGAAAGCTTAGCGTTTTTAAACGCATTGAATACAGGGATACAATTAACGCCATCTGCTCGCAACGCAGTCATTGATAGCAACTTCGAATATTACAAAACGCCCCAAGAATCAAGCATTGGCGAAGAAGAACGAATCAGAGGTTTGAAAAGCACCTTTGCAACTCCCAACGGCAATTTTGACCTGGTAGTAGAAACCAGTTTTGAAGAAGCAAACGAAACGTTCCTGTTCATTGCCATGGTCACTTTTTTCTTCTTGATTGTGTTCGTGCTCGGCTTACTTATACTCCAAAACAAGCTGAATAAACAACTATGGCAGCCATTTTACGACACATTGCACAAACTAAAAACCTTTGATCTAACTCAGAAAAAACCACTTGCATTTAGTCCGCAAAACATCATTGAATTTGAAGATCTAAACCAAAGCTTGCAGCTGTTGACACAACAAAACATCAGCGCATTTCAACAGCAAAAAACGTTTATCGAAAATGCTTCGCACGAACTTCAAACACCCATTGCGCTGCTGAGATCAAAAATTGATTTACTGCGCCAAACCGAAGCTCCATCAAGCGATTTAGTAGATGCCATTGCTAAAATTGAGCCCTTGCTTTCAAGGGTTTCACGCATCAACAAAAACCTGCTTTTGCTTGCTAAAGTTGATAATGAACAATTCAACTCATCCGAAAAGTTAGAACTATCAGCGTTCATTTCGCACTCACTCACTTTGTTTGAAGATTACATCGAAGCAAAGTCTATTTCTGTTAAAACACATTTCGTTGAAAATACATCACTGACCACGAATGAATTTCTGCTTGAAACCTTACTTCACAATCTTATTTCAAACGCCATAAAATATTCAGACCCTAATTCTGAGATTCAACTTGAAACTTCTTCAAACGGATTTTCCATAAAAAATGAAGGGCATGAACCGCTAAGCTCTGAAGAAATATTCTTGCGCTTTAAACGATCTACCGCAGCTGAAACAGGTTCTGGACTTGGACTTTCTATTGTGCAAGAAATTTGCAACAAATACCATTGGCAGATCAATTACCGATTCGAAAACAAGCAGCACATTTTTGCGATCAATTGGACTTAAATTCAAATTTTCTTCAAAATTCACCTTCAGCTTTGCCCTCAAATTGAATCAAACGATCATGAAAAACAAAGCATTGAATTCTTCCTTAGTCCTAATCATTTTAGCACTAAGCGCCTGCGGTCAAACTGAAGTAAATCATCAAATAAAAGCCAAGGCTGAAAAGCATCTCATTCAAAACTTTAAGGCTGCCACCAATATTAATTGGGATCAAGAAGGTGACGAAATTGAAGCTGAATTTGAAGAAGCAGGAATAAATTATTCAGTGAAATACAGCGCTCAAGGCGAATGGCTCGAAACCGAAAAAGAGCTGAACGCAGATGCACTTCCTGCAGAAGTAATTGCCGCAATCAACGCCAAATTCGCTAACGCTGAAATAGAAGATGCAGAATGGGTGGAGACAGCAAAAGAATCGTTTTACGAACTAAATGTGGAAGCTGATCACAGTGATTACGAAGTAAAACTTACACCAAACGGCAACATAATTTCTTCAACAATAGAAGAAGATGAAGAAGACTAAACTCCTAATCTCACTAACCATACTTGCGAGCCAAATAGCCTTTTCGCAAACGAATGACGTAACCCTTTTCGGAAACTTGGTAGATGCTCAGAGCACCGAAGCACTGCCTTTTGCGAATGTATTAGTGCTTTCAGCAAAAGATTCCAGCTTTGTGAGCGGCACCATTTCTGAAGAAACAGGCGCATTCAAATTTCAAGACATTACCGCTGGAGAATACATTTTAAAAGTGAATTCTCTAGGCTACACCGATTACCTGAAACCATTTTTTATTGGAGCTTCGGCTCAATACATCAATCTTGGGAAACTTGAGCTAAACGCATCAGGCATTTCGCTAGATGCAGTTGTGATTGCAGCTAAGCAAGAAGCTATTTCAGAAAAGCTCGACAAGAAAGTATTTACACTTGATGACAATGTGAGTCAAACAGGCGGCAGCGTATTGCAATCCATTGCTAGCTTGCCTGGCGTAACTACGCAAGATGGTCAATTGCAAATTCGCGGAAGCAGCCAAATTGTGGTTTTGATTGACGGCAAACAAACAGCGCTTGCAGGTTTTGGCAATCAAAAAGGCCTTGCAAACCTTCCTGCATCAGCTGTAGAAAAAATTGAAATCATCAATAATCCATCCGCCAAATACGATGCAAACGGTCAAGCCGGAATTGTAAATATCGTATTGAAGAAAAACGACAAAATGGGCTTTAACGGAAAAATTGGAGCCACTGCCGGAGTTGGTGCTTTGTGGGTAAGAAAAGACAATCTTCCTGATATAAGGCCGCAATATGTGCGCACACCCAAGATCAATCCAAACATTGCGTTGAACTACCGAAAAAAGAAAATCAACTTGTTTTTGCAAGCCGACAACCTTTACACGCAAACGCTCAATGCCAATAGTTTCACCACACGCTATTATGATGACGGTACTGTGATTCAGCAACAAATGAAGCGCAACCGAAACACTAATTTCTTCACTTCTACGGTGGGTTTAGATTGGGTCATCAACAATAAAAACAGCCTTACCGTTTCTGGTCTCTTTAGCCAAGAATCAATCATAGACAAAGGCGATCAACCGTTTTATAACGGAAATTTTTCAACACGCAGCAGACTGTGGCAATTTGTAGAAGATGAAGTGGTGACTGCGGCTATGGGAAGCGCAAACTTTGTCCACAAATTCAACAATCCAGGCGAAAAACTGACGGTAAAAGCCAACTACACTTTCGATCGCGAAAACGAAAAATACTTCTTCGACAACTTTACGCCAGACTATTTGAGTCAAGATTCGTTTAAGTTGATTGCCGATCAAAAAGTAACTGATTTGATGCTTGATTACAGCAAGCCAACCAAGCATGGTTTGTTTGAAACTGGTTTGAAATACCGCAATCGAACCATACCAACCAACATGAAATTTTATCCAGGTTATCTGTCTCAACTCGACACCAATGCCGATGGAAAAGCCACTTACATTGAGAATATTCCAGCAGCTTATGCAGACTATACTTACGAAGTGAAAAAGTTTGTGTTAGAAGCTGGTTTGCGATTAGAATATGTGAAACTGAGCTATTTGGTAGATCCAACGCACAACACTTACAAAAGCGATGGCTACCAGTATTTTCAGCCTTTTCCGAATGCTCGGGTCACTTATCGTTTCAACGAAACCAACAACATAACCGCCTTTTACAACAGGCGCGTTACTCGCCCAGATGAAGGCAACATTCGTATTTTCCCAAAGTACGATGACGCTGAAATTGTGAAAGTGGGAAATCCATCATTGAAGCCGCAATACACCAACACAGCCGAAATTGGCTATAAAAAATCGCTTGACAAAAGCTATTTCTATGCGGCCGCCTATTTCAAAGCTAGCAGCGGAACAATCACCAGAATTGCCACGAAAAATGACACTTCAAACTTGATTTACAATGTGTCGCAAAATGCAGGAAACAGCTATAATACAGGAGCTGAAGCAGTGTATTCGCAAAAAATAAACAGTCAGGTTTCGTTTGATGTGAACGCCAACGTTTATTACAATCAAATTGATTCATTTACGGTGATTAACTATTACCCAACCGAGCAGGTTTTTCACGCAGATCAACAAAGTGTGATTTCTGGAAATGCAAAATTGAACATCAATGTGAAAACTAAAAACGGCTTTGAAGCCACGCTTTCAGCCATTTATTTAGCGCCAGACATTATTCCTCAAGGGAAAATAAACCAGCGCTTTACCATGAATGCAGGTGTTCAAAAATCTATTCAAAAAGGTCGAGGAACCATTTTGTTTAATGCTACCGATTTGCTCAACACATTGGTTACAAAAACCACGGTTTACAGCACTGGATTCAGGTATGTGAGTGCCAACTATGGCGAAACCCAAGTATTTAGATTGGGCTACAACTACAAGTTTTAATAAAACTCACAGTCTTGTGTATGAAATTAAAAGCTTGATAGAATAAAATTCTGCTTTTGTCGATTTCAACAAAATCTAAAGCAACTAATTTTCGACAATACAGGTCTAACTAATCAAAGCTTCTCGAATAGCTGTCTGCTAATAAAAGTTTAAACCACTAACACCTGTTTAACCTTTTAAAACTTAATAGCCATGAGAAAGTTAGTACCTGTTTTTATCGCGTTCCTTTTATTAATTGCCAGCGTGGCAATTGTAAATGCACAAACTTCAATACACAACATTGATTTACCTAAAACACTCGTGTTTCAGTGGAAAATTAATGCCGAAGCCGTGCATCCTTCTTGGAAAAACGAAGACTTTTCCATCACTAGAGACGATGCCGGACTAACTATTCTTTACGGAACGTATGTTTCGCTTGAAGATGCTTTGCTGCATGCACCGCAATTACCAGAAAATGCTGAAAAAGCAACGTTGCTGGCATTTGTAAATCAACGCAGCATATTGTTGGATGAAGCGCTGTTGCAGTGCTATCCAAAGCAAATAGGATCAACCCTTTACAGCAATCCTAAGGAGGAATTCTTGGTGCGATTTGCGGTTGATTTGGGAGAGTTTTCAGAACCCATCTTAGAAGAAAACTTGCCCCTTGAGGTTGCCGAACTTGGATTTCAAGTTACTAGTGATCGCATGCTGGCTTATTCCACTGCAAAGTATTGGGCAGAGCAAGAAGCCTTTGAAATTTCTGAAAAACTAAAAACCCTAGGATTTGAGCAAGCTAAAATAAGCGCCTATCTGCACGATACACGTTTAGCAGCCAATGAAATAGATGAGATTTATGCATACTTGGCTTATGCGGCAAATTAAGTGCTGAGCCAGAAAAAAGACGCTATGCTACGCGAGGGACTCCGCCTTGGCAGACTGAAAAAGTCTAGCTCTGGCGGAGTTATTTTTTCTTGAATAATGGAACCGTAGAACAAGGCTCGCCATACATTAGCGATTTCACCACTGGGGTAAGCTTTGCGGTGAGTTCTACATACACGCTTTCGTCTATTTGCTCTTTGCTACACCCTTTTATAATCACTCGGCAATCTTCATATTCAGCCGTGTTTATGGCAGCTACCCAATTTCGCCAAAGCGCCAACTTCAGATCCTTTTCAGACCCAAACACTACTCGGTTGGCCATAGGTTGCAATGCCGTTGCGATAAGCATATAAGCCCAAGTGGGCACGATTGCTTCAGCTGAGCAATAGATGTAAACTTCACAATTGGCATAAGATTCCCAATCGTAGGTTTTCACAAACTCACGAAAGTCTTTTTCTTTTAGTGCCAAGCCTTGCCAAAGCGCTTGTTCTATATCAAAACCTTTAAGCCTCCATTTGGGCTTCAGTTCCTCCAAATCAAGGGTGATGAGTCCGCTTTTCGCTACTTTATTTTCAATAATGTCGCTCATCGATTAAATCATCCCAAGTTCTACCAAAGCTTCTTCGCTCATCATGTCTTTATCCCATGTTGGCTCCCAAACCAAGGTTATTTTAGACGACTTCACGTCTTTTACTCCAGCTACTTTTTGCTCTACTTCCACTGGCAGTGTTTCGGCCACTGGGCAGCTTGGTGAAGTCAAGGTCATCATTATTTCCACGTCTTTTTCTTCGCCAATTTTGATCTCGTAAATCAAACCAAGCTCGTAAATATCCACCGGAATTTCAGGATCATAAACTGTCTTCAACACACTAATGATAGTTGTTTCAAGCTCTTTTTTCTCTTTAAAATCCATC
The DNA here is from genome assembly GCA_030727625.1 of Salibacteraceae bacterium. Taxonomy (GTDB): domain Bacteria; phylum Bacteroidota; class Bacteroidia; order Flavobacteriales_G; family Salibacteraceae; genus SHAN690. The sequence goes on from JANRBI010000299.1 coordinate 10,943, forward strand.
TTAATCTTGCTTTGTTTTGGCCTCGTATGCCAAGGCATACATTTTTATTTTCTTAATCATAGACACCAAACCATTGGCGCGGTTGGGCGACAAATGTTCCTTCAGTCCTATTTTATCTACAAAGTATAAATCTGCCGAAGCAATAGCTGCTGGCGGTTGATTTGACAATACGCGCACCATCAAGCCTACCAAGCCTTTGGTAATTACCGCATCGCTATCCGCGTCAAAACGTAAAATGCCATCATTCATATCGGCATGCAACCACACGCGGCTTTGGCAACCTTTTACCAAATTATCTTCTGTCTTGTAGATTTCTTCCAAGCCATTGAGCTCTTTTCCAAACTCAATAATATGCTCGTATTTTTCCATCCAATCACTGAAAAAGCTGAACTCATCAATGATTTCGTCTTGTATTTCGTTGATTGTTTGCATTGTTACTTCTTTAAACTCGCGGCTATTATTTTTTGTTCAATTGCAGTAGTAGAATAGCCTTCTACAAATTGCAACTGCTTCACTTCGCCACCATTGGCTAGCACTTCTTTTGC
>JANRBI010000300.1:0-7764 GCA_030727625.1 Salibacteraceae bacterium
CACAAAGGCGTAGATATTTTCGCGAAAGCGGGAACAAGCCTGCATTCGGCCACTCCTGGTTTGGTTTTATACACGGGCAATTTGAGTTTAGGAGGGAAAGTGGTTTTGGTGCTTGGTCCTAAATGGCGATTTCATTACTATGCGCATTTAGATGAAATTTCAACTTCAAGCTTTCGGTTTGTAAACACCAAAACACAAATCGGAACAGTTGGTAATACGGGTAATGCAGCTGGTAAACCTGCTCACCTCCACTACTCTATTTTAACGCTTGTGCCCTATGTGTGGCGCATTGATACGGCTCCACAAGGTTGGCTTAAAATGTTCTATCTCAACCCAATAGATTTTCTATTAAAATAATCATGCTCAGTCATTTAAAACAGTTTTACGATCGCCAACCTGAGCCCAACAGATGTTGCTTTTTGGCTATACGTCAAATCATTTTATCAGCAAATGAACACTTGACTGAAGAGTACAAATATGGCCTTCCGTTTTTCTATTATAAAGGCCGCGGATTATGCTACTTGTGGCAAGACAAAAAAACAAGAGAGCCATACATAGGCTTTGCAGATGGTGGACTTATAGAACATCCAATGCTTTTAAAAGGCGATAGAAAACGGATGAAGATTTTGGAAATTAATCCAACAACAGATATCAACAAGGAATTGATTCTTGAGATATTGCAGCTGGCTATTCAGTTGAGAAATTGAACAAAATGATAAATTTCATTTCATTTGTAGAATAAACTACAGGATGAAACAAACTTTACTAGCTCTCTCGACTTTGTTATTTGCATATTCTGGATTCTCTCAACGATATGACCCAAGTGCAGATATTGATCCAAGAACCTATACCATTGGAGTTACTTATACACCATCTTTCAATTACAGAACATATAGGATTACCGATAAAACCAATGCTTTTCAATCATTTTCAAAAGAACGAAATGACTCTTTGAACGGAATCATGCCAATGAGCAACTTTGGGCTTTCTATGGTCTTTGAGTTATCGCGGTCGTTCTCGCTCGAAGTTGGAGCAAATGCAGGTGATAGAGGCTACAGAGAAACTAAATTAATAGAGCCAAACAATGTCATTAATCTCTTCAAATTAGCAGCAGTTTACCGCTATGTCAATATTCCTCTAAAAGCGAGAATTTATTTTAACCAAGGGCCAACACAGTTTTATGGCGCAATTGGCGCTTCGGCAGGTTTGATGACCACGATAAAACAAAGGTTTATTCAGATAACGGATGACGAAAAAGTCAAACAAATCGTTCATTACAAGGATGAAAATATCAAACGATTTAATGCCAGCGCTATACTTGGATTTGGCTTTCGCACAAATGTTGGCAAACGTGGCGTCTTAAACTTTGAACCAAACTTTAATAGAAGTTTATTGAACTTGAACAAAGACGAAGAATTTAAGATAAGATTGTACCAAGTTGGGATGACAATCGGCTACAGCATCGAGCTTAATTAGGCAAAATCCTATTCTGGAGAATTTTCATTTATTCATTTTAAGAAGTTAGCGCATTGAATACAAACCATTCAATGCTCTTTTTTTTGCCGTACACGAAAACAAACGCATGAAAAACAATGCGCTACGTGACAATCATCACGTTTTGAGCACACGCTCCACCATAGCTTTGATCTCAATTAAACCAAGCTTGGGCATTGCTTCAGCTTAAAACCAACGATTATGAAAAAGAATATGGGAAGTGCCGATAAAACGATCAGAATTTTACTCGCACTTGTTTTTGCAGGATTATACTTTGGTGGAATTATAGAAGGTACATTAGGCATCATACTTCTGTTGTTTGGAGCTGTGTTCGTTCTTACCAGTTTTGTAAGCTTCTGCCCTCTTTACGCACCTTTTGGTATTAGCACTTGTAAAACGGCAGATTGAACTAGCATTACCGAAAATAAAATAGGACTTGCATTTCGCAAGTCCTAATCTCAAACTAAAGTTAAGCCACACGGCCAGCTAAAACGGATAATCAAGCAAAAAGCTCAGGTGATTTTATCCTATAAATCATCGATTGATCGTGAGCTAAATTGCACATTTTCTGCTCTTTCCTAATTCGATTAAGCCTGATTCTCTTATTGCTGCTTTCAGCTCGGGTATTTATACTCTTTTGCCAAGGGTTTAGCAAACACAAGTTGATAAAACACAAGACCAATTACTTAGTATTTATGGTTTCGGGTTTGTTTGTGCCCGTGCTTGCAGCGCTTTTCAGCAAACAACCCAGCACCATGGCGGCATTATTGAGTATGTGATGGCGGCAGCTCAACGCTAGCACTCACATTTTCTGGTGTTGCGCTTCCGCTAAAACTAAATCCGATAGCTTTTGGTCTTACTCCTTCAGTCATTATATACTTACTTGCAAATAAGATTAAACCATCAGCTATCAAAGCTTTAAGTTGATTTAACACCCAACACAATACATTCAAAAAGAGAGATGAACGATATCAAAACAAGCCTACAACCCAAACAAATCAATCAATTATCAGGAAGAGACAGCGAGTATAATGACGCGCGAATTGTTGACTTTTTACACACTCACTTGGAGCAATATGGGGACGAAAAACCACAAATTCAAAAATGCCTGAACTATGTACACGAAAAAGGCGGCTTTATTTTACTTGGAATTATCGATCAGAATATCGCAGGTGCGGTGGTGATCAATGAAACTGGAATGGGCGGCTACATACCCGAGAACATTCTCGTTTACATTGCCATGGACAAACAATATCGTGGACAAGGTTTTGGAAAGCAAATGATGGAAAACGCCATAAAACTGTGCAAAGGCGATGTTGCGCTGCATGTTGAAAAAGACAATCCAGCCAAGTTTTTGTACGAAAAGTTAGGATTCACAAACCCTTATTTAGAAATGCGTTTAAAACGTTGATTCAATCTTTAGATTTAGCATAAAATTAATTCCACTAAGCCTACAAAATGAATCAATCAAAACTGACAGATTTTAGAAAATCATTACACCAAAACCCCGAATTGAGCGGATATGAAGTAGAAACTCAAAGTAGAATTAAGCAGTTTATCAAGGCCAAAACAAAGCTTGAAGGCAAAAACGTTGGCCAATTTGGCACGCTCTATTCTTTTGATTTCGCTCCAGGCAAAAAGGTCTTGATTCGTGTAGATTGCGATGCGCTTCCTATTCAAGAAATCAATGATTTTTCGCACAAATCAAAAGTCGATGGTGTATCGCACAAATGCGGTCATGATGGCCACACTACTATTGGTGCGGGCTTGGTGATGAAACTTCATAATGAGCCACTTTCTGCGGGTTCGGTAGATGTCATTTTTCAACCTGCCGAAGAAATTGGCGAAGGCGCAAAGGGCATTTTAGCCGATGCTAATTTTGATATTTCTCGCTACGATTACGCTGTTGCATTGCACAATATTCCGGGCAAACCATTGCATCAAGTACTTTATAAAAAGGATGGATTTACACCAGCTGTTCAAAGTTTGATTGTAAAACTCACAGGAAAAACCGCACATGCTGCGCAACCGCTCACAGGTCACAATCCTTCTTATGCCATTGCTGAAATAACACAATGGGCGCTTGAAAATGAGCAAACCGATGAAAAACACCCTAATTATCATCTGATTACACCCGTTTTCACGGAAATCGGGAGTCGAGATTATGGCATTAGTGCTGGTTATGGAGAAGTGCATTTCACCATCAGGAGTTGGGAACAAAGCAAAATGGAAAGCGTGACCGAAGCATTTCTCACAAAAGTAAAGAGCATAGCAGCAGCGCATAAACTAGAGCTAGCACATGAGTTTACGGCTGTTTTCGCAGCCAATCAAAACAACCATTTTGTAGTGGATCAAATTCTACAATCAGCCAAAGATTTAGGATTAAACCACAGCGAAAAAGCAGAACCATTTCCTTGGGGCGAAGATTTCGGCTTGTTCACACAAACCATTCCTGGCGCCATGTTTGGCCTAGGTTCTGGCGAAAACACCCCTGCCCTGCACAATCCTGATTATGACTATCCTGACGAAATCACCGAAACCGGAATCAATCTCTTTTACGCGATAGCGCAACTTATTGTCGAATCTTAATTCATGTTTGAAACCTCGATCATCGAAATCAATAAATCTGCGCTAGACGCAAACCTTAAATTCATCAGAAAGCAAATTGGCAACAGAAAGCTAAGCTGCGTAGTAAAAGGCAATGCTTACGGCCACGGGATGGAAGAATATGTGCCTATTGCTGAGCAACTTGGAGTAAATCATTTTGCAGTGTATAGCGCTGACGAAGCCGAGCGCATTCACAGTATAAAGCATCCAAAAACCGAAATCATGATTATGGGATCTGTGGATGATGCTGCGCTGGCTTGGGCGATAGAAAACGGCATCGAATGTTGGATGTTTGAACTTGACAGGCTCGAAAAAGCCATTGAACTTGCAGTTAACTTAGATAAAAAAGCACTAATTCACATTGAGCTTGAAACGGGAATGAACAGAACTGGATTTAAGGCCAAAAACCTTGATAAAGCAGCTGAATTAATCTTAAAAAACAGCAATCGAGTTGAAATTGTGGGCATTTGCACTCATTTTGCTGGTGCCGAAAGCATTTCAAATTACTACCGCATTAAAGACCAAATTGAGGTTTACAACCAATTGGTGGCTCATTTAAATGAGCTGAACATCAGAGCAAAATATTACCACACGTGTTGCTCGGCAGCAAGCTTGCGTTTTCCAGAAATGATGCTCGATATGGTGCGCATTGGCATTTTACAATTTGGTTTTTGGCCAAGCCAAGAAACCTTTATCGAGTTCACACGAAATCAGAATACGAAGACTGATCCTTTAAAAAGGCTCATCACATGGAAAAGCGCGGTAATGAGCATTAAAGAAGTAAACTCAGGCGACTATATTGGTTATGGAACTTCCTTTTTGGCGCAACGCGACATGACCATTGGCATTTGCCCTGTTGGCTATAGCCACGGGTTTAGCCGATCGCTTGGCAATCAAGGACGTGCGGTGGTGAATGGAACACGTGTTTCTGTTATTGGAACCGTAAACATGAATTGCATAGCACTTGACCTAAGCGAAGTAAGCGCTGAAAAAGGTGATGAAGTATTGCTGATTGGAAGCGATGGTAAAGCCGAAATAACCGTGGCATCATTCAGCGAATTTTCAAACCAATTGAACTACGAATTATTAACGCGATTGCCCCTCAACATACCGAGAATAGTAACTCACAATTAAATAAAAATGGCTTTTATAACGCTCGATAGGGCAAAACTCGAACACAACTATCAGTTTCTAAATCAATTCTTTGCGAAGCGAAACATTGAATGGTCTATTGTTTCGAAGATGCTTTGCGGCAATTACGATTATGTAAAGCTATTGTGCGAAACGGGCATAAAAGAGATTTGCGATGCGCGCATCAGCAACTTGCGCATGGTGAAACAGATTAACCCTGATATTCAGACAGTTTACATTAAACCACCTGCAAAACGAAGCATCAAAAGCATTGTGAAATATGCAGATGTAAGTTTCAACACGCAAATAGAAACGATCAAATGGTTGAGCGAAGAAGCTTGTGCTCAGCATGTGCAGCACAAAGTGGTAATCATGATAGAAATGGGCGATTTGCGCGAAGGCGTGATGGGCGAAGAGGTCGTGAATTTTTATTCGAAAGTGTTTGAATTACCCAACATCGAAGTGGTGAGTTTTGGAACAAATTTGAACTGCTTGCACGGAGTAATGCCATCACATGATAAATTAATTCAATTGAGTCTTTACAAGCAATTGATTGAGGCAAAATTCAACAGAAACATTCCTTATGTAACTGGCGGTACAAGTGTAGTTATACCATTGATTTTCAACGGGCAATTACCAAAAGGTGTGAATCATTTTCGCGTTGGCGAAACGCTCTATTTTGGATTAAACCTCTTTACAGGCGAAATAATTGAAGGCATGCAAGGCGATGTGATCAAGCTGTATGCAGAAGTGATTGAATTGATCGTAAAACCCAAAGTGCCAATGGGCGAAATGGAAGCGAATCCGAGTGGCGAAGTGTACGAAATAAACGAAGAAGATTATGGTAAAACTGCTTACCGTGCTATACTAGATTTGGGTTTGTTAGATATTTCGCCAGAGTTTTTGATACCCGAGCACAGCGGCATAGAAATTTCTGGAGCCAGTTCAGACATGCTCGTGCTTGACCTTGGTGATGAAAGCCGCTATAAAGTGGGCGATTTAGTGCCTTTTCACCTAAAATATATGGGAGCGCTTGGGTTGATGAACTCCAACTATATTGAGAAAAAAGTGGTGTAATTATATTTCAGCATTCACTGCCAAATGAATCTTAATGACTTGAGAAATAAGCGATTCATCGCCATTGTTTTGAATCACAAAGTCAGATCGCTTTTCTTTTTCTGGTTGTGGCATTTGCTTGGCCATCCTTGCTTCTACCTCAGCTGCGCTTACCTGATCGCGGTCCATTACGCGCTTTACGCGAATGTCTTTTGTAGCTGAAACACAAATTACCGCATCGCAATCTTTGTGGCTACCGCTTTCAAAAAGTATAGCAGCTTCGCGCAAGCAGTAAAGGGCTTTCTGTTGGGTTTTCCATTGCTGAAAATCTCGCCCAACTGCAGGATGAATGATGGCATTAAGCACGTCAAGCTTGGTTTGATCATTAAAAACGATGCTGGCAATATGCGCCCGATTTGCCTTTCTATTTTCATCAAAAGCTTCTTCACCAATGAGTTCTGTTACCGCTTTTACCACTTCGGCATCACTCTCAAGTACTTTCCTGCCACTTGCATCTGCATAAAAAATAGGGATACCCAAGCTTGAAAAAACACGAGCAACACTAGATTTTCCGCTGCCTATTCCGCCAGTTAAACCTATGGTTTTCATTCGCTTGATTTGGTAATCACCATTTCTACCCGCTCGTCTTTCAATTTAATCTTTTGGGCTTGAACAGGCCACGATTGTAACTTTAACGGCAAGGTTGGATACGCAGGGTCAAAGTCATTAAAATCCACTTCTAATTGTATTCCATCTTCCATAATTTCATCATATCGCGAAAGTGGAACTTGCATGATTACTTCAACAGAGCTCGGGAAAAGCAATAAATTGATGCTATCTGGAACATTCAACTTTGTTGGTTCTATCAAGAACGTTTTTTCAGTAAGCTGGTCAATATTCACCATCATTTGCACCGAATCGATTGATATTGCTGCATCTGATCCAATAACTCGTCTTGAGATAGAAACATTTCTATTTTGAGAATAGCTCAATTCACCAAGTTTTAAAGTGTCAGTTTGCACAAAAGCCAAAGTATCCAAGATTGAAAGTGCACCCGTTACCTGTATTTCATTTGGGAAAGTAATAACCGAATCGAGCAACACATAACCATTTGGTAGCGTGTATTGAACAATTGGCTTGATCGCTATAAAACGAGTGACTTTAAGGTCAAAAACAAACTTTAAACTATCCGTCAATACATGATTTATTGCCAACATGCCGTTTAGCTTTTCTTGCAAATCTTTACCAATCATGGCCGGATCAAGCGAACCTTGCTGAAAGCCACCTATTACTGATATTTTAAGGTTGTTGAGGTTGATCACCAAAGTGTCATCTGTAAGACTACCATCGTACTTGATCAAGTCATAACCGGTTCCCGAGACATTAACGGCCAATTGATTACTAATGTCATTTACCAAAGTCTTATTCTCTGGAAAGTTGATGTATTTGATCGGAACCAAAATGGTGGTGTTGTAT
>JANRBI010000300.1:7864-11436 GCA_030727625.1 Salibacteraceae bacterium
CTTATTCTCTGGAAAGTTGATGTATTTGATCGGAACCAAAATGGTGGTGTTGTATTCTTTTCCTAAAGAAATAAGTAACCACATAAATAAAGAAATGACCACGCAAATGCTGAAAACAGTGAGTTTTCGTCTATCGCGAATAATGTCGCGGATGCTAAAAAATGATTCTTTGGCCATGGCCTCAAACGTACATGATTTTGCGCTATTTGTAGCGTGTTTTGGGCAAAGTAGGGAAAGTGATTTTCGAGATGGCGTTGGATTTACTTTTCCGCGAAAGCGAACCCATAAAAACAAAAAACCCGCAAGCCAATGGCTGCGGGTGTGATGTGTTGGTTTGATAAATGTCTAATTCTTAGTCATCAAAATCTTCAGTTTCAAGAAATTTCTTCCAGTTTTTACTCGCTTCTTTTTGTGTTAGCACTTTCTTGATTTTAACATCTCGTTCGAAACTTGATTTCTTTCGATCGCGAGAAACATCTTTTTTCATGAGTTCTTAAAAAATTGTTTTTTGGTTTTGATTAGAATAAAAATAATTCCAAAAATGATTCGTGCAAGTATTTTTTTTTCGGGATTAAAATCGTGAATGATGAAATAGCCGACTTGGTTCTTCACAATCATGAAATGACAATCTAACAACATAAGCACAGAAGTATATGGCTCGTTAAGGATTAAAAAAAAATCTTGTGGCATAATTATCTTGAAATGAAAAAACTTCTACTTCTACTTGCCTTTATTCCAGGGCAGCTTTGTGCTCAGTTTGATTTTTATGGGCCAGCTCCATTCCAAAGCATTCTAACACAAAACATTAATGCGAACTGGACACCTACCGCAATTTCTAACATTGAAAACAGAAAGTATGTAGTGATACTTGATGAGCAAACCAAGACGAAAGCCATTATGCTCGATGCTGGCAATAAGTCACTGCTAAAAATGCGTTCTGTTGATAGCATATCAGGCAATCAGGCAACTTTTGGTTCTGCAATGCGCAGCGTTTTTCAAATGGTCGACAAAAATTCAGCTTTTGAAAATGCATCAAGCGGTGGAAGCGGAACTTACACACCGCTCAGCAACACCTACAAGCTAAACCCACTGCTGCACAGCTATTATCATATAAATAGCAACGGCAGCAATGAAGCGATTAATACCGATGGTGGCACTTACTATATATATGAAGAAACCAACACAGGGTATTTGATTGTTGAATTTGTTGGTTCGGCAAATGCCACCAAGATAAAAGCAGTGAGCAAATGGCAATACGATGCAACCAGCGAAGAAGTAATTGAAGTAAGTAACTACACCGCACAATACCTGCAGATGTCAGGTGAAAATTTAACTTGGAATACCAATGCAGCCAATGCCTCAACGTTTTTCTTAGCCGATGCAAACGACTTCCTAAACATAGAAATTGCTATGGGTTCAGACTTTAATCCGTCAGGCATTACATACCAAACGAACGCAACTGCAGCGCTACCAAATGTTTCGAGCATGGAGAATAGCCAGCTTAATAATATTGCGATGGATTTAGATGCTAACTATGTTGGTCAGCTAGGTAACAGCACCTCGGCAACAACAAGCGCTACTGCTATGCTAGATCAAATAGAAGCAGATTTAACAAGCAGAAATGCTGCACTTCGATACCCAAAATCATTCTATTTGGCTTTGAGAGAAAATATGCTTTCGCATACAATAGATGCAACGGATATTTATAACATTCGATTAGGCAACAACAATGTACACTCGGTCTATTTTACCAATTCTTTTGACGATCAACTTGTTCCTCATCCATTTATGGTAATGGCGTGTTATGCTGTTTCTTCACGTCCAAATTTTCTTCAAGATGTGAATCGACCTCCGGGCGGTAGCGGTGGGCCGGGTTATGGCGAATCTCAAGTTACTCGAAACGGAAAGTTTGGCGAATTTCTAATCAAAATTCCTTTGAAAGATTACGGTTTGATTAGCACTTTACTAGAAAATGATCTTTCAGAATACAACGATCTTGCCTCTGATTATGACCTCACTAGCCCAACTGGTGGAACAACTACTAAAGATGTTTACAACTACGCATCAATCAACTCCATAGCTGTTGCTGTGGATGGAGTTACGATTTACCCTGGCCAAAATAACACCTTGGTGTTTGCAGTAGAAGCTGCTGAGGTTACAAGTTCTGGAATTCATGTTGGCGGTGGTTTAGAACTTCACTACCATGCCGATGGCCATGCATATAACGGAAATGGATTTAATCTGTACAACTTAGCTGATTATGATGGCAACAATCATCCTCCAGTAATAGGAATAGCGTTTGACGGAATAGCACTTTTCGGAAAATACGAAACAAGCTATTCGTCTATGGCCGGTTACAACATTTCATTGGATGAATATGGCGGCCACGATCATGGAGATGGTTTTGGATACCATTATCATGCACACACCCAATCTATGACCACATCGATGCCTCCGTCTGTCAATTTTGATGAACATTTCTTGATGGTTGGCGCTTGGAAAGGAAACATTAACTCGATTCCAGGTTTCTTAGAATTGAAAGGAAATCAGTTAAAAGAAGCGGATATAGCTAGATATGCCGGAGCTTCATACACCATTGGCATTGATGATAAATTAGAAAAAAACACGGAGCTTCTTTTATTCCCAAATCCAGCTAAGGAGACTGTAAACATGAGTGTTTCTAGTGAAATGAAGGTTCGTATTTACGATATAAAAGGATCGTTAATCAATACTTACACTTTACAAAAAGGAGCAAATAGTATTTCAATTAAAAATTACACATCTGGCACTTATATTGTGAAATCTGAAGATGAAAGAATTCAAGAAAAATTGATCATTCAGAATCCATAAGCAGCACATTCCGTCAAAAAAAGAAAGCCGAAATAGCAATGTTTCGGCTTTTTTGTTTTTTCAAATGAGGGATAAGATAAGGAAAGTACGAGCCGTATTTAATGACAAATTGATCCCTCCTTAATGTCTTTTTAAAGCTTTTAAACTGAAAATAAGCGCTAATTATGCGTCCTTGACAACTTGTAAAATAATCGCACAAATCATGCATAAAAAAATGAGAGTTTTTCACCGCTATCTAGGCTTCTTCCTTGGCGGAATTATGGCTGTTTATGCCATCAGCGGAATTGTATTAATCTTCAGAAACAACGATACTTTTAAGGTAGAAAACCATGAAGTAATAGTTTTAGATCAAGAAACTCCTTTAGAGGAACTTGGCAAAGCGCTTGAAATAAAACGCTTTGAGGTTGAAAAAACAGAAAACAATATCGTGTATTTCAAAGAAGGTACTTATGATATTGCCACGCGAACTGCCAACATCACTCGCGTAGAATTGCCTTATGCGCTCGATAAAATGACGCATTTGCACAAAGCCACAAGTGATAGACCATTGGCCTTTCTGAACATCTTTTTTGGGCTATCGCTTTTCTTTTTTGTGGTGTCTTCCTTCTGGATGTTTATACCCAAAAGCAGCATCTTCAAAAAAGGACTTTACTTCTCGCTTGCTGGTCTGGTGCTGGCTTTGGTGTTGATTTTTGTGTGATCTTGAAACAAAAAAGCCGCTT
>JANRBI010000301.1 GCA_030727625.1 Salibacteraceae bacterium
TCTTCTTGAGCAAAAAAAGAAATCATGAAAATGCTGTTGCGGAAAATAAATACTACGCCACCTTTTATGAAATCCACTTTTCTAAGCCTGCTTCTCAGTTTCGTATTTTCATTTTGCGGAAAGTCACAAATAATTACAGGCGGCAGCGCTATCGCATTACAAAATGACTGCTATCGCCTTACCACAGCTGTCAATGCGCTTTCGGGTTATGCTTATGAAAGCCAAAGCATCAATTTGAATGACTCATTCGATTTTAGTTTTTCCGTTAACTTAGGAAGCAACCCAGCAGGGGCAGATGGTATGATGTTCGTGCTTCGAACTTCATTAAACCCATCTCAACTAATAGCAGGCGGTACTGGCGGATCTATTGGTTTTACTGGTAGTGGACTAGAAAATGGCTCATTGGGAGTTGAAATTGACACCTATCAAAACAACGATTTAGGAGATCCGAGTTATGATCATGTGGCCGTATTTAAAAATGCATCAACCAATCATAATTTATCCAACGCACTCACAGCAGCAGTGCAAGCAGCAAGCGCAAGCGTGAACATTGAAGATGGAAACAATCACTCTTTCAGAGTAAATTGGCAACCATCCAATCTTACATTAAGTGTCTATTTCGATTGCGACCTTAGAGTGCAATATACAAATGACATTATCGCCAATATTTTTGCTGGTAATGCCGATGTTTATTATGGTTTTATCGCAACAACTGGCGGAGTAAACAACCAACAATCATTTTGTTATGCCCAGTCAATTGACAGTTTTTTGATCGATTTGGTAAATGACTCTATTTGCAAGGGCGAGTCGGTGCAATTATTGGCAGGAACCACGCCTGCAAGCTTTTCTTGGAGCCCAACAACTGGACTCAATTCCAGCTCTATTCCAAACCCTACTGCTTCACCTAATCTTTCTACAGACTACATAGTAACTGCAAATTATTTATGCGAATCAAAAACGGATACGGTAAGTATTCATGTTTTCGAAACTGATGCTAACACCTTCAGTTTGGGCAACGACACCATTATTTGCACTCCAGAATCGGTAACTTTTGATCTGAGCAGCACCAACTATGCCGGTTATTTATGGCAAGATGGGTCTACCAATAATCAATATACAAGCAGCGTCACTCAGTTGGTAAGTGTGCAAATAACTGACCTCAACGGATGCACTTTTTCTGACCAAACGAATGTGGAAGTAAGGACATCCCCAAATTTGAATCTTGGCAATGATCGAGTTTCTTGCAATGGCGATACGATTTTGATACAGCCACCTTTCCCAGCAAATCAATACTTATGGTCTAGCGGAGCTACCACAGCGAGTATTTTGGTAAACACCTCCGGCACTTTTTGGCTTGAAATAACGAATGACGGCATTTGCTATTCGCGAGACACTGTGAATGTAGAAACTGTTGCTGCTCCGCCACTTGAGCTTGGAAACGACACATCGATTTGCGCAAATAATGCTTTAAAACTTTCTGCTTCTTCTTCCAATGCAGACCAATATAAGTGGTCTACCAGCGAGCAAGATTCAGTGATTTACGTGCTTGATTCTGGGTTGTATTGGGTTCAAGTAAAGTTGGGCAACTGCTTTTTTTCAGATAGTATTTTGGTTGAACCAAAACCAGCCGCTTCGCTCGATTTGGGCATTGACACCGCCATTTGCCGTGGAGACAGTTTATTGATAGGTGCTCAATTGCCTAATGCAGAGAGCTATTTATGGTCAGACAATTTTCAAGATTCTACACGCTACATTTTATCTCAAGGCAATTATTCGGTTTTAGTAACTTTTGACAATGGCTGCCAAACCTTAGGTGAAATAGAAATTTCAGAAATCACTTGTGCCACAGCACTCATTATGCCAAACGTTTTTAGTCCAAATGAAGATGGTGTGAACGATTTTTTTGAAATCTACGAAAGCTCAGGGATAAATTCAGCAGACATCCGAATTTTCAACCGTTGGGGAATGCGGGTTTATAACGGAACATTGGAGGAAACGCCTTGGGATGGAACCACACACGGAACGCTTTGCCCAGCTGGCGTATATTTTTATTGGGTAGATTATGTTGATGTGTACGGTCAAACATTGACAGAAAAAGGCTCGTTGACTTTGATTAGGTAAATCATTTCACTTTAAAACTCCATTC
>JANRBI010000302.1 GCA_030727625.1 Salibacteraceae bacterium
AGCAATTCGAGCATCCATATTTCTATTGAACGCACCTGTATTTCGCAAAACATAGTCTGGCGCAAACAAATCGCCACTGCGCCCGAGGCTGCCTTGTAAGCTATAAAACAGCGGCACAGAATCTAACAACTGACCTTGAATTTTTGCAGCAAGCAAGCCTTTTTGGCCATTGGTAGCTCCAGCCATTTGAAGCCAGCCCTGAGTGCCTTTTAGCGTGTCGAGCTTGGTTGATCTGGCGATAATGGCACCAGCCAGCGCCTCAGGACCGTATCGCAATGCCGAAGCACCACTCACCACTTCTAATTCGTCTGCCGTTAAAGGATCAATTTCTGGAGCATGCTCTCCGCCCCATTGCTGACCTTCTATGCGCGTGCCTTGATTCACAATCACCAATCGGTTACTATGCAAACCATGAATCACAGGCTTCGAAATATTGCCGCCCGTATTTAAAGATTGTACGCCCTCCATATTTTCTAGCATCGCGGCAAGCGAACGCCCATCTGTTTTAGAAAGCTGCTTAATCGCTAACATTTCTGCAGCAGCAATGTCTTGATGCGGCTTTTCTGCTTCAATTTCTACCAACTCAAGCAACTCTAGATGATGCTCTAAATTCAAATGCAAATGCGTGTCACCACCAATGATTACCGAAATGGTATCAGCAGAGCAACCCACATGGCTCAGGCGCAATTGTGCGCTACCCGAGCAAACATTTGTCAGCTTAAAACCACCATTTTCATCGGTAGTAGTGCCGATAGCTTGTTCAATTATAAAAACATCTGCAAAAGCCAGCGGCTCGTTGTTATGCTCATCAATAACATGCCCTGTAATATTGATTTTACAAGGATTTTGAGCAAAACACACCGCAGCAGACAGCGTTGTCAGCAGCAATAAAATGTACTTCACGAAAAAATTTGATTACTTGATAAAAGGTAGACTAGATCTTCAAGCAAGCATAGGCGGTGCCCTACCCATTATTTGCGCTTTCGCGAAAGCACAATAATTATGGATGGGATTTTGAGAATACTGAAAGTGAATGGTAGCTAAAACAAGCTCAAACGTAGCATCACTAAGCTGAGTAGTAGAAAAAGTGTGATCACAAATAGGACAATCACTATTTTCGGAAAGGATTTGATCGTCAAAAGTTTGAACAACCAAATGATGATCGCATTCATGCCATAAATCAGCAGGCACCACCACAAATGCGGTGAGCATTAAAAGAAATATGGCAATAAAGCGTTTCAAGGCTGCGAATTTAGACAATTGAAACTCGGATTGAATAAGCCTTGAAATGCAAAAGAAACTTAACAGAACAAAACGTGGCAGCATTCGTGCAAATCACAACACACATTAAAAAAAACCCAATAAGATGAAAAAGCAAATAATAATGGCAGCGGCCTTTCTGATGATTTCAGTGTCTGTTGCCTTAGCTCAAGAAACTGCACCTAAAATGCGCGATGGAGCTGAAAGAAAAGAACATGTTGAAGATCGTGAAAATCGCCTAGAAAAAATGAAAGCCGAACTAAATCTGTCTGATGATCAGGTGGCAAAAATCAAAGCCATTCACAAAGCCAACAAACCAGAGCAAAAGCCAGATAGAGAAAACATGTCTGCAGACGAAAAAGCTGAAATGCGCACTAAACATCAAGAAGAGATGAAGCAGGTGAGAGCAGTTTTAACACCAGAGCAGCAAACTAAGTTTGATCAAATGCATGATGAGCGCAGACAGCAAAAGAAAATCCAAAAAGGACAAGCTCACTAGAACTGCAAGGTTTACTAATAATTGAAAAAAGAAGGCGGTATTTGATACCGCCTTTTTTATTTCTTTGAGCCGAAATGCAAAAACACAATCTAGAACCAGAAAATTGGGTAGAGAAGTATGGCGACATGCTACTAAACTATGCTTTGGTGCGTGTGAAAGAACGAGACATGGCGCGGGATTTAGTGCAAGACACCTTTGTGACTGCACTTAAGAGTATACCCACTTTTAGAGGAGAAATTTCTGAGAAAAACTGGCTTTATTTAGTACTAAAAACGCGCATTTTAGATTATTACAAGAAGAAAAAAGAAGTGTTGGAGTCTGACATGAAAAAGGATGACGAAGACGATGATTACTTCAACGATAAAGGGCATTGGCTAAAAGATAAATTACCAAACGAGTGGACTACAGAACGCATGGTAGAAAGCGAAGAATTCATGGCAATTTTGAAAGCTTGCACCGATAAACTTACTCCATCACAAGCACTTGTTTTTACGATGAAATACCTTGATGGAGAAGAAGCCGATGACATTTGTAAGGAACTTAATATAAGTGCTTCAAACTACTGGGTAATTGTGCACCGCGCCAAGGTGCAACTACGTAATTGCCTAGAAATAAACTGGATGTCATGATTTCTTGCAAAAATGCAACGCTACTCATAGAGAAAAAATTAGCCACCAAGCTTTCTGTAAAAGAACGCTTGCGATTAAAGTTGCATCTATTTCTTTGCAAAGCATGCGCTGATTATGGCATTCAAAGTGCGTGGATTGATAAAGTGCTAAAGAACTTGCATACCCATGATCAGCTTTCTGTTGAAGAAAAAAAGAGCATGCAGCAGCAACTCAACCAATAAGGTTTGCAAGCAGTTAGCTATTTCAAAGGCTAATTTATTACCAAGTTTAGTTCAGCTTTTGATGGAATTGGGTTTTAAACAAATCCCAAATAATACATTTGCCGCAAGACACTAAGATTTGAATTTTCAAGATAAAAAACAGTTCGAGGACCTTTTTAGGACTCACTATCAAGCGATGGCAAACTATGCTATGCGCTTGCTTCACGAAGTAGAATCAGCAGAAAATGTGGTTCAAAGAGTATTCGTAACCCTTTGGGAAAATAGCTCAGAAAAGAACACGGAAAGTGATGTGAAAATTGCCTTAACTAAACTTACTCATGAAACAAGTATTGATTATATGCAATACTTAAAAATGGCAAAAAGTGCTGAGCAAGTGGCAAAGGTTATTGAAAGTGAAACCATTGCCGAGAAAATTCTAGCGGAAGAATTAGACAGAATCAAGCAAAATGCTACCCTAAATTCCACTGAATTTGATTTGGAGCAAGCTTGGACAGATGTGAGTCAAAAGGCAGATGACTTCGAGAAGAAAACAGGATTTTATGACCAAGGTGGACGCATTTTAACGCTAGACACAAAAGAGTCTAAAACTTTTAAAGTAAAAAGTTGGGTTGGAATGATTGTGATTCTAGCCATTCTTGCAGCTGCGGCTCGGTATAGTCAACTCGATAAAGAAGCCTTTACTAATGCAGAAGTCTCTTATTCTGAAATTCAAACTACTGAAAACCAGCAACGCATCACGCTTGCTGATGGTAGCTCTATTGCGCTTGAGGCCAGCTCACATTTGAAGTTTTTCAACGAAAAAAGCAGCGCTCAACGCGAAGTTTGGTTGGATGGAAAAGCCAGTTTTACGGTTTCAAAAGACGATGACCAACCTTTTGTAATTCATACTCAATTGAGTGACATTACTGCAATGGGCACTTCTTTTGAAGTGGTTGCAAAAAGCAGCGAAAACACGGTCATCGTAACAGTGCAAGAAGGTGTAGTTTCTGTAAAAAACAACAATAGCCTAAATGCCGTGCAAGTAAACGCAGGCCAAATGGCTATTGTTTCTGATGAAATGGCTGAGATAATGGTTGACAATCAATAAGTCAATCGTGTTAAAATCAACTTCTTTCTTCCCAAATACAAGCAATATTTACGATTGTTTCGACTGCTTTGTGCATGTCTTGAACGCTTGCCCATTCTAGTTTACTGTGAAACGCATGTTCGCCTGCAAACACATTAGGACAAGGCAAGCCCATAAACGATAGTTTAGAACCATCTGTGCCGCCTCTAATGCTGCCGTGCTTCACCTTCAAACCAGCTCGTTCAATAGCTTGGATAGCGTATGTGCTAATTGCGGAATGCTGACTAATGATGTTTTTCATGTTTCGATACTGCTCTGAAACGTTGAACTCATAAGTCATATTTGGATAGTTTTCTAAGGCCGATTTCAAAAGCTCTTCAAGCTGATGCTCATAGGTTTTCAAATCAGCATCTACAAACGAGCGAATGATAAAAGTGAGCTCCATCTTCTCTACTCCACCTTTCATTTCATAAGGATGCACAAAACCTTCGCGGTTTGCAGTAGTTTCTGGTGACCAAGTATTCTGCGGAAGCATTTCGATAAACTTTGAAGCGGCTTTCAACGCATTTTCCATATTGCCTTTTGCAAAACCAGGGTGCGCATTCACACCATGAATAGTGATCTGAACCATGTCTGCACTAAAGGTTTCATCTTCAAAAGAACCCAAGGCTTCGCCATCAACAGTGTAGCCAAAGTCGGCACCAAGTTTTTTAATATTAACCTTGTCTGCGCCACGACCTATTTCTTCGTCAGGCGTAAAAAGTATGCGAATATCACCATGCTTTACTTCTGGATTAGAAATAAAGTAATGCGCCATGTCCATTATTTCGGCTACACCGGCTTTGTTGTCAGCACCTAAAAGCGTGGTTCCATCAGTGGTGATAATATCATTTCCAAGCTTCTTTGCCAATTCTGGATGCTCCGCTGGATCCAGCTTCAAGCTGCTGTCTTTGGCGTATTTTATAATTCCACCATCATAGTTTTTATGAATAATCGGATTCACATTTTGACCCGTAGTTTCTGGCGAAGTATCAACATGAGAGCAAAAACAAATTACAGGAACTTGCTTCTCTGAATTCGACTTCAACGTGGCATAAACATATCCATGCTCATCCATTTCGGCATCCTCCACTCCCATTGCTTGCAATTCTTTTACAAGCAAACGAGACAAATCCATCTGCTTTTCAGTAGATGGTGTGCTTGCAGAATGCGGATCGCTTTGAGTATCAATTTTTACATAATTCAAAAAGCGATCAACAACAGTAAATGAATAGTTCATGATAAAAATTTAATGCCCAAATATTAGCAATTGACTACACTTTTTAATCAAAAATTGATTTGGATGTTGTGTTGTATTGATTTCTTATGATATTCGTTAAAGTCAAAATCAAGTAAACCTTAACCTAACCTATATATGAAAACCCTATCACATTGTGATGGGGTTTTCTATTTCTACTCGGTTTCAATTTGAAATTGATTTTGTTTATCGCCAAACATTTCAATTTGGCTCCCATCTCAAAAGGAATTCAAACGATTGCATTAAACCACTTTGATGTAACTAATCAGTTTGAATTAAATGTTTACTGATTTATGGAAGCATAAAAAGTATTTATCCGAAAGGATCAATATCTATTGGCAAAATCAATAATAATAAGGGAAGAATTTATTGAACCTCAAATACTCATTCGAGGATAAAATCAAATGCACGAGAAAAGAAATAGTCACTAAAACCAATGATTGTAATAGCCCAAAAGCAATA
The DNA here is from genome assembly GCA_030727625.1 of Salibacteraceae bacterium. Classification (GTDB taxonomy): domain Bacteria; phylum Bacteroidota; class Bacteroidia; order Flavobacteriales_G; family Salibacteraceae; genus SHAN690. Next base: position 5,435 of record JANRBI010000302.1, read on the forward strand.
GCATTGAAGAAGATTGGGATTTTCAGTGTGAGAATCTTTCCCAAATCGGGAAAAAATGCATCATCGATAAAAAATTAAACACTTGATTTATAGACTATAAGACTCAATAAAGTTGATGGCATTGTATTGGCCTAGTCATATGGCAAATAACAATACCATGCAAACCGATACATATTCAGGCAACAGAATCTACAAGGCTTTGATCAACCGATTTTTAATCGTTGTGGCCATAGCAGCGGTATCAATAGAGCTTAAAGCTCAGGATACTAAATCATTAGAGGAAGAATTGAACTACACTGGCAAGTCTAAATATACCACTGCCATCGGAATTAGAGGTGGTGGAGCATCAGGGCTTACATTCAAACATTTTGTTTCTAGCGGAAGCGCAATTGAAATAATTGCATGGGGAAATAGAAATTGGTTTGGCGTAACAGGACTTTTCGAATTATACAAAACCGCATTTGATGTACCCGGACTAAACTGGTATTATGGAGTTGGGGCACACGTAAACTTCTACGATTCAAACTGGGGTTGGAGCGATAATAGATTCAACGAAAATGTGATTGGCTTAGGGGTGGATGTGGTTGGTGGAATTGAATACAAAATCAAACCAATTCCGATGGCCATAAGTCTAGACTTGAAGCCGAATGTAGAAGCATACACCAACGGTAATTTCGGCTTTCACTTAGATCCAGGATTAGGAGTTAAAATCGCTTTTTAAGCAGATAAAAACATAGTTGGTAATACAACCTATTTAAAGAAGTGTATTGAGGGTGCGAAGGGAAAAACAACTCGATTTTGAATAAAATCAATAGTTTGTTTTTCCCTTTTTCCTTTTAAATTGCCCACATGCAGCATTACAATCCAAAAGACTGGTTCGGGTTAATCTTTAAATTTCATAAAAGCGACACTTTCAGAAAACTGTTTTGGGTAATGCTCTCACTAGCAGTTTACTCTGTCTTCGTGATTTACTTAGAACTCGAGGTTTTGAACGTTGAATTTACGAGTACGGTGATGCATTCTTTGCTCGGTTTCATCATCTCCTTACTACTAGTTTTCAGAACCAACACGGCCTATGATCGCTGGTGGGAAGGCCGCAAGCAATGGGGCGCATTGGTAAACGTGTGTAGAAATATTCTGCTTAAAACCTATGCTAGCAAGGCATCAGATAGTTCTAAATCAAGACTTAAAACATTTGTAATTGCATACCCAGATGTTTTGAAAGAGCATTTGAGAAACACCAGCCACGAGCACAAAATTGAGCTGCTACCAGAAATTGTAGGTAACCGCAGCATGACCCATGTTCCAAACAATATTGCATTTCATATGCAATTGGAAATTGAAAAAATGAAGACAGAAACGCCTCTAAGTGAAAGTGCTTATTTGGCATTGCTTAATGATTGCAGCACTTTTACCGATATATGTGGTGCATGCGAACGAATAAGAAAGACTCCCATTCCTTATACTTACAACATTTTCATCAAGAAATTCATCTTCGTTTACATAGTAACCATGCCGCTGGGTTTTGCCGGTCAGTTTCAATATTGGACGATTTTAATCACTGTTTTCACCTTTTATACTTTGGCAAGTTTAGAACTCATTGCTGAAGAAATTGAAGATCCATTTGGGCTCGATTCCGATGATCTTCCAACTAACGAATTAACTGCAACTATTGAACTAAGCGCTAACGAAATCAGTAAAATAGCATCCTAGCCAATTAAAAATGACTACTTTGACGCCATGGGGGCATGGATGGGTTATAATTTTTTAGAAAAATCAAGGGTTGTTTACCTCCAATTTCATGATCATTACCATTCTGATGAATTCATAGACGCCCTTCGGATTGTAATGAGCAACCCATTGTATGACAAAACTTTAGTTACTATCATAGATTTGACTCACAAGAAAGGAAGCTATCTTGGTTTCAACATTCAGCAAGTAATTCAGTTTGCCTTGAATGCATCTAATTTACCATCGACTGTTTACTTTGTTTCTAGCAATCCTATCCTAACAGCTTTTGGTTATGTAACCAAAAAGCGCATTAAAACACTGTTAAACTTGGAGGTAGTTTCTACTCTTGCGTCTGTTCAAAATATGCTTAACGCACAAGGTAATGACATTTCCATGTCAGACTTTGAAGAGCTCCCGTTTAGAATAGAATTGGCAAACTAAATATGCTTCTCAGCATGGTAGCTGCTGCGCACCAAAGGGCCACTCTCTACGTGATAAAAACCAAGCTCCTCGCCTATTTTCTTGTATTCTGCGAACACTTCTGGCTTTACCCATTCTAAAACGGGCAAGTGCTTTTTACTCGGCTGTAAATATTGACCAATGGTTAGCACATCTACCCCTTGAGCAACTAAATCTTTCATGGTTTGAATCACTTCTTCCTTGGTTTCGCCCAAGCCAACCATGATGCCGCTTTTCGTTTTTTGAATGCCGCCTTCTTTCAGCCTTTTTAGCACTTCCATGCTACGCCAATATTTAGCTTGTATGCGAACTTGTTTTGTGATGCGTTCCACCGTTTCAATATTGTGAGAAACCACTTCTGGCTTTACTTCAAGAATTGGATCCAAGTTTTGCCATTCACCTTTAAAATCAGGAATCAAAGTCTCAAGCGTTACTCCAGGGTTTTTCTTGCGAACAAGCTCAACCGTTTTCTTCCAGTGATTGGCTCCGCCATCCGCTAGATCATCACGATCTACTGAAGTGAGCACCACGTGCTTCAATCCCATTAAACGAACGCTTTCAGCAATTTTGGCTGGCTCGAAAATATCAACCTCTTCACCCTTACCTGTTGCAACGTTGCAAAACTGGCACGAACGCGTACAGGTATTTCCTAGAATCATAAACGTTGCTGTACCAGCACTCCAGCATTCGCTTTGGTTTGGGCATTTTCCGCTTGAGCAAATGGTATGTAAATTTCGCTCTTCTACAATCTCTTTTACATTCAAGTATTCTTTCCCACTCGGAATTTTCACCTTAAGCCATTCTGGCTTTTTGATTCTAACTTCCTGATCTTCTTTATTCTTGAGCAAATTAGCCATAGCGTTCTAGTATCTTAATCATTAAAACAAGCGCTTCGCGTAGAAGTTTTACTTGTGATCTTATTTGTTGAATTGAAGAATAGTGGTGCGAATGATTTGAACACATTCCATTAATTGCACTTCGGTCATTACCAATGGTGGTGCAAAACGGATAATATTTCCGTGCGTTGGCTTAGCTAGCAAGCCATTGTCTTTTAATGCTACACAAATATCCCATGCAGTAGAACTATCAGGCGAGTCATTGATTATAATGGCATTGAGCAAACCCCGACCGCGAACCATTTTCACCATATTGGTTTCTTGGATAAGTTTAGTCATTTCAGCTCTGAATAGCTTACCTAGTTTTCTTGCGTTTTGAGCTAAATTTTCATCTTTTACTACTTCCAAAGCTTCCATTGCAATGGCAGCAGCTAATGGGTTTCCCCCAAAAGTAGAACCATGCTGACCCGGCTTTATTACTTCCATAATAGCATCGTTGGCCAAAACAGCAGAAACAGGATAAGCACCACCACTTAATGCCTTACCAAGTATTAGAACATCTGGAGTGGCATAAGAAGCGATTTGACGCTCGCAATGGCCTTGGCACGTGCAATTGCCGCAAACAGCCAACAACGAACCCGTACGAGCAATTCCTGTTTGAATTTCGTCAGCCATAAACAATACATTTTTTGAATTGCACAAAGCTTGTACTTTCCTCATGTAATCATCTGCTGGAGTGTTTACCCCTGCTTCACCTTGAATAGGCTCTACTAAAAATGCGATCACATTCTTGTTTTCGAGCGCTGTTTCGAGCGCACTCATATCGTTATATGCGATAGATTGAAAACCTGGTGTGTATGGACCAAAATTAGCCCTTGCATCTGCGTCATTAGAAAAGCTGATGATCGTTGTAGTTCTTCCGTGAAAATTATCACTTGCAACAATGATCACTCCTTCATTAGCAGCTATACCTTTCTTTTCATAGCCCCACTTTCGTGCGATTTTGATTGCTGTTTCAACAGCTTCAGCACCAGAATTCATTGGCAAAACTTTGTCAAAGCCAAAATAGTTGGTAATGTACTCTTCATATTCGCCCAAGCGTGAATTATAAAATGCTCTACTGGTCAGTGTCAGCTTTTCAGCTTGACTCTTTAAAGCATTAATAATCCTTGGATGACAGTGACCTTGATTGACAGCTGAATAAGCAGAAAGAAAATCGAAATACTTTTTACCTTCTACATCCCAAACGTAAACACCTTCACCTCTATCCAAAACCACTGGCAGCGGATGGTAGTTGTGTGCTCCATATTTTTCTTCGAGTTCTATGTTATGTTCTGTTGTTGATAGCTGTGTGTCTTGCATAATACTTGTCTGTTTTGAAAGATTAAATCGAAGAATCTTTCGGGTTTTGAAAAAGAAAGGCCAAAGATACAAGTTGAATTGAGCTAGCTGTGGATAAGACCAATCTGCTTAGTAGAATGTGAGACCACAATAGACATAAACTAAATAGAGGTATGGTAGCCTCGTGAACCTCAATATTGGTGCGGTTTTCAACAAAACAAGGCTTCAATATCCTTGATAACCCTAAAAATAGACCGCACTTATTAACAAAGCACCGTTTTTATTAACAAATATGACCAAAAGGCTTGCAGGGCTTGAGGTTGCGACTAATATTTGTCAGCATTGAAACTAATTGTTTAACCTAAATCAAAAAATCAAATGAACAAAGCTGAATTGATTGACGCAATGGCTGAGGGAGCAGGTATCTCTAAAGCTGACGCTAAAAAAGCACTAGATGCTTTTATTGACACTACAACAAATGCACTTAAAACAGGTGATAGAGTTGCCCTTGTAGGATTCGGATCTTTCGCAGTATCTGAGCGTTCTGCTCGTACTGGTCGTAACCCACAGACAGGTAAAGAAATTAACATCGCTGCTAAGAAAGTTGTAAAATTCAAAGCTGGCGCTGACTTAGGTAACGCTGTTAACTAAGCATTTTTTAAGCAAATTTTTGGAAGTCCTTTCTTTATTGAAAGGGCTTTTTTTTTGCCTATTTATCAGATAATGAGGATTAAATTGGGAATCTCAATTTGAATGAACTAAGTTTAGACTTTATTTAAAGTTTAACTCTAAAATTTAGTTCATTATGGGAAGAGGAGATATTAAGACTTCAAAAGGAAAAAGATTTGCTAGTAGCTATGGCAAAACAAGGAAAAGACCAACTGGTGTTCCGAATCCCTCCCGAATGGCTGCGTTGCAAGCAAAATCAGCTCCAGGAGTTGATGAATCCGAAGAAAGTAAACCTGTAGCCAAAAAAGCTCCAGCAAAAAAGCCTACGGCTAAAAAACCAGTCCCTAAAAAGACAACCGCAGCAAAACCAGCAGCCAAGAAAGCGGAGACTAAGGCCGAAGCCTAAGGATTCAGTCTTGAAATAACCCAGGCTCCGTGCTGGTCTTGTTGATATACAATTCTATCATGGAGCCTGCTTGGTCTACCCTGCCAAAATTCAAAATGCACCGGCTTAATCAGAAAGCCACCCCAATGTTCTGGTCTTGGAACAGGTTTCCCGTCAAATCTGCGCTCAACTTCAGCTAGCTTCTCTTCTAATTCTGTTCGCGAAGCCATTTTTTCGCTCTGATCAGATGCCCAAGCACCTAGTTGCGATTCTCTTGGTCTTGAGTCAAAATAAGCATCGCTTTCTTCCGCTGGTAAACGTTCAATAATGCCTTGAACCCGCACTTGTCTTTCGGCCCAAGCCCAAAAGAAATTTACAGCTACTTTATTATGTGCTTCAAACTCGCGTCCTTTTTGGCTAGTATAATTGGT
>JANRBI010000303.1 GCA_030727625.1 Salibacteraceae bacterium
GGATTGCGATGCTGCTGTTGAAGCACTTCTTTTAAGTAATACTCCAAGTGCTTTCGCATAAAGTCGTTCGCATCTTGCTGCACATGACGGAAGCTTTTTAAAAACGAAATAATTAAAGAGATGTGCGCGTCATGGTTTGGGTAGTTGGTCAAGAAGTTTTCCAGCTGCCGTGGTGCGTTCTCTTTCAAATGAATCACCAGAGAAATCAAGCTTCTTAAAACTTGAGCCAACGATTTAATGTCACCATGTGATGCTTCGAAATGTAAAGGCCTTTGCGACTCTTGAGCCAATTCTGATATTCCCCAAGCAGAATCAAAACGATCAAATCGTTCAAGCTGGTGTGCTTTTGTATTGCCCTTTTGTTGTGCTGATTTTACAATAGAAATAAAATGCTGAGCGTGATAGCGATATTCAGATCTGATTACGCCATTTAATTGTGCATAAAACTCATTAAACTTTAAGTGTTCAGGATCTTTTTTTGAGCCTTTGTACCAATCATCAATAAGCTTAAACAAAAAGTAATTAGTCTCAATAATTTCATCTCTTAATTGTTCTTCTTGTGCTTTTGATTCAAGATGTTCCATTCTGCTAGAAATGGAAACGAAATTTTGCTCTAAAGCAGCTGTGTCGTATCCAGCAATTTCTGCCAAAAGGAAGGCAATATTAGTTTGAAAAAAAACACTCCAATTGCCGTCCAATTCGTTTTCTGAATTGACAAACTGAACATATTTAGCGTATTCTGACAAGTAATTCATCAGGTCGCTCAAGCTATGCTCATCCACCCCAAAGTAAGTTGGACTCAAAGCTTCATTTTTCATGGTGAGCCTTGAAACCCCGAGTGTTTTTATCGCTATTTTTTCACTGTTTTTCAAACTGCCTTAGCTTTATTATTGAGCTGTAATATTGGTTCCTTCTTTAAAATAGAAGGGAAATACGATGTTCGTTCTAACATTAATCTTTCGAATAATGTAATCAAGTTTAATCCTCAATATTCCTTCATAAATTTCACTCTGATCAAGTTCAATGTTATTCAGTGTAACCCTGGGTTCAAATTCTAATACTGCTTGCTCTATATAGCTGCGTAAATCATTCAAAACATTAGAAGTGAGCGCGGTAAAGTTGATCTCAGAAATATTTGACCCAAACTCAGGACGCATGACACGCTCGCCATAAGCAGTAGTAAGTATGATGCGCAAACTTTGTTTAATATCATCATCTTCTGATACCATTCTAACAGCGCGTGCCTTTTTATCAAACGATGGAGGAAAAGACCAACCTACCCCTAAAAACGCATCTTCATTGCTCATTTTTAACCGATTAATACTGTTGGACAACCACCCAAAATTTTACCGCCATGGGCTGTTGCATCGCCCATTCTTACTGCTGGTTTTCCGCCAATCATAACCTTTGAAGATCCTTTAACAATTGAATCTGGAGGACCAACACAAACACAGTTATCTCCCACAACCGCAGCCGGCATACCACCGATTAATACAGTGGGGCAGCCCGGCCCAATAATAGGCCCACCAACATGTGGAATAGGTCCAGCGGGCGTTGGTGTTTGTTGAGTACACACATGAAAATCGGTTATTCTAGCTGCTAGCATACTTAGTTTATTTTTACGATTGCCCCTTTTACAATTACGCTACCCGAAGCTTTGATTTCTGCACTTGCTGCTCCTTCCGCCTTCAAAGCAATTTTTGCCTTACTGCTTACATTATTGCCTTCTAAACTTACATCACCTTTGCTCGTGGCGGCTAGGTTTCCAGTAGCAGATAAAGTTATCTTTCCTTTTGATTTTAAGGTTAAATCTTTTGAGCTTTCTATCACAATTCCTGAGTCGTCCATCGTAATAGAGTTGCTGTTTTGATCGGTCAACTTAATGCCTTTATCTTCATCGCTCAAGGTAATTTTTTGACCCCCAGGAGTTTCAATTTGAATGACTTTTTTCTCTTCGTCAAAGGATAATTTCATATTCGTTTTCGAGACAAATTCCTTCGTAAAATTTTCTGCTGCTGGTGTGCTTGCAGGCACGTTTTTCTTGCTATACATTGACCCAACGATGATGGCAAAGCGTGGGTCGTTTTCCAAAAATCCCACTACTACTTCATCATCAATTTCTGGGTAGAAAAAAAAGCCAGACCCATTTGAAGCATATAAATGTGACAATCTTGCCCAAATGCCTTCGCCCGTTTCTTCAATAATTGGGATCACAACTTGCACCCTAAATTCACCAAGTGGATCAGCGTCAATTTTTTTCACCTTACCAATATGGAGACCAGTAATTGCGGTGTTATTAGCGGCTGACTTTGCCGAGTCGAGAGGGTTTGTGGGTTTATAGGGTTTGTAATCAAATCCAAAGCCAAGCGTGGTTTTCCAAATTCCAGCCTTCACCTCGTGATTTACACTTGTAATAAAAGTAAGTCCATTGAAAAGCGTTCCAAAGCCTTCAAACTTTATAAAACTTCCGATCTCGCCTAAGTTGGTGCCAAAAGAGGTTACTTCTCCCTTTATTCTCGAGTATCTTGACTTGGCCAGCTCGGCATCTGCCATTACTTTGAGCACACTTTGATCTTCTGGCGTAGAAGAGTTTAAAATAAACGCTGGATTACCGCCTGCTGTGGCAAGATCATCAGCAGTAACGCTGCCTTGCCCTGTGCCTGTAATGGCTGTTCCAGTGCCTGTAGCATATTTATGCAATGCGCTATCCCATGAATTATATTTTGCAGTTTTTATCTGGGTGCGTGTGTCCAGATCTGCTTTAAAGTCTATTATGTTAGCTCCGTAATCTAAGATGAGCACTTCGGTGCCTGAGCTTTCTGGTTTTTTAGCAGAAATACTGCCTGCTTCACATGTTACTACATAACCATTGGCTGCAGCTCTATCTAAAATGAAATCCCAATCCGAAACATTGTATTGAATCAAATTTGGATGCTGAAATGTGGTTGCGGTAACGGTTCCGCTGGTAAGACCTGCTGATGATATAACGGATGAAATTATCTCACTGTCTTTTTTCTTAGCAAAGTTTAAACTCTTCTTTACTAATGTCATTTTAAAAGCCTTGTCATGGCAAGTCAAGACCAATTGAGAAATACTTTTATGAGAATAGTTGGAGACCTTCAGGCTTTGAGCCGTGATTATTCCATCAAACGCTACTTCTTCTGTGCTCTCGTAGCCAAGCTTAATTTTAATGCTTTGTCCAGGTTTAAAATTGGCGTTTTCACTGGCTGTAAACTCACCTTTTGCAGGATCGCCATCATTGATATAAATCCTAGCTACTGGAATTGAATTGATCTCTTTTGAAATAGAAATGGACGAAATCTGAATCGTGCTTTCAATTTCAGCACCATTCACCAAAATGGAAAAGGAGAGTCTATCAACCGCGTTATCTAGAGGTGATTTTGCCATGGCTATTTTTCAAGTCGTGGAAACAAAATTTGCTTTCCAGGAGCTATATTTCTAAAATTAATTATTCCATTAGCCTTGGCTACTTGAAGATAATAACTTGAGTCACCATAAATTTCACTACAAATTAAAGGTAGACTATCGCCCGCCTTAAAGGTTCTGATGTGTGAAAGATCTGGCGAACTGGTATTGTGTCTGGCCGCTTTTGTAGAAGGATCTTCGTAGCTTTCGAAGGTGCATTTTATGCGTGCCCTAACGGGGTCTCCACTTGATTTGAATAGCACATAATCTATTTCAATTGAAGTGCATTTGCTTTTGAACTCAAGGCCCGAACCCCAAACTAACTTTAAGAAATAGCTTGTATGCTCGGTTCCGTGATAATCAATGCATAGACCCTTTAATGTTTTTATAGAATCTGGTACCGAATCGCAACCCGGAGCAACACCCGTTGAGTCAAGATAAAACTGGACTACAAACTCTTGTTTCTCCGCCAATTTTGGAGTGTCAATTGTTACTCCGCTTGCTAGCGTAACTACACCACTTTCGTTTTGACTTGTTTTGTAAAATTGAGAATACTCTGTTGGATTGAATTGCAGATCAAAGCTACCAGCCGAAGTCTTAAACTTGCCGTCTTTGTATGCCTTAATCGTCATTTTCTCCAAAGCCATTGTGCGATTACAATTTATTTTTCGATTCTAAATATTGAATTACTTTATCAAAGCATTCGCTTATTATTTCTTCTTTGACAGACTCAGAAACAACTGTTTTGGTGGAGCCATTGATCTGAGCATTCGCCTCTTTTCTTTGACTTACTTCTGAGCGTTCGATTGCCTTGGCTTGAATGATGAAATTTTTGACTTTTACTGACATGGCCTAAGGATATGTTCTTTCAAATTCAGAATATTTCAAAGAAATTTCCTCAATCAAAATGGCTTGTGATTGAGCGTCTAGATCGCCAACCTTTAATCTTATTGGAAAGGCATTTTTAAAATGCCAAGAAATCATTGAAACACCGGCCTCGTCAAGGAGCTTAACAATCACCGTTTTCGGAACGATTTTAACATCAAAGTTGCCTGCGATTGAGTCTTCGCACCAGGTTAAAAAAGTAGAGCTAGAAGGAAGCACCCCTCGATGCAGAACAAGGTCAGTATATTCAGTCTTTCCGGGTAAATGATGCGGATAATTATTATTGCCGCCTTCTGTTATCGTTTCTACCGTTAAGCTCTTTTCAATTCCCGTAACTTTTGAAAAATAGAATTCGCCACCAGGTGGATCAAGTGTAACTTCAAACCTGAAGTTAACAAGCGGGTGATTTTCATATACAGCCATAACTCTCCACTATAATTACGGGCTTCAGAATCTACATAATTTTCTTATGTCTTTAGAAAAGCCCACTCATTTTTTTCATTGTATAGGATAGATAATTATCCAATGTCATGTCCTCAAAGATTAATGTGACTGACTCCATGGAAGAAGCAGAATCTCCAGTGCCTTTAGCATTAAAATTACCTCCTTCAATTTTGGAAGGATACACATTTGTTAATGACCAGATCATTTCTATCATTCCATGCTGATCTAACAAACTGATGACTACGTCCTTTCTTTCAAAATCAGGTCTCGTTGACTTTTCATACCACTCAAAGATGCTCGTGTTACCCGAAAACATGCCTCTTTTAAGCACAACTGGTTCGAAAGTTTGAATTCCCGGCACTTTATAGGACCCTCCCTGACCACTCTTCCCATGCCTATAGGTCAATGTCTCAGTTGAAGCTGTCAGATTACCAACCTCCTGAAAACTCCACTTTTCATTACCAATTAAAACCATGAAATGAAAGCTCGGCAGCGGCCAATTTGAATCTTGAATAGCCCCTTTGAAGAATGCTGTTCTTGGATCAATCATGTTAATTCTCTAAAATAAAAAAGAGAGATAATTTCGGTGGTTCACCGAAGATTATCTCTCAATTAAACTTCTCTACTATGCTGTTGTAATCGCTAAACCTTCGTGAGCCAGCACCAACGTTTCAACTGCCACATCGCTGCTTTGAGAGTTCAAGTCTGTACCTTGAACTTGTTTCGGGAAAGCATTGGTGAGCGTCCAGATAATTTCTGCATCACCACTTTCATTGAGCAACATAATTTGAACGGTTCTTCTTTCTATGGTATTCATATTGTTTTGAGCAAACCAATCATAGAAATCAATATCACCCGTAAATGTGCCTTTCTTCAAGGTAACATCACTCGATTTTCTTAAGCCTGGCATCTTAATGGTAGAAAATTCTGGGCTATCACCATGTCTATATTCTACAACGTCAACTTCAGAGTCAAGGCCACTTACTTCTTGAAAAGAAGCTGTAATTCCGCCTTCCACTTCAACTTTGAAGTGGAACTTTGGCAATGGCCATATATTATCTTGTACTTCTCCAGCCATGATTTATATGTTTTAAAGTATTTTTTTAGATTAAGATTTTTGCATTTGTTGTTGGAACGTGATCACAATAAACTCAGCTGGTCTAGTAACCGCAAGTTTCACTGTGATTCGCATGATGCCATCCAAAATATCAGTTGCAGTCATGGTAGATCCCAATCCTATGTCAACAGTAAAAGCATCTTCTGGAACTGCACCAGCCAAAGCGCCTTTCTTCCATTGATCCTTCAAAAAATTAGTCATCATACCTTTTATAGCTACCCAAGTATTCACAACATTAGGCTGAAAAACATATGCTTCGGAAGCTGTTTTCAATGATTGTTCAATCATGATCACTGTTCTTCTTACACTTATATATCTCCAATCTTGGCTATTTCCATCCAAGGTTCTAGCTCCCCAAACCAACACCCCTTTTCCAGGGAATGAGCGAATAGCGTTTATGGCTTTACCACTCAATGGAAGGTTAAGATCTTCTTGGTCTTTTGAAGTTAAATTCACGCAAGGGCTAACAACAGAACCCATAGAAACGTTTGCTGGTGATTGGAAAACTCCAACTTGACCATCTATCATAGAAATCACACCAGCCATTCCACCACTTGGAGGAAGTATATTCAAATCATTCCTTAGCTCAGCTAAAACGGCTTTGTATGCTGGTAGTTTAGCAAGTAAAGTTTGGTGCAAACTCACCGCATCATTTTCTCCAGATAATTTTGCGATTTCGTCTTTTATCACCTGTGCATTGTCACCGTAAAGTGCATCAGCCTCATTGTTTAAAATGGTTTCGAGCACATCAATGTTGCTAATGTTGCTGAAATCAACTTCATCACCTTGAACAATGGTGGTGTTCAAATATGGATAGTAAGAAGCTCCCCATTGTAAGAAATTGTTACCAAGACCTTCTCTGGAAGCGGTTATAACATCGGTATCGTCATAAGTTCTGGCCTTGTCACCATTAAGCACATCTAATATTGCAATGCGGCTATTTGTATCTCTACCACAATGAGCAAGCATAGCCTTTTGAACCTCATAACAGTCATTGTCTTCTAATAAAACAGCATCTGGAATAACAATCATTGTTGGTTCTGGGTACTTCAGCAAAGTTGGAATACCGCTTCCAGCACCTTCATCATTCAAGTCTTTGAAACTAACTGGCTTTGAGTAATTACCTACAGAAACAATGTAACAAGTACTACCACCATTGGAAAAGAAAAGTCTAATGCTCTTGTAAAGATTAAAGTTGGTAGCAGCATCAACGGCTATGCTAAAACCTGTAGCATCGTCTTCGCTGATGGTGTAAGTAGTTTTTGGAGATGCTCCAAAAAATTGGTGGAATTCACTTAAAGAAGTGATTCTTGTAGGAACGTTTATTAAAGATTTGTTTGCCCTGATTGCCTTTTCAGTGTAGCCGATAAACGCTGGAACAGCGGTTGCTACTTGAACAGCGGAACTCGGGAAAGCACTCTTTTCTTCGATATAGACTCCCGGGGTTGCTAGAACTTGTGCCATATTTACGATTTAGTTATTAAGATTTCAATTTATAGGTAATGTACATTTCAACCAAATAGGCTCTTTCTTTTCGCTCACCAAAAGCTTTAATTCTAGTTGATATTGGTGATGACAATTTTATAGTATTCGGTGTAGACGAACTAATTTTTTCGCCAATAGTTGCTAACAATTTCAGGTCTTTGTATTGATAAAAAAGGGGCATTGGGTCGGATAATGTTGCGACTACCGCTTTTTTGTTGTTAATTAATGTAACCTCTTCAAAACCTGATATTTTCAATTTTGTCTTGCCGTCAAATATTTCAAGAAGCGCTGGCAATATTTGGTCTTGTTCTATGAAGTAAAATCTCCAATATGCTTTGCGATTATTGAGTTTAAGTAAGAATATGCGTTGTTGTTCTTGTTGCCTATTTTTAAGGTAATCACCACCTATATGAAAATCTACGATTATGAATGATCTTGGTGTTATTTCCTTGCCATACATTAATTTGATTCCTTCGGGATAATCTTCAGAAATCACTTGATACACGCCAAAATCATCTGCTAATATTTCCCCTAGTACTCTTGCTTGGTCCGAAGATTGTAAAACCTCAATCTCTCCTTTATCACTCGATATTTTGAGATCGCCAATTCCAAATAATTTTTGAATACTAGTAGAAGCATTGCCCACGAAAACAAGTTGATTTTCATTCAAATATTTTCCCTGGTGCAATACATAATCTGGTGGTTCAGACTGAGTTCTGTAAACTTCTTTGTTGGTTATGTAATACCGCTGATTGTTCAAATCATGATCGAGCTCTGTGAAATTAAAGAAATTACGATTCTTACTCACTAACGCCATCCTAATCATATGATTATCGTTAGACTCTAACAACAATTTTTCTTTTGATTCAGGGTATAAGACCACCACACCAAAGCTGGTTTTTTTCAAGATTAATCCATAGGCCTTTATGGCAATTTGAGCATCTTGACCCAATTCAAATTCAATATCGTTGATATTGAAATCACGATAATATTCATTGAAAATTTTAAGTTCAAACAGCTTTTTATATTGTATTAAAGAGGCCAGAATATTTAGATTTAGCGTAGTATAATGTTGTTTTTAAATTAGTTCGATCAATCATCTAAGATGTTTTGCTGATCTGTTAAGCCATCATTCGGCCTCAAGTTTTTAGCCCGGTTAGCTAGTTTTTTACCAACTGAATCTACGCTGCCTGAAATAGAGCCCTCTTCTGGTAAAAATGAATCATCATTAATACCTATTCCGCTTATGGATGGAATTGTTCCATCAATATTATCGCTTATAAACTTGAGCATACGAACGCGATATACCACTGATGGCATATACTTAGCGCCAAGCATTGAAAACAAGGAATTGAGGTCATTAAAATTTAATGATGTCATATCAAAGACCACCTTATCAATACCACTTGACAATCCGGGAGTATTGTTTGGGTTGAAAACAGACTTTGATTGAAAAAAATAAATCACCCCAGATAAAAACTTGAGTGCTTCAACGTAGTTTTTACCTGTAAAAAAAGCAGAAAAAACAATCGTAAGATTTACATATAAATCGCCCCCACTCAGTCCGTAGGAACCCCCAAAAGACGATATGCCCGGATTTGCCTTTAATATAGTTTCCTCCTCAATATTTGCTAAAAAACAAATAATTTTATTTTGTCCTTCTACGGCAACTGAGCCATCTTGATTCATCAAATTTGATACAAGCACTCTGTCATCGTCTATCCCGTAAATCGACTTTAAATGTTCGTTCAACTCACCACAAATGACTGGTAAAAGATTATGAATCATATTAATCTTCGATTAGTTGTTTGCGAATGGCCCAAGCAAATATTCTTGCCATATAGGTGCAGATAAACCCAAAAATGGCTCCTATAAAAAACAGCTCCATTTCAAGCACTTTTTCTAAAGATGTAGCTTCTTTAGCTTCTGGGTTTAACGCTAACCAATATCCAAAAAAGAATCCGATAACTACGGCAAATATTATTGCTACTACCACCCAAACAAACTCTCTTGCAAAAACCTTCATTTTCTGATTATTTTAGATCGTTTCTGTATTTGGTAAACAGCCAATTTACCATGGCTACAATGGCCGCGCCAATAAGCATTCCTATTACCAACTTCCATTCTGCATTTCCATTCCACCACCATTGAATGCCATAAATAGCCAATACCAATATGAATATGCTATATGCAACTCTAAAAAACTGAGATTGAAATAGAATTTCTCTAACGCGCCAATCTCTTAAAGAATATAAGAAGCCCATCAAAACGAAGGCTACAAAAATTAGAAAGCCAAATCCAATCTGCTTTTGATGAGCTATTACTGTTTTGGCCAAACCATAGGGTCCTGAGAGTTTTGTTTCAGAAGGTTCAATAGGAACGAGCGTTTGACCATAATTTTTTTGGATGGTTTGCCAAATTTCTGGCGCGCCATTTTCATAACCCAAAGCCCAAAGACCAATACCCTTTAGCTGCATGTCTGCAGCCCAACTCATTTTTAAATCTAAACTGGTTTCGTTTTCAAACCAACAAACAATCTTGGCTGAATCTTCATCATCATCTTCTTTCATGTAAAAAAAGCTTGCGCTCAATGGATCATAAAAAGGATAATATTCGCTCGAAAACTGTGCTTTGATCTTATAGTAAGGAAGCGATTCTTTATAATCTGCCGTTAGTCCTTTGCTTATATCAGAGATATCCCACGAAACACCATACAGCGGCAACGAAAGAATTAACTTTTGTGGCGAAATATTCAAATTAAGAAAGTCGTGTACAGCCGACTCTAAGCTTGGCTGGTTAACCAAGCCGTGCAGTGGTGAAATTGATCCAGGATAAATAGAATGCTCGCCACTAAAGTCGTAGCCCATTATATTGAAATATTTTACGCTTCCGCTGAGCGCATAATAATCAATAATGTTGTTGTGGTTGAAGTAGGGAACATCAAGGATTATTTCAAAGCCAAAGTCACTAAGTCTAACATTAAGTTCTTTTACGAATTTGGTAAAGTACTCTTTGTCTTCTGCACTTATCTCTTCAAAATTCAAGTCGACACCGCCAAAAACAGAAGTGTTTGTTTGGAGAATATCCATTACTTCATCAATAAAAAGCTCGCGGGTAACAGGATCTCTTAAAAACCTTTTGTTTGCCTCGGCCCCAAAAGAAGTAACAGATAAATATAGTTTAACACCATACTTGAGCGCTGAATCTGGTAAACTTGATTGAAGCAATTGATCTATAACTTCTTGATTGTTTGGCGATCCTGTTCCTGCATTAATATCGTATGAATAATAAGAAATGATGGAAAGCATTTTGAAATTATAGTTCTTATAATTCTCTCCTTCCCAATACGGGTGCCAACCTATTACTTCAACACCATCTTTTAGCTTTTGCCCTTCGCCAATGTTTTTGTAAAACTCATGGTGAATCGAATCATATTCCAAACTGATTAAATCTGAATCTTTCTTGAAGCTGTATTCTTGTTTTTTGTGTAAAAAGGTATAGATAAACTCGTAATCCTTGATCATACCACTATTGGGCACATAGGGCTGCATTGACCAATTTATGGTAGAAGAAGTATCTGTTGCTGGGTCAACAGTTCTCTTTTTTTGACTAAAAAGTTTTTTTACTTGATTGACATCTCTATTCGTTTTAGACACCTCTCTTTTAGCGCCTTGAAGACCCTTTCTAATGTCCTGTAATCCTTGTGATTGACTCGCAAATGGCAAATGAACCAACGCGATCATAACAAAAACAGAAAGTAAAAAATCGAACGGTTGTCTGCCCATTTTAGTCAAATAATTGAGCGTCCAAATTAGTATTTGTTTCATT
>JANRBI010000304.1 GCA_030727625.1 Salibacteraceae bacterium
TGAGGTAAATCTTTTCAATCGGATTATGAAATTCACCAGCTAAACACTGAAAAATTGCCGAATGCTCGCTATCTACTGGATAAATATTTACGCCTTTTTCACGAGCTGCTTTGGTGACCAATTCACCTGCAACAACCAACGTTTCCTTATTTGCTAGCGCAATGTGTTTGCCTGCTTCAATGGCTTTGAGCGTTGGCTTTAAGCCTGCAAAACCTACCAAAGCGGTCAATACAATTTGAACGCCTTCCATCTGCACTACTTGCTCTAAAGCTTCGGCACCGGCATACACTTTTATACCTTCTGGCCAAAGTGCGTCCATCACGGTTTGGTACTTGGTTTCGTCACCAATAACCACCGCGTTTGGCTTAAACTTTAAAGCTTGTTCAATCAGTAAAGTATGGTTATTGCCTGCCGTAAGCACTTCAACTTGAAAGTGATCGGGTTGCATTTCAATCACCTCAAGGGCTTGCGTTCCGATAGAACCTGTAGAGCCTAAAATGGCAATTCCTCTAGCTTGCGTTTCGTTCATAAAGCGTGCAAAGATGTGCTTTGTGATTGATAAAATGTCCTAAATTATTAAGAAAACGGAGGGAGGAGTTTGGGAGGAGTTGGCAGTGCACAGTATTCAGTTGGCAGTGGGTTTGAATGCATAGTGGATAGTTTGAAGTTATTAGTGAGTAGTTAGTTGGTAGTTAGTTTTTGAACTTTAGCCATGTCCATCTCGATACAGCCTTTTTCAAAGGCCACTCGATGTGACAGAGATGTTTTTGTTTAGTTCAAACCAAATTTTGCGCTTGATCTTGCGCTTGAACTTTAAAAGCTCTTCCTTCCTAAAAAAGAGAATACAAAACACTTGGGGCTTTTCATGCAAAAAAACAATCCTTCGTGTTAATGGTCACAAACATCTGTGAGTTCCATTTTTAAGTTCGCAGACAAATAGCAAACCATGAAAGACTTTTGGAACCAACGATACGCTGAAAATGAATACGCTTATGGCAAGGAAGGAAACCTGTTTCTAAAAGAACAGCTTTCAGCGCTTGACGCGAAAAGTATGTTGTTGCCGGCTGATGGCCAAGGACGAAACGCCTGCATGGCCGCGCTCATGGGTGTTGAAGCCAAAGCCTTTGATTATAGTCTTTCTGGAAAAGAACGTGCTGAAAAGCTCGCTACAGAATTGGGAGTAAACATCGATTTTGAATGCTGTGCCGCTGAGGATTTTCATTCAGAGCAATTGTATGACGTGTTGGGTTTGATTTACGCTCATTTACCCAACAGGCAAGCATTTCATCAAAAAATGTTGAGCTATGTAAAGCCGGGCGGAACCATCATTTTAGAAGCTTTTTCAAAGCAACAAATCGGTAAAACCTCGGGCGGACCTCAAACCGATGCGATGCTTTTTTCGAAAGAAGAATTAGAAGCAGACTTTGCCGATTGCAGCAGCATTGAAATCACCGAAACCGAAACTGTGCTAAACGAAGGTCAATACCACGAAGGCTTGGCATCAGTGATTAGAATGGTGGCGGTGAGGTAGTATAATTCTATTACCTCGATGTCTCCTCAATGAGCAATAAGAATTCACAAAAGAAACAAACGCACACGTATTTACTGCTTCGTTTTCTAGCTTCGCCCACTTAAAAGTGGGTGATCGAAAGAAAGCTAAATTGCTTTTGATGATCAATTTATACTCTTTTTACCAATAGTTTAAACATGCGGTACTTGCTGGGTGTTCAAGAAATAAGTAGAGTAAGCAAAGAAATATTCGAACAGCAATTCGCTGAAAAAAGTACAAGACAATGAGAAACTTTGAATTTAAAAATCCAACTAAAATTCTGTTTGGAAAAAACCAAATAGCCAACATCAAAAACGAGATTCCAAAAGACGCCAAAGTGTTGATGCTGTATGGCGGTGGAAGCATCAAGAAAAACGGCATTTACGACCAAGTAATGACGGCCCTCGAAGGCTATGATGTGCAAGAGTTTGGCGGAATTCCGGCTAATCCAGAATACGCAGTACTCCTAGAAGCATTGAGCGTAATCAAGAAAGAAAACATCACCTATTTGCTAGCAGTTGGTGGCGGTTCGGTGATTGATGGAACCAAGTTTTTGTCTTCTGCAGCGC
>JANRBI010000305.1:0-8779 GCA_030727625.1 Salibacteraceae bacterium
TCATGAAATACCTAGTTATTCAATTTCCTCTCCTTTCAAAAGCATATTAAAACATACTTCGAATAACGAACATACTTCTATGGGTGTGAACCGGTTCACTCGGACTACAAGTCCGAGCGAGCGGAATTCCAAGATATTCAAATTCCTATCCTTTCAAAAGCTCATTAAAACATCTTTCGATTAAGGAACATGCTTTTATGGGTTAGAATTGGTCCACTCGGACCACAAGTCCGAGCGAGCGGAGTCAGCGGAACGATTAAAGAAGAATCAGTTTCAAATGCGATGCACACGAATAAATCAGACACTTTTTAAAGCATTTCAACCACCAGCAATTCACTTTCTACTTTGAATCGCAATTTGCCAACTGCGCCTTGATGTCATTAATTACAAAAGGATTTTCTTGTTGGTTGAGGTCAACCAGAATATAATGAATCAAATTGGTGAGCTCTACATCGGTAAGCAGCCTATTACCTGGCATTTCGCCTTCATAAGCCACTCCATTCACGGTAATGTTGCCACTAATTCCATGCGTGATTAGGCATGCTAGTTCATCGCTGCGCTCGGTAACATAATCAGCATTGGCCACTGGCGGAATTAACGCGCCCAGACCTTCACCATTTTCTAAATGGCAGCTTTGGCAGTGCTTTACATACACAGAATGTCCTTGATTTCGAGGTTTGTAATCGCAAGAAAACACTCCTACCAATGCAGTAAGCATTAATGTAAACAGAGGTTTATTTACCGCCATTGTTTAAAAGCCATTTAATGTCTTCCATCATTTGATCAACTTCTTCGGGCAGTGTGCCATCGTAGATACCACGGATCTGCTTGTTTTTGTCTACCAATAAAAAGGCGCCACTGTGCGCATAGCCACCAGGAGCAAGCTTATCTTCTTGAGCTGCAATCATATAATGTTTAGCCATGCTGTAAATGCTGTCGCGCTCGCCTGTCATCAAGTGCCACTTGCTGCTATTGATGCCTAACTTTTGAGCATAAGAATGTAATCGAGCCACCGAATCGCGTTTTGGATCGATGCTGTGCGAAAGAATAATCAATTCATCATTGTCTTTAAACTCTTCGGTCACGCGCAACAATTGTTGCTTCATTTTTGGACAAATGGTAGGACAAGAAGTGAAGAAAAAGTCTGTGACATAAACCTTTCCATCAATGGTGGCGTGGGTTATTTCATTAGAATCTTGATCGTAAAAAGAGAATGGTCTGATGGTCGTAAAAACGGTATCGGTTGCCAGCATTCCATTCACAATGTTGTCTTCTACCGTGTATGGACCAAGCAGCGGTAAGCTCTTTGGCGCTTCTTCTTTGCAACTCACTGCCGCAATGGCTAAAGCTGCCAAGGCACTAATCTTGAAAGGTCTCCAAATATTTTTCTGCATCTTCAATACTTTCATTCATTTTCAACTTCACATCTTCAATAGCTGAGATCTGCTTGGTATAATAAACCACGGCAGAATCTTCTGGTGCAGTTTTCTCAAAATCAACCACATACTCAGCCATCCAATCCATCATAGCTTCGTTTGCAATTTCTAGCTCTTCTGCCTTATCTCGCAATTGAGCATCTACTTCTTGAGCCATTTGTGTGGTATCTGAAGTATAGTTTTTCCTTAAAGCTTTCAACTTTAATTGCAAATCATGAATCTCGCCCATGCGCGGCATTACTTCGTCATGCACTGCAATGGCTTCCTTTTTCAATTGATCAATCTTCTCTAAATTAGGATTGCTACATGCCGCCATTACAAGTGCCACACAAGCTATCAACACTGCTCTTTTCTTCATTTTTCTAATTCTTTCAAAGCCAAATAGGCCATAAATCCAGTACTTAATTTCAAACTATTTTCATCTACATTAAACGTAGGCGTGTGCAGCGCACTGATGATTCCTTCCGCTTCGTTTCGGGTGCCAAGGCGGTAAAACGAACCCGGCATTTCTTGCGAATAGTAAGCGAAATCTTCACCTGTCATTCTCAAATCTAAGTCCACCACATTTTCTTCACCTACATAATCAACAGCGCATTGTCTTGCAAGTTGAGTCAATTCAGGATCATTGTATACAAACGGATATCCTTTTCTTACCTCTACCTCTGCCCTAGCGCCAAATGCCTTGGCGGTGTTTTGTGCTACATCAATGATCAATTGATGCGCTTTGGTGCGCCATGCTTCGTCAAAGCTTCTAAACGTGCCTTCGAGATGCACCGAATTGGGCAAAATATTGGTAGCACCATTGGCTATAAATTTACCAATGCTCAACACAGAAGGCATGTCTGGCTGGCGGTTTCGGCTGGTTATGGTTTGCAACGCGATCACAATGTGCGAAGCTGCTAAAACCGCATCAATGGTTTTGTGAGGTAAAGCACCGTGACCACCTTTTCCGATCACTTCTATGTAAATTTCATCGCAAGCAGCCATGTATTGCCCTGATCTAAAACCGAGTTTTCCAACTTCTAAATCTGGATAAACGTGCTGCCCAAAAATGCCTGTTGGCGAAGGGTTTTGAAGTGCGCCTTCGGCAATCATGATAGATGCTCCGCCAGGTAATTTTTCTTCTCCTGGTTGAAATAATAATTTGATGGTTCCTGAAAAATGGGCGCGTAAATCATGTAGGATAAATGCTGTTCCGAGTAAGGACGAAGTGTGCACATCATGCCCACAAGCGTGCATTACTCCAAGATTTTCAGATTTATAATCAATTTCGTTTTCTTCGGTAATCGGCAGTGCATCCATGTCGCCACGAAGCGCAATTACCTTTTCAGAAACACTCTTTTCACCTTTGATCAAAGCCACAAGGCCTGTGTTGGCAATGGACGTTACTTCAATGCCTTTCGCGCTAAGCTGTTCTTTTACTAAAGCTTGTGTTTTAAACTCTTCGAACGAAAGTTCTGGATGCTGATGCAAATGCCTGCGCAAACGCAGCACTTCATCAAAATACTCCAACGATTTTTGTTTGATTAACTCAATCATCATGCTGCGGCACTTTTAGTGAAAAAGATGAGTTTGATAGCCATGGCAAGCATTGCAATTCCGAAAACACGTCTCAAAACGACTTCGCTCAATCCCAATGATATTTTAGAACCAAAGTAACCGCCAATCATAAACCCCAATGCTATGATGAGCGCCCATTTGGGCTCGATGTGTCCTGCTTTGTAATAATTGAAAGCTGCAACGGCTGCCACTGGAATAACCAAAACGGCCAAGCTATTTCCTTGAGCCGAATATTGGCTTACACCCATGAAAAAGACTAGCGCTGGCACCATCACCATGCCGCCACCAATGCCAAACATTCCGCTAAAAACTCCGGCTGCCAAGCCTATCGAAGCTAAAATAAGTACTTCGTTTATTGTCATTTCGTTTCGCGTTTTACGGGTCAAAAGTATGCATTGAGGCACGGTTTGCAGCATAGAATCACGGCTAATTTGTGCAAAGCAGAAGGAAGATTTGGGTAGTTTTTCTAATTAAAAATCGAATCCAACAGAAAGGTGTCCTCTTGGTGTGATAAATTTGCCGTTTTCGATGCCATGCGCATAATCGAATCGAACAAAGTAGCCCCAAATTTTAGTACGTAATCCCCAACCTAAACTACCGAGAATAGGATCGTTTTGATTTTTGTAACGCACCGTTGCAGAACCATTGGTTACCACAATGGTATTGAATGCGTTTTCGTCAGAATAAGGGTTTGGACCATTCCATGCCGTACCAACATCTGCAAAACCAATCACTTGAAGATTTGCAAAAAACTCGCTTTTGAGCGGCCTATCGGTAAAGAAGCGAACAATTGGCCAACGCAATTCGGAGTTCCAAACCAAGAAGTTGTTTCCATTTCTCGCGTTTTGCTTAAACCCGCGCATGTTGGTGGCTATTGCCTGAAAATAGTAAGAACCATCATTGGCGATGGTGGTAGATTGATCAAATCGTGGACTTGGATCGGTATTATTGAGTACCAACCAATTGTCAACACTTCCGAGGTAATAGAGCAGTTTTCGCGTTCCGAAACTTGAGCTTCCAGCCAATCGGTTGGCCCAAATCAAATCTCGGTGAATGCGCTGATAATGACGAGCATCTAAACCGATAACCGTGGTATGCAAACTTGGGTCAATCACCTCGCGGTAATGTTCCACCCAAGCCTTTGCTCGTGCGCCATTCATAATGTTGAGCGACTTGTAAAGCGTATTGTCAAAAATGTATTCCAACTTTAGCCCAGCCCACAAATCTGTATTATCCGATTCTCTTAATTCATCTGCATTCTGAGCTAAAATTATTTGGCGATCATAGCGAGTTGTTCCGGTAAACTGAACCGCATTTACTTCATCAATAGGAAATTTATAAATCGCTTTGGCTTGGTATATTTCATTTTTCGCCAGTTTGAAAAACGGCAAATCGACATTCATGGTTTGTCGCTGCACGATATATATTTTGTCCAAACGCTTTGCTCGGTTGGTCAACGCCACAAAGTACTCTGTTCCATTTGCATTGAAAGAATACCTGAAACCGCCTTCTAACTTGTAATCTTCAAACACATCTAGCATTCCGAGTTTTAAAAATGGGCCAAGACCAGCATTTATGAATGGCCCACCGTTAAATCTCTGATAAATTTGAGTGGCATAGTCAAAGTCGACCTGCGCGGTAAAGTCTGTTGCGGCAAAAGCAATATTGTAATTACGCTGTTCTGGAATTCTAAAAGGTTGCGCCAAACTCGCTTTAATGCTATCGATAGGCGAAGGCGTTGCTTTTGATTTTTGTTCTTTTTGCTTTTCAGGTTTAGCCGCTTCGTTAATGGCTTCTTCATCAAATTTGTAATCGTAAATATCAACTAGGCCGTTGTCCGTTTCTACGGCTAGTGTTTCGTCAAACACCTTTTTTCTAATCAGTTTAATGCCCGAGCTGTCATCAATTACTTCTTCGGTTGCTTCTGCTTTTACCAACGGAGTTTCCAGCATTTGTCGGTAATTAGAACTCAAAGGCTCATACATTGCAGTGGCTTCATCGCCCGATTTCATGACAAAACGGTCTTTGCCATCATAAAAAATATGCTCAACCAACAGCTGCTCATTCGCTAAATAATCAAGCTCGGTTACTCCTCTGGCATACCCACTTAATGCTTGTATTTGGGTGAAATAGCGGTAATGAATTACCGTATCAATACTCACAATGGCGCTGTCTAAAAATCCTAAGTAACGGTTCTTTATACCTGATTGATCACTGATGTATGTGAACTCATTGTTCGAAAAATGCTGTGCGTGAGTTTCGTCAGCTAATGCTGTATTGGTAAGCCTTTGCGCCTTCTCGGCTTTGTCTAAGCCAATGGAATACAAATCAAAATGTTCGGCTGGTTTATGGCTCAAATACTTCTTGGCATAGAAAACAGAATCGGTTGTTCGATTCGAAGAGAAGATGATTTGATCGTTGTTCCAAAACGAAGGATAGCGGTCGTCAAAAATGTCGTCTGTCAACTGTTTTTGACCATTGCCCGCAACGCTGTACAAGTAAATATCTGACTGACCTTTATTTATGGCGCTCATTGCGATGGTTTTGCCATCAGCAGCGTAGTCAATCTCAAGTACCTTTTCTAATCTCAAAAGCTCAATTTTCAGCTTTTTGTAGGGATGTTCAGGATCGATCAAATACAAGTAAAGATGGCCACGTTTTTCGGTTACTACAGCCAATTGACCTGTTGCAGGATTCCAATCTAAAACTGGATAACTTTTATCATAAATACGATCCATTCGGTACCCTGCTCGCAAAATGGTTCGCTTCTTTTTGCCTTGCATAGCTTGAATATGAACACGCGTTTTGCCCAAATCATTGGATGTATAGGCAAAATATTTACCATCAGCACTGAGCGATGGTTTTGAATATTCTCTGCTGGTTTTGGTTTTCACCAAACTATAATCGCCAAAAGGCTGCGAACCATCCACATCGGTTTCGTAACGGTATTGAAAATAAAGCTTGGCATCGTTTAGTAACGTATTGAACGAAACACCGAGTACGAATAAGAATCCACTTTCTACATTTCGGCTTACGCGACTCATATACAAGATATTCGGAATCACATTAGAGCCGTAGGTTTCGGCAATGTAATACCACAATGAGCGGCCTGCTATCTCGGCATCCATGCCTTTCAAACGATTAAATTTTTCGTAATCGTTTCGCAAAATCATATCGCGCAAGCGGTCGTCAACATCTACACTCCACGGCTCAGTAGCATAGCCATTTAAACCTTTTACATACCATTCTGGAAAACTCAACAAGGTTGAATTTTTGATCATTTCACGCCAATTGTCACCAAAAAGCATTTGCGAAAGCAGCACATTGGCAATGCCCGATCTTATTTGTTTTCGCATGCTGTTTAAGTCGCCATCGTAATAGATGAACACTTTATTACCAGCTATTTGCGTAACGCCACCCACGTTTGATTCGCCCGTTTCTGGAATACCAACATTGCTTTGTCTAAAGTGCTCAAGTTTTTGGTAAACCACAAACTGAATCTTCTGACTGCGAAGTGGATAATCGAAAAAACGCTCCATTTCAGAAATGGCAGACTTTGCTTGATAGGCAGTGAATTCTGCTAGATTTCTCCCTTTTCCATAAAAGAAAACAGTATAATCTTCAAACTCAAATTTTTGCCAATCAAACTGCTCAAACTGAATCCGATTTTTGCCGAAAGGCTGATGCATACCATTATAAAACTGACCTTGCACACGCACGAAGCCGAGCGTTGCAATGGCAAGTAATAGTATCATTTTACATTTGCGCAATCGGTAAATTATTTAGGAATAAGAGGCATAAAAGTAAAGCCCCGATTGATACTGACGAAACAATTTAGAATTAGGTATGATTTCCATTAAAAAATTTGTGTTTAGTCCGTTTCAGGAAAACACGTACATCGTTTATAATCAGCACAAAAATGCCATCGTTGTTGATCCTGGTTGCTATGAAAACCAAGAAAAAGAAGCGTTAAAAAGCTTTATCAAAACCGAAGGATTAACGGTGAAGAAGCTGATCAATACGCATTGCCACCTCGATCATGTGTTTGGAAACCGATTTGTGTGTGACTCTTATCAAGTGCTTCCAGAATATCATAAACTGGATGAACCAACCATGAAAATGGCACCGATAAGCGCAAGCATGTATGGAATTCCTGGCTTTGAAGAATCGCCAAAATGCGAGGAATATTTGATGGAAAACACGGTGCTAAGTTTAGACGAAGATGAATTTGAATTGCGTTTTTGTCCGGGACACGCACCCGGGCATTTAGTATTGGTAAACCATTCGCAAAAACTGGTGATTGGTGGTGATGTACTTTTTAGAGCATCCATTGGAAGAACCGATTTGCCCGGTGGAAACCATCAATCTTTGATCGATTCTATTAAAAGTCAACTATTTACCTTGAGTGACGACTTCTTAGTTTACAGTGGTCATGGACCAGAAACGACTATTGGTTATGAAAAGGAAAACAATCCATTTCTGAACTAGGACAACCGAAATCTTACCTTTGAGCGCATACGCAAAATACATTTCATATCATTTTTAAGCCGAGAAAAGCATGCTAAACATTGAAGAACTGACACTTACTGCACAAGAATTCATTTTAACCTATGGAATAAAACTCATAGGAGCGGTAGCCACACTAATCATCGGCTTGTGGATCGTAAACTTGATTATTAGCAGACTCGGCAAAGTAATGACCAAAGCGAACGTAGACGCAAGCTTAATCCCATTTTTGAAAAGTCTACTAAACATAGGAATGAAAGTGGCGGTGGTGATTACAGCTGCCAGTGTTGCAAGCATTGAAATGACATCGTTTGTGGCCATTCTAGGTGCTGCAGGTTTAGCCGTTGGTTTAGCGCTTCAAGGCACACTCCAAAACTTTGCAGGTGGTGTAATCATCTTACTTCTGAAGCCATTTAAAGTGGGCGATTTTGTTGACACAGCAAGCTATGCTGGAACTGTAAAAGAAATCCAAATCTTTTATACCATCATGGTCACCCCTGACAATAAAACCATCATCATTCCTAATGGTAGCCTAGCGAATAGTTCTTTGACAAACTTCAGCACAATGCCGCAGCGTAGAGTTGATTTCTCTTTCGGTATTGGTTACGGTGACGATTTTGAAAAAGCAAAAGGCATTATCAGCTCCATTATTGAAGCAGATGAGCGCATTCATAAAGATCCAGCTCCTTTTGTAAGAGTGGGCGAATTAGCAAGTAGTTCGGTAAACATTACCACGCGCGTTTGGGTCGATGCGCCAGAATATTGGAATGTATATTTTGATGTGCTCGAAACGGTGAAAACAAGATTTGACCAAGAAAACATTAATATTCCTTATCCTCAAATGGACGTTCACGTAAAGAACGGTTAAATTTGCGCATCGTTTTTTGGCAGAGCATTCCTAGAGTAATCAATCATATTGACCTAAAGGGAACAAAGGACTAAGAAGAAGGTTGATAGGGTTAGAATTGACATGTGTGAAAACATTTGTCGCACTTACTTCCGTCCTTGTTCCCTTTTTTTATGCTCAAGCGCTTTAAGTGTTGCTACAAACAAAATCGTCCAAACAATTGTATGCTACGAACCATTTTACTTTTCATTGCAAGCACTCTCCTCCTCTTCTCAAACACAGCCACGGCCCAATCAAAAGCTGGCATCAAAGGCAAAGTCATTCAAGCCAATGGCGAATCTGTTCCTTTTGTAAACATTGCGCTATATGGGCTGCCCGATTCTAATTTGATTGGCGGAGCAGCTTCTGATCTTGATGGCAACTTCCAGCT
>JANRBI010000305.1:8879-11076 GCA_030727625.1 Salibacteraceae bacterium
GGCAGCAATGCATCTGATATTTTGCAAAATGTACCTAGCGTAGATGTTGATATAGAAGGCAACGTAAGCTTGCGAGGTAGTGAAAATGTGCGCGTATTGATTGACGGTAAACCATCGGGAATGGCCAGCAGTGGCGATGCATTGCGCATGCTGCCGGGCAACATGATTGAGCGCATAGAAGTGGTGACTAATCCATCAGCTAAATATGAAGCTGAGGGCGAAGTGGGTATTATAAATATTGTTTTGAAAAAAGAGAAGCAAAAAGGATTTAATGGTGCTTTTGAAGTGCACACAGGTTTGCCGAACAACCACGGAGGCAACTTTAGCGTGAACTATCGCAGAAAATCGATCAACCTGTTTACGAGCTATGGAGTAAATTTTAACCAAAACCCTGGCCGAGGATATTCTTTCCAAGATTATAACGGACCTGATACCGTCTACTCTTACGAGAATACGCGCGATCATATTCGTGGCGGACTGAACCATGTGGCGCGGGTGGGTGCCGACATTTTTATAAATGATAAAAACACGCTGACCACTGCAGTGCTCTTAAAGCAAAGCCGCAACAAAAACACCTCATTTATAGGCTACACAGACTTTGATAACGCAGGCAAAACCATCGAAACTATCGATCGAAACGAAGACGAAAATGAGACATCGCAAGACATAGAGCTTACGCTTTCTCACGTCAAAAAATTCGATCAAAAAGACCGCGAATGGAAAACAGATCTGCGCATTACGCAAAATGATGATTCTGAATTGGCTAATTTGGTGCAAACCTCAAGTGTGACTGATGTCTTGCCAAGCTATCAAAACTCCAACAATACCGAAGACGAACGCAACTACATCTTGCAATCAGATTATGTGCATCCATTCGGAAAAAAGGCGAAGTTTGAAACAGGTGTGCGCGCCTCTTTGCGTGAAATTGAAAATGATTATGGCGTAAATATCGATGGCCAAACGCTCACCGATTTTACCGACAAATTAATTTATACCGAGAATATTTATGCTGGATACGCCATTCTTTCTAACCAATATAAAAAACTACAATACCAAGCTGGTTTACGTGCCGAATACACGGATATAAAAACGGTATTAACGGTAAGTCAGCTCGAAAATCCCAGAACCTATTTCAACTTGTTTCCGAGTGCGCATTTGAGTTATGAGATTAACCCCAAAAACAGTCTACAACTCAGCTATAGCCGCAGGTTGAGTCGACCTCAATTTAGAGAGCTAATTCCATTTTTCTCTTACACCGATCCGAGAAACTACTATGGCGGAAACCCAGATTTAAACCCTGAGTACACAGATAGCTATGAGCTTGGCTACCTAAAGCAAATGAATAAAGCCACGCTTTTTGCCTCCTTGTATTACCGAAAAACCGATGGTGTGGTAGAGCGCATTACGCTAACTGATACCACGGGATTGATCAGACGATTTCCGGTAAACTTGAGCACACAGCATGCATTTGGCGCAGAAGCAAATGGAAATGTGAACATTACCAAAAAATGGCGCGCTAGCGGAAACGTAAACGCCTATTACGCTACCGTAACGGGCACCTACAAAGAGCGTATTTACAGTAGCGAAACATTCACGCTTACTGGTCGCGCTACAACCATGGTAGAACTAAAATATAAGATCAACCTTCAGGGTTCGGTTAATTACAGCGCTCCTCGAGTTACTACACAAGGTAAAACCTTGGCTTTGTACAGCATAGATTTAGGCCTGTCGCGCGATTTCTTTAAAGGCAATAGCACACTTACACTTAGCGTGAAAGACTTGCTGAATTCAAGAAAACGCAGATCAATTGTTGATACAGAATACTTATATTCTTACAGCGAGTTTCAATGGCGAACGCGTCAAGCAGTATTATCGTTCACTTATCGCTTAAACCAGAAGAAAAACCGCAACGGAAATCGCCAAAGTGAGTTTGAAGGAGGCATGTACGATATGTAGGAAAACCATACAGGACGGGGCTTTCAAAATTTATTCTCATTGAATTTCAATCAATTAAAAAATAAAATACGTTTTTCATTCAAAAGGGCTTGCTTGGATTAAACCTATTCTTACTTTTGCCCTCCGTTTGACAAACAGGTCAGACAAGTTCTTTACAATAGATTCAGTAGTTCTCACGATGCTTCGTGATGGTTAGAATACAACCAAAAGAAGCAAAATGAAAACAAAAGATCAAACAAAA